>NZ_JAULLN010000029.1:0-96121 GCF_041357655.1 Bradyrhizobium sp. DN3 | reverse complement strand
CTTTCAGGATGACTCCGATGGCCCAGGATGACTTCCCCTCCTCGACCCATCGCAAACACTGTCTTTCCCGTTCCGACAGCACAACCTCTTGCATATCCGCCATGAATTTCTCCTGGACCCGAGAGGACTAGGAACGAGATCAGCAAATGCCATGCCAGTCAGTGGCACCCGCAAACTCTCGCGGCAGGACAAGTTCTTGGGAGATTGCCGGTCCCATTCTCGGGAGACTGCCATCCAACTGCAGCCCTATCGACGGGATTGCGACATATGTCGTAAATGCAACAGCAGCATTTACGACAATCGTAGCAGTCGATATTTGCGTCAACATCTGTGAGGTGGATATCACCTTTTGACGAGGCGCTTCTCCAGCCAGGGTGAATGCTCTGTGAAGGGCCGTAGCACCCGGCTCGCGAGCCGAGATCCTTCATTTGCACCAAAGCTTTCCTTTCCAGCGTGTCGGCTCGACGCCCCTCACCTTAACGAAAGCCTAGCGTTCGGTGCCAATCCTATGGCGATCATGCAAGCTTTTGCGTCCCAATAAACTACCAACGCTGGTCATTGATCGGCATCACGACAAAAAGATATGAACAGTGAAGTTTGCGCCAATCGAAGCTCGGCCTCCAGGATTTCTGTATGCAGTATCAACCACAATCCGTTCGGCCTAACGCAGGTCATCAATGCACTCGGCCTTCGTCTGTCGAAATGCTTCGTGCCCAGGTCTGCTCGAATGGCGAGCTCTCGTTTCTGATGGAGGCGCATGACGGCCTGTCCGCTACAATCGCCCAGCGCTCAGGATTCAAGGGGCTCTGGGCGTCTGGCTTGTCGATTGCTACCTCGCTCGGCTACCGCGATGCCAATGAAGCTTCATGGACCCAGCTCGTCGAGAGCGTCGAACGCATAGTGGACTCGACCGAGCTACCTGTGCTCGTTGACGGCGACGGGGGCTTCGGCAATTTCAACAATGCGCGCCTACTCGCACGCAAACTCCGTCAGGGTGGCGCGGCGGGCGTCTCGCTCGAGGACAGCTGCTTTCCGAAAATGAACTCGCTCATTGGTGAGCGGCATCCGCTCGCCGATATCGATGAATTCTCCGGTCGTCTGCGGGCCGTGAAGGATACGGTCGCTGAAAACCTTGTTCTCGTGGCCAGAATCGAAGCGCTGATCGCCGGCCATGGATTGAACGAAGCCATCTTGCGTGCTCATGCCTATGCCGACGCAGGAGCCGATGCAATCTTGATTCACTCGCGAAAGAGTACCGCGGACGAGATGCTTTCGTTTGTCAGCGAGTGGCGGAACCGACTACCTGTTGTGATTGTTCCGACGACATACTATCGAACGCCAGTCTCAGCCTATCGTGATGCGCGCATCTCGACGGTCATCTGGGCCAATCACTCTATGCGAGCTGCAGCAGCTGCAATGCGGCATGTCTGCGATAGTATTGCCGCTCAGGAGGGCGTTGCGAGCATTGAATCTCATATCGCCTCTGTCAGCGAGATCTTCGAGCTTCTGAGGTATGACGAACTCGCATCGGCCGAAAAGCGATATCTGCCGCCCCGCTAATCTATGGTGACAGGTTTTATCACCTAACGTTGTACTCTTGAAAAGCCCGCGCGATGCGAACACCCCTCGCCTCTCGTCAGTCCTGCTTCAGTGTCAACCAACACGCAGTCGACTTTGTAATCCTGATGACGCTTTGACACGGCGGAACAACTTTCCCCGGCCAGTTGGTAAGAAGCCCTACATAGCGGCTAATGCGCCGGTATCCCCGGATGATGATCATTCCGACGTCTTTCAATCTTAGGGCAATCTGACAGGTCTGCGGCGGCGCCCAAGACTGAACAGAGACGTTCAAAACGCTCACGGATTCACACACGGGATAAGAAAGCGAATGAAATGTCTGTGAATACTCCTAAAAATGCTGTCATTCTTGCCGCTGGAGTTGGCTCTCGTCTGCGGCCGCTAACGGATCTAGGCCCGAAACCCCTCGTCCAAGTTAAGGGCACTCCCATCCTACACAACGCACTACATAATCTCGGGCGTGTCGGCGTGGAACAGGTGACGATTGTTGTCGGGTATCGCAAAGACGCGATCCAAGATGCTTGCGGCAGCCGCTTTGACAGGGTCGCAGTCAAATACGTCGAATCCTCTGTTTACGACCGTACCGGCAGCGCCTATTCGCTGTGGCTGGCGCGTGACGCTCTCCTTTCCGGAGACTGCTTTCTTCTTGAGGGCGACGTCTTCTTCGAGGAAAATGTACTGCGGCACCTGATCGTCAGCGAAGCGTCGGACGCGGCTGCTGTCGCTCCCTTCCATGAGCTGATGCAGGGATCAGCGGTCGTGTTGTCCGATCTTGGCTTCATTTCAGAATTTCGCTTGAAGCAAACGGCGGAAAATCTCGTCGCGGATGGCCCGCCTCTTTACAAGACGATGAATCTACTACGACTGTCCGCGTCTACTCTGCGGAAGGCGGTCATTCCCGCCCTAGATGATATTATCAGGTCCGGAGCTACCCAGGTCTACACCGAGGAGCTTCTTGCCGATCTCGTTGAAACACGAGGCCTGCAGCTCGCTGCAGTGCGATGCGATGATCTCAGGTGGTACGAAATCGATGACGCGGAAGATCTGCGTATTGCCGAGCGCATATTCGCAAAAGCCGATACAACCGCCTAGGGGTGAGATTCACGACGGTCACGGAAGATTTGCCGTCGGGTCTTTTCAGGACATTCGCGGCTGCCTCTAACGTCGGCAGCCACAACAACACCTAAGGACCGCAAGCTTGACGGTAATGAGCCGCAACTAGCGCGGCGGCCCATTGACTCAGCTGAACGCGTGCGGTTCGTCCCGGCATGCATTGTGAAACTCCCTCCTTCAAGCGATGATGGTAGCGCACAGTTATTTGGCCGGCAGCCGCTTTGACTGCATGGATGGGACTATACCTAGACCTTAAAGGAGGCAGATCATTTCGATTTTGTCGTTTGCGCTTTTCCGGATCGAGGCTTTCCTGCACGCGACTGCTCTGCGGAACAAATCTCTCTGAAGTCGAATTTGAAGCTGATTCTTGGCGCGCACAGTACATTCTCGCCAAATTTGATCGGAATACGGCCGGAGCAGTCAAGGCTCTCTTTGACGAAGACGGGCGCCGAAGTGGACATTCCAAGGAGGCGGGCCTCCTGCGCGGAGGGCAGACGCGCGCTTATCGTCACCCATTGCTGCGAGTAGTCGTCAATTCCGATGCGCCTGAGAGCCGTCGAGATCGAGTTGGCGCCAGAAAATTTGTCCAGCAGGCCGGGGGTGCGTTTCGCCGGAAAGTAGCTATGCGCAATGACGATTGGGAGGTCGTCCTGGTAGCTCAGCGTGTCGATGCGCAGCACATCGTCACGAGCTTGCAAGTCGAGATAGCGGGCGAGCCGTTCGTCTGCCGGTATGGTTGCAGCAGACAGGATCTTACGACGTGCCAAGTGGCCTTGCGAAAGGAGGTTATCGGTCAGCCGGGTTTGAGAGGAAAGAAGATAGGGTGTGGGATGTTCGACAACGAAAGTGCCTCTCCCCTGCTCGACCCGGAGCAGTCCCTCCTGCTCAAGTGCGCGAATGGCGTATCTTACCGTGTGCCGGTTGACGCCATATTCGAGAGCAAGCTCCACGTCGTTCGGAAGTTTTTCACCTGGCCGAAATCGGCTCGACGCAATACCTTCTTCGATGTTCGATCGAACAAATTCCCAGCGCTTTCCTTGATACATAGGTCAAATGGTCCGTGGTTGAGGCTTCCGATTGCGCCAGGCTAGCATCCCGGTTTATCATCCTTCGGTTCTACCAGCCGGCTTACGGCCGCTCCCCTTAGATAAAGACGTTGTCGGTAAAGCTCCCGGAAGACAGTTGCCCGGCGCGCTGAATAGGCAATTGAGACGCTCGCATCTTCGACTTCATGCCGACCTGAGTCCTCGCGATCTCGCAAAGCTTCATCGATGACACGGCCGCAAACAGTCGACGGTAGCGGCAGTCCCAAGCTGGAAAGGATCGTCGGTACCAGATCAACGATGCTGGTTGGGGCAGCAACAACTCCGCTTCTAAAGGAATCGCCAGCAAGGATGCATAATGAAGACAGCTCGTGCGCCGAAAGCCCTCCGTGCATACCAACGCCGATCGGATAGGTCCCATCGTAGTACACGGCATCGGGCGAAGCGCTCCGATTAGCCGCGCTGCAATCGGCGAGAACAAACGACAAGTCCGCGCTTCGTTGGTGTTCGGCCATGACCGCGGAAAGCGGGAAAGTGTTGGCGATAAGTGGAGCGCCATCGGAGGCCTTACGTGAGAAAGCAACGCCAAACCATGGCTCCTCCGACAGGCTGTGATACAACTCTGTCAGGAGATGGCCCTCTCTGTCCCGGACCCAAATGTTTACAGTCCGTTGAGCGGTTATTGCGGCGTCTACGTCGGGCGTGAGTTCGTGTCCAACCTTGAATCCCGACCGCTGCAGGTGGTCCATTACGGAGACCTTTTCTCCAATGGTGGCGTGTCCGTGATCGGACGCAGCAATAAGCTGAACTCCTTCGTTCTTTCCTTTCTCAGTCCACCAAGCGAGAATACGCCCGAACTGCCGATCGACCTCGCGGAGTACCTCACGCGCCGTACGATGCTGAAGTCCGAACATGTGATATGTAATGTCCGGCTCCGATAGCCAAAGGAGGCTGACCTCCGGTAGAGCTTCTTCGTTAAGAAACGAGAAGAACAAATCGGTGACACGCTCGATGGTAGCGAGCGCCGGACGCTCGTCGCGAGGAAGCGTTGGAAAGCTCGATGCAATACGGCGAACCGCCGCGTTGTCACTAAACTCTGCTGGGGCATGAACCCAGAATGCCGGCGCGCCCAACTGCCAACTTCCCCAGCTCGAAAGTCCGAAAGAGCCCTGGGACTGAGATCCGATCGACAGCATCGCTCGGCCATGAGCCGCCAAGACTTCGCCGATCGTAGTGGCGGTGAGGACGCCATCGCATTGGCTGCCGAGCGTCAGGAGCGCCGAGAGCGAAGATCCGTCGATCGACCGACCGTTTGCCAAAAAACGGTTGCCGATGATTCCGTGGGCCGAGCAGTGGCCGCCCGTGGCCAGGGCGGCCGATGAAACGCGCGTCTCACTGGGAAAAGATGAGGTATGGCGGGCAAGTCGAAGGCCCATTTTGGACAGCTCGGCGAGATTGGGAGTGACAGCTTCGTCTAGCTGGTCAGGACGAAGGCCATCGAGCACAACAATTACAAATTTCATTCGGTCACCATTTTTCAGCTCCGACTCGCGAGCCTCAACGTACGAGGGTGCCAGCCTTCTTGTCCAGAGCGACCTAGGCACCTAGGCCTGTCATGATGGTGTCACATGGCGTGAATTATATCTCCGACACGCGAACCGCTTCTCGGAAAAACAATCATGCGGTCCGCCCCGCCCAAGCGTGAGCACTCGATGCTGCGTCGTCCACTAGGGGCGCCGCGATCGGTAGTGACGCAACTAAAGGCTGTGTGATGGATACCTGTACCCGACGCGAGGTTCTCAAACTAATCGGTGGGCTGAGCTTGCTCCCATCGACCTCTGTCCTTGCCCAAGACGCTGGCAGAGCGGAACTTCGGATCGCAATGCAGGATCTGCGCGTCGAGCTCGACCCGCTCCATCCCCGTGCCACGGCGCTCGTGAGCTTCCGGGTGCTCGAGAGTATTTACGACAAGCTCTTCGCAATTGATTATCAACGGGGCGGGCAGCTTCGGCCGATGTTGGCTGAAAGCATCGAGACTCTCGACAGCACTACCTATCGCGTGTCTCTCCGGAAAGAGGTTAGATTCCACGATGGTCAAGAGTTAACGGCAGAGGACGTCGTATTTACTTTCGGTCCGGAGCGTATGTTGGCAAAGGACAGTCCGGGTTATGGTGTTGGCCAGATCAGCTTTCCATCGATGAGCGCGGTGCGGGCGACTGGTCGACATACTGTCGAGTTCAGCACCAAGACGCCCGATCCTGTTTTTGCCAAACGCCTGACATCATATGGAGCCGGCATCGTCTCGGAGTCGGCCTATCTGAAGGCGGCGACATTCGACCGATGGGCCAGGGCTCCCATAGCGGCGGGTCCCTACAGAGTCGTTGAGGCCGTCGAAAATCGCTACATACGCCTCGAGGCGCACGACGGGTACTGGGGTGGAAGGCCGCCGCTGAAGACGATCGAGTTTCGGATGGTGCGGGAACCAGCGGCGCGTGCCGCAGGCCTTCGCGCTGGCGACTTCGATATCATCACAACCGTAGCGCCTGATCAGTTCGATATCCTGACCGCAGACAACCATTTGGACGTCGTTGGAGGCGACACGATGTCCTTCCGCACGCTGGTCTATGACTCGACGACCAACGAGGTGTTGCGGGATCCGCGCATAAGGCGCGCCATGAATCTGGCGATCGACAGGCAGGCCATTGTCAAAAGTATTTGGCGCAAGCGCATAAGTGTGCCGCCGTCCCATCAACACCCTGCTTACGGCGTTCTCTACAATCCTGACCGGCCAATCCCTCGGTACAATCCGGAACAGGCGAAGCGACTTCTTGCCGAAGCCGGATATAACGGGGCAGCAATTCCTTTCAAAACGGTCGGAAACTATTACACGGCTGAGCTTATCGAAACTCAAGCCATCGCAGCAATGTGGAAGGCGGTCGGCCTGAACGTCGATATTCAAATGAAAGAGAATTGGTCCCAAGTGGAAGATCGGTTAGGCCGCGGTGTCAACAACTCATCCGATGGGACATACTACCCCGACCCGACCGCATCGTTCGTCTCGCGCTGGGGGTCTCAGAGCACCTTTCAGAGGAGTGGATATTGGCGGAACGACAGATTCAATGTGCTGGAGACGGTCTTGCTGACGGCTCAGGACACGGTCGAAAGACGAGGCGCTTATCAAGAGATGCTCGACATATTCGACGAGATTGATCCACCAGGAACGGTGCTTCATTCACTTGGCGAGTTCTTCGGAAAGCGGGCCAACATCAAGTGGACACCGACGCCAACCGGTTTGATGGATTTTCGGCCGGGCGCAATCAACGCCTAGTCGTTTGCCGAGACAGCTTTGGGCCAGACGAAGAAGAAGCATTCGGAAGGTTGAATCATGGGCCAAACCAGTTCGCATGCTCTTGGAGCACTTCATGTCCAAACCATTGAGCACGGGCATGCCGGCCGCCCCGCCATCGCGGCTGGCAGCCCGCCGCTTCTCAGCATTACCGGATTGACCATTGTTCTTGCAGATCGGCCCGAGACTCGCCTCCTGGAGGCCATTCAGTTCGATTTGCGGAAAGGTGAGTTCTTCTCGCTTGTTGGCGAAAGTGGCAGCGGAAAGAGTGTCTTGTGTTCGACCATCATGGGATTAGCAAGTTCCGAGCTGAGATGTCTCGGGGATATTCACTTTGAAGGCAGGCCTCTTGCCGATGTCGATCGGCGCTTGCGTGCGATGATCTACCAACAGCCAAGTCTATACCTTAACCCGGTTCGGGCCATTGGATTCCAGCTTCGGGAGACTGTCCAGGTTGTCGGTGGCTTGAGCAAGCGAGAGGCCAGCGAAAAAGCTGCAGATCTACTCTGCGATGTGGGGATCGAAGATCCCAAAGAGACGATGAAAAAATATCCGCACGAGATGTCCGGCGGAATGAATCAGCGCGTCATGATTGCAATGGCGCTCGCGATGAAGCCGAAGCTTCTCATCGCAGATGAGCCGACCTCGGCTCTTGACGTAACCACGCAAAAGCAGATTCTCGACTTGCTCGAGCGGCTGCGCTCAGACATGACAATCCTTTTTGTGACCCATGATCTGGGAGTTGCCGTGCAGCGGTCGGATCGCATCGGCGTTCTCTACGCCGGGCAGTTGGTCGAAATCGGGCGCGCCGATCTCGTCGCTCGAACTCCCCTGCACCCCTATACACGCGCGCTGTTCTCCGCTGTCCCCCCACTTTCGGGGCATCCCCGCCGTCTGCACAGCTCTGCAGGTAGCCTCCCTGAACCTACTCAGCGCCAAGACGGCTGCCATTTCGCCTCTCGGTGCTCCGGAACGCTGGACCTGTGCCAACACATGAGGCCCGGGATGCAGGGCATTCCACAACAGCTGGTGGCATGCCACAACTTGGAGGCATGAAATGACCTCGCCAATCGGGCCGCCTCGACTTCGTACAGCGCGCGCGTCCTCGGAACCGATCCTCGAACTGCGCAATGTCGATTCTTGTTACCGGGCTCCTCGCCGCTCCGCTGCGGAGATCCTCGGCGGCTCGAGGCTGCGCAACATCAACATGAGCATCCGTCATGGGAAAGCCCATGGGCTGATCGGGGAGTCCGGCAGCGGCAAAAGCACCATCGCGAAGCTTCTGCTTGGGCTGACAGCGCCACAAGCGGGCCAGATCCTTTTTGACGGCGAGTTGCTGACGCCGAATCGATTGGCTGCATTCCGCCTGCGTGTCCAACCTGTCTTTCAGAACCCTCTCGACGCATTGAACCCAGCCACCCCGATCGGCAAACAAATCATCGCGCCTCTGCTTGTAAACTTCAAGATGAAGTCTTCCGATAGTCAGGCTCGGCTCGCTGCAGCAATTTCCGCCGTCGGCTTATCGGGCGAGATCCTTGGCAAGTTGCCGCATCAGATAAGCGGCGGACAGGCGCAGCGGGTCAATATAGCGCGAGCGCTTATTCTCGACCCCGAGGTTCTGATTTGTGACGAGCCCGTCTCTGCACTTGACATGACTGTTCAAGCCCAGATCCTGAACCTTCTGTCGGATCTGCGTGACAGCCGGGGCCTGTCCCTCTTATTCATCAGCCATGATATCAGATCCGTGGCCTACCTCTGCTCAGAAATTACCGTCCTGAAGCGCGGAAGCATCGTTGAGAGCGGTTCACGCGATGAGGTACTGCTCGAGCCAAAGACGGACTACATGAAGTCCCTGCTCAGGGCGGTGCCCAATTCTGAACTCGGGAGTGAGATGGCGTCACCCGCGCGTTGTTCGCAGCCCGGAGAGCGTCGGCACTTGTCGGCGGAGAGGTCATAACCGCATGAGGCGCAACGACCAGAAGGTATTTGCGAGCAAAATCGCCCGCGCATTGATCACGCTCGTTCTGATGGTGACAAGCGTATTCATTCTTATGCGCTGCGCGGGCGATCCGGTAACCGTCTTTCTTGGGCCGGACGCCACCCCGGACATGCGCGCCGCATACTCGGGCGAATTGGGGCTCGACCGCCCGATGCTGGCGCAATACCTGGCCTATCTCCGTAACGTTGCCCGAGGAAGCTTAGGCGTCTCTTACGTCTATCGACACGATGCCCTCGGTGTCGTCCTCAGCCACCTTCCGTTGACGCTGACACTCGCCTGCTCTGCTCTTGCTTTGGCAGCGTTAACGGGCATTGCGGGAGGAATAGCTGCCGCGGTGTTTCCGTCGAGGCTCATAGGCCGTGCGTGCGCTATCGCGAGCGTCGTGGGGCTATGCGTTCCCAGCTTCTTCCTGGCAATCGTCTTGATGCTCGTGTTCTCAATTCAGCTCAATTGGTTGCCGACCGGTGACGCCGAGAGCTGGCGCAGCTTGGTTTTGCCGGCAGTGACTATGGCGGCCGCAAGCTCCGCCGTGCTTGCCCGGTACACCCGCGTGGCCGTTCGCGAATCGTTGGATAGTCGCTATGTGTTGGCTGCGTTTGCGCGTGGCATTCCGTACCGGCGCATCTTGATCCATCACGTACTGCCCAATGCGGCGGCTCCGATCTTGACCATACTTGGCCTGCTCATCGGCGGAGCCGTAACTGGTTCGACAGTGGTCGAGACGGTCTTCTCATGGCCGGGTATCGGAAATCTCTTCGTCACATCCGTCGGGAACAGAGATGTTCCAGTCGTGCAGGCAGTTGTCCTGCTTGCTGGCACCGCGATGATCATGACCAACTTGGCCGTCGATCTCGGTTACACCTGGCTCGATCCGCGGTCGAAGTCCTCGGAGAAATAGATGAGTACCGCCTGGGCGCGTGAATGGACTTGGAACATCTTTCGATCTTCGAAAGGCCGATGCGGTGCGCGTAAGCCACCCAAGGTGGGACTCTATGTTGCCTCGATGTGGATTGTCGGATGTTTGTTGATTGCTGCACTGGCCCAGGTGATCTCCCCCTATCACCCAGCAGAGATCTCCTTGGATGCACGACTTTCGCCACCGCTATTCTTCGGCGGCACGCCGGAACATTTGTTGGGCACTGACGAGCTCGGGCGGGACGTACTGGCTCGCTTAATATATTCGATCCAGATCAGCATGCTCATTGCTGCGGGCGGGACCTTCATAAGTACCCTGCTGGGCGTTTCCTTGGGTTTCCTCGCTGCCGAGCTTGGGGGACTGATCGATGAGGGAGTCATGGCACTTGTCGACATGCAGGCTGCCGTCCCGTTCATGATGACCGCACTGCTTGTCATAACGATTTTTGGCAATTCGCTCGGACTCTTTGTGTGTCTTGTAGGCTTGCACGGTTGGGAGCGCCACGCCCGCATCGCGAGAGGGCTGGCTTTGACGGCCCGCAATCGGCTCCATGTAACGGCGGCGCGGACCTACAATGCTTCGCGGATCCATATCTACGCAAGGCATATTCTCCCAGCCTGTGCGCCTACCGTAGCGGTCGGCATGACCCTTGGGCTCACCGAGACGGTTCTATTGGAAAGCACCCTGAGCTTTCTGGGATTGGGGATTCAACCCCCAATGTCCAGCTTGGGGAATATGGTGGGGTTCGGCAGAGACTATTTGATGAGCGCATGGTGGATCGCCCTCGCGCCGGGACTCGTAATCGCAGCGACGGCAATCGCACTCATGACAATTAGCGAGTCTCTGCGCCAGACGGGACCTCGCCCAGCATCTTTCACGTCTATCTGAGGTGACGTCATGTCGCGTCCGGACCTCGAGAGCTCAAAGAATCAAATGGTCAGGAACGTCCCTCTGTATCGGCAAAAGAGGAAGTTCACCTGTGGACCATCTTCCCTGATGATGGTCATGTCCGCGCTGGACGAGCGATATCAGCCCAGTGAAAGAGCCGAGCTCGAGATCTGGCGAGAGGCAACGACCATTCACGGCGGCTGTGGACCGATTGGTCTGGCACTAGCCCTCAAACGCCGCGGCTTCGCCGCGCTTGTTGTCGTGAGCCACGATGGGCTTTTTCTTGAGTCTCGCGCTTCACAAGACGGCGAGATGGAGGTGATGCAGATTCTCCAGCAGCGAGATCTAGCCGAAGCATACCAGCGCGGCATCCCTGTCCATGTTGGCACTTACAGCCTCGACGACCTCTCGAAATGGATGGCAGTGGGGTGGTATCCTATCGTGATGGTCAGCATTGAGTTCGAAGCCAAAACGATCACTCATTGGGTGGTGGTGACCGGGGCCGACGTCGAATTCGTGTTCTTCAATGATCCTCTCAAAGATCCCGCCGAGGGAGATACTGCCACGGGCGTCGACCACGCGAGCTTTGCCAGCATGAGCGAGTTCGGCCCGAAACGGGAAAAAGCGGTCGTTCTTGCGGGCCTTCCCCAAATGACGAATCTTGAGATTTTCCTTCCGAAGTTCAATGCCTGCCGTGGTTCCCGTGAACGAGCTGAGCTCTAGACTAAGGTGCGCAACGTTGATGCGTTCACCGCCGCTGAAGGTACCACATAGCATGATCAGCATCACGGCCGCAGTGAATTTTGCAGGTCTATCAATGAGCCTGAGCGGTCCCGTCGTGCGGTCCTCGTCTGTTCATCCGCGCATGCGTAGAGGGGCGCGAGGTCATTAGGCCGGGACGGCCAGTTGGTCATTCAAGTGAAAAAGTCTGGTGAGCCTGACCGCGGATATCGCCGGAGACGACGGGGTGGGCACCTGAATGACCACTACGGCCAAGAAACTTTGGTGGCCTTCTGCAGAGCGTCGATCAAACGAGCATTCTCCGCGAGCGAGCGAACCGACAGGCGGATATAACGATCCGCGTCCCTCATGGTCTGGTAAGCGCATTCGCGTATAAGCACATTGTGGTAGATCACAAGCCAACGCTTCAATGCGCTTCCAGATGGCCACGACGCCGGCAACTTGCAGAATACAAAATTCGTGCTGGATGGCACGATCGCAAAGTCGCTCAGTTCCCTGAGCGATGCCTCGAGCTGCTCACGCGCCGCACGGATTAGTTCGAGGCTATCCTGCAAATCGGCGCGGAATTCAGGGATTATCCAAAGTGCGTATTCCGCAACACCGTCAACATTCCATAGGGGCAGCCGTTGGCGTACCCTTGATACTAATTCGGTATTGGCGCTCAACATATAACCCAATCGGATCCCGCCGAGCCCCCACACCTTTCCAAGACTCTTTAGAATGATGACGTTTGGGTGCTGGGCCACGTACGGTTCAAAGCTCTGTCGCAGCCCGTCGCGCGGAAAATCAATGAAAGACTCGTCGACAATAAGCCCGGAGTTCACCGACTCAAGCGTGCTCGCAAGTCGGCGAAGATCTCCGACTTTAGCCAGCCGACCCGATGGGTTGTTGGGATTCACGACAACCGCGGCGGTTGCCTGTCGCTCAAGCGAAAATGCGCCAAACTTATCGACATCGAGATCAAAGAAGGGCTCAGGAAGCTCGAAACAGGACACGCGTTCCGGCGGGAGGGCTATCTGTAACATATCGAAGGTGGGTGTTGGAATAGAAATTCTCGGCTCGATCACAGCATATAAGGCTTGAATAATGTCGGTGACGCCACTACCCACCACAATGTGCTCGGCCGCTTGCCCAGTCATGAGCGCGACGAGCCTTGCCAGATGCTCTTGGCCCGAAGGATAGAAGGTCAAGACATCCCGCAATCGATCGGCGAGTCGGTCAAAGAAACGGGCCGGCGGAAAGAAAGAATTGCACAATAACAAGTGTTCCGCGATCGGACGGCTCCAGTACCCTCCTGATCCTTTGCTAACTCGATGGTATCGCGCCTCCGCTGGAGAAAACAGAAAATTCGCGATCTCCAGATCCAGAGCGTCACGAATTACCTTTACCGTCCCTCCTGGCGCGATCGCAGTCTCGTCGGCACTTGCGTCATGCCGGTCGAGTAGTTCGCCGCGTTCCATCAACGAGCCTGCGGTTGCGCGGACGCAGCCCACGAGACTCGGACTCATAGCCTCGCCCACGTAGCTCAACGTCGGCTGGCTTGTGGGCAAAGCGGCCTTCTTTCCCCCGTGTGAGGGCGCCTCAATGAGAACGCGCCGTCTCCTGCAAGGGTGGGAGGTCTGCGCTGAGATAAAATCTTTTATTACACCATCCGCGAACGCCACGTTCGCGGCGACGATGAAGACTGCAACTCTCGAATGAGGCTCAGAGGATGCGAGTACTGCCTTCAGGTGATCAGCCGAATCCAGGTCGTCGACGACGAAGATTTCAGCGGCGCCCATGTGCGAACCTTCGGCGACCTTTCGCACCTCGTCAGAGGCGTGGACCACGATAATCCTTGCGACACGAGCGTCTTCGAGTTGCCGCAATGTTCTTTGGACCAATGGTTCCCCCTCGATAAGCGCCAAGGGTACTATGGTCTGTCCTTTCCATGTGAACACTGTACGTTCTGCCGCGAAATCGAGTATTACAGCGGTGACAGCCAACTTCTCGTCCATTGCATCAACTCCGCCGTTTCTCACGCAGTCACCGACGGACTTATCGATGACCTCGGTTTGTGCTGCAACACTCGTGCTCTGATCCATGCTGCAAAAACAATGAGTCGCGACCCATCTCGCAGCTCGCTGTCTCACGAAAAACGGATCCGGATACGATCTTCTCTTCGAGAGATGAGGTTGTCGCGGCAACAAGCGCGTCTGCGTCTAACAGATCAGTACGTTCCGCCTAAGAGCCATCATAACCATCCTACCAACATCTATGAAGATGTTGACGAAGGAACACTTCTAGATTGCAGATCAACCACAGTTGTTTTCCGAATGTATCGTTCGCCGCTTGAGAGCGGCGTGCATACCATCGCCGGAGAGCGCCAACATCGAGATAATCAGCGATCGCGGCAGATCCTCCGAAGAGCAGATCACGAAAGGGTGCCGAGCTTTGGTCTATCGCCCACTTACCCAAGGGCAATGGAAACCCGCGCTTCTTTCTCGTGATGATACTTGCGGGTAGACGATCACTGTAAAGAGTGCGCAATGCAGCCTTGGAGACGTCGAGCGTTTCGCTAAATTTCTCAATCGGAGCGAAGGCCGCCCGAACCGGTGCGAAGGGATCCTTCCAACGCAAATGTTCTGAGAACGACATGCGCAGAGCCAACGCAACGATTCGATGGTCTGTGAAGGGAACTCGAGACTCGACCCCGGCCGCCATCGTGGTGTTGTCGACCATTTCGAGCAGCGCCGGTAGATGATGCCGTACAAAGAAATGCCTTATGCGTTCGTCCGGAGTCGCGCCGCCAGAATTGTAGGCATTGTTCATCCAATCGATCAGCTCCGCATCGAAAACGATGTCCTTTCTCCATGCCGATGTTGCCAGTTCCATCTTCTCGGATTGGGGGAAGTAGGTATAGCGCGCGAGAAAGAACTCGAACTCCCTCGCTTCGAACTTTGGAAGACCGAGATGACGTCGCGCCGGGCGGCCAATGACGTCCGGCAAAGCGGATAGGAACGCCTGTCGACGAAGGTCAAAGGGTAATCTGAAGATTCGGCTATATCCAAGGAATATCTCGTCGGCACCTTCGCCGGTAAGGAGAATCTTATGCGAGTGGGAGACCGCCTGCGCAAGCAAATACATCGCCGCTTCGTTGTGCATGCCGATTGGATGACCACGTAATGCGGTGAGGCGTTTGACGACATCTAGACGCGTTGCCGCAGGCAGCCGAACCAAGACGTGGGGGAGCTTAAGGGATTTCGCTACCTCGACAGCATAAGGGCTTTCATCGTACGCGTCGCCGCATACGATTCCAGTGAAGCATGTCGATTTTTGCGCAGACTGCCTTGAGAGCTCGAAAGCCAAGATACTGGAGTCCAGCCCTCCGGAAAGCAGCGCTGCGACGCGAGTGTCGGCCACCAAATGTTCCTCCACGGCGCTGCCGATCAACGCGTCGAGAGAACTGCAATCAACGCTATCATCGAGGCGAGCTGGATCCCACCAACGCGCATGCTCGTGCGATTGAGCAGTTATCTTCAACCAGGTGCCGGGTTGCAGCTTTCGAACGTCTGCAAATAGAGTCCTCTCGCCGAAGATGGCCCGGTAGGAGAGGAAGCTTGAAAGGCCAACCGGATCGAGCTTTGAGCGGACCCTTGGCCAATGCAGGATGGCTGACGGCTGTGAGGCAAAGACAAAGCCATTATCTACGCGAGCGTAGTATAACGGCTTAATTCCGAGCCGATCTCTGACGAGGAACGCTGTCCCGGTCTTTTGATCGTGGATTGCGAAAGCAAACATTCCCCGCAGACGTTTGAGGCTATCAATTCCCCAACAAGCAAATGCCTTGCAAAGTACCTCCGTATCCGACTCAGTGCGAAAGCGGTATCCGCGCCGGAGCAAGTCCCGCCTTAAGTCACGGTAGTTGTAGATCTCCCCGTTGTACGTGACTGCTAGGCCGAGCTCCTCATCGAGGAACGGTTGATTCGACCGAGGATCCAGATCGATGATAGCGAGCCTTCGATGCGCAAACGCAAAGGAGGACGTCACGCAACTGCCATTCGCGTCGGGCCCGCGATGGGCGAGCGTCTGAACGCAACGCGCGAGGTTCCGCTCGGTCACCGACTTATCAGTGATCCGTCCGATGAATCCGCAAATCCCACACACAGCTTGCCCTCCTCTTTCGCGCTAAGCCGGCTCCCAAGCGGTAGGGTTGCGGGCTCGCTCGCACCTCTCGATAGCTTGGGTGCGACAAAAAGACCGTCCAGAGCTAAGATCACCTTCAGTCGCTGAGCGGCAATTCGCCGGCAACACTTTCGCCTTCGCCAAGGTCCTCCGAAGCGAGGTCTTAAGTATTCCGGATCGCTTGCCGAGCCGCGCGCCAAGTCAAACCTTGGCCCCAGAGGTTAAACACCCCGAACGAGCGTGCGAACCTCGTTTGTCAGGACTCGTTCGACCAGCCACTTCGGAGGCTCAATGCGTGGTGGAAGATATAAGGCGCGATAGAGCTGCTCGAGTTGTTCGGCGCTGCGCGGAATGTCCGCCGATTCCAAGAGTTCGGTCATCATGCGCATGGGATAGAAGCGAGGCTTGCGCTTATCTTCAGCGATCACGGCGTCTTGGGAGCGCCGGGTGAAAGATCCGTCCAACAAACGCAGCCATACCTCGCAGAAGAGCGCGTAGCCATAAAGTTGCGCTCTGGTCTCTAAAGAGAGCGCTGTCTCTGAAGGCAGCACGGGGAATTGCAACTCGCCGATAATATCGCCCCTGTCCGCTCGCTCGGAGAGATAGTGGACGGTCACCCCGAAGCTCTTGTCGCCATTAAGTATGGCATGCGTCCGCGCAAAACTGCCGCGATATTCAGGTAGCGGGGCCGGATGGAGATTGATGCCTCCTCCATCAAAGCGCGCGAGGATATGCGCGGGAAAAATCTTGTTCCACATTACACTTACGAGAAACTTTCCGAGAGGAACGTCGTCCATCGACTCGAAAAAGGGTATTCCGAAGCGATCTGCGACTTCCCAAAGCTCCTCACCGGTTTCATGCCGCCACCACGTTTTCTCGTATCGGGAAGCGCCGAGAATCCCCGAGATGTGGTCTTTGCCGCAGGTCTCGATGACAAACAGAACGCAGCGGGTCGCGAGTCCCCGGGTGCCGGCAAATACCAGGCCGTTCGTTAAGCTCGCCATTTGTCGTCCTTATGACGTTCTAAGCCCGATTATGGGCCCGCTATACTCGTAATAAGCAGCCCGGCGGACGCAATGATCGCAACGCCAATTGTGACCGCATGGACGAGAGTACCTGAGGCTTTGATTTTGAACGGGGCGATGTGGAGCAACGATACCGGTACAAAGACGGCAGGAAGAACGACACCTAACTCAAGCGGCGCAATAGTGTGGTCAACTAGCAAGATCGCCGCGAGCACTGGCAGACCGTAAGAGAGAGGTAGACCGGTCGAATAACCGCGATCGTCCAGCCCGAAATAGTCAAAATATGCCAGGCGAAGCGCTCCGATCAATAACAGGAACGCTGTGAACACTGGAGATGCTGGAGACTCGATTAAAGATGCGATGGCAATTGCCGGGATGACTGATCCAAAAATGAGGTCCGAGAACGCATCGAGAGCTTTACCAATGGCTTTGGTGGCCCTCGTTCGATTCTCGGTGCGCCGAGCAATTTCGCCATCCACGTCATCAGCGATGATCGCCCAGAGTCCGAGCGCTATTCCCGCCTCGTGATGTCCTCTCGCGACGAGCCCCATCGCTGCACCAGAACAGAGGATCCCCAGGGCAGTAACGGCATTTGCGCGGTCAGATAGATATGCGATCATCGAGCCTCGATGTTATTGTTCTGCCGAGGGCGATCGAAATCACCGCCCTTGCGCGCGCTTGCCAACCGCAACGACAGCTAAAATTGGGCGAGGTCCGACATGTCCGCAAACTACCAATTCTAGTAGGCCCGCTTAGTGGTTCGGCAAGCTAAGGCGGCTGCTCTTCCTTCATGCGAAGTTAAGATGAGATGGATTTCGAGCTTGTGATCGGCTGACTCGTAAGGCCTTCTCCTATAGACGCTGCTATCGAACCGCCCCAAAGCACCGCCACCGTGAAGGGGCGCTTGCTGACGCGCCCCAGGCAAAGAAGCGAAATGCTGCGGAACTCCCCGGCGAATGGCGGTATCGGTCGCGATGGCCAAGTCGAACGTACGGGCAAAATCCCGACATACCGCTCTTCAGCCGGCGGTCCGATCATTAGAGTTCGGCTCGGCGACGCCGAGCTACTCCCCCGTTCGGCGCTCCAGTTGGCCCGCCCAGTTGATTGCGAACCCGCATCTTGCAGACCACAGCTCTGCCAGAATACGGACTAACCTCGATTTCGGCGTGATGACCTAAACTGTCAGGAACTCGCGATTCTCCATCGAAGATGACACGCCGCGCGAGATTAATTCGACACTTGTTGACCATCCGGTCACGTCGGGTTAGCCCTCAAAGCTGATGCGGATACTCACTTCTTCAACGGCCTCGCTCCCGTTTTGATCGGACGCTCACGAGTGCGAATGAAAACGTGCTTCCTATTGCGCAGACCGCTAGAGATGCCAACGCAAGCACGATGCCATAGTTGTTTTGGATGAAACTGAAGAAGAAGGGCGCAAAAGACGCCGTCGACAATCGAAAACCCGTGATCAACCCGACCCGTCCTCCATACCCGTCCTGCCCGAACGCTGGGAGCGGCAAGCTTCCACGACAGATGCTGTTTAGACCAGAGCTAAACCCAAGCAAAGCAATGAAGATTGCGATTCCGAGGAGAGAGTGAGACGTCAATATAATAATGAATATAGCCGACGTGAGAGAATGGTGAGTTGAATTGGAGATATTCTCTCGGGAAGCGAACCTGAAAATAGCAGTACTGCGACCTGTGACGGTCCGAAGAGCGCTGAAACCCACGCTCCCTGCATGTCTAAACCGATCGACGAAAGGATCGGGATCATCCGGCCGAGAAACGCTGACAAAACAAATGTCGCTAGCGAAAAACCGACCGTTATCAAGACAAAATCAATCAGCTTGGAAGGGGACTGGGCTTGCGGGCCACGGACCTTGTTCTGATCTCGACGTTTCACGGAGGACCTGCCAAGAGCCAATTGGATTAACGGGAGGGCGAGGAGAACATTGCAGCCTCCATAGATCCAACAGACTTGTCTCCAGGATATCAAAGTGAGCGACAACGAGGTCAGCGGCCAGAACAACGTTGATGAGAACCCGACGATCAATGTTAATAGAGCAATTTGCCGTTTTGCATGAACCGCATCTCGCTGTACCAAGAACACGAATGCAGCCTCATAAAGGAGAAAGGCCGACGCAAGTTGCATACAGAATAGCGCGATTGCGAAAACGATCACATTCCAAGAAATTGCTGCTATTCCCAGGCTAGCACCACGCGCGAGTGAGGCGGCTCTCATACTTTCGCCTGCGCCGTATCGATCCATGAGGCGACCGGCAACCAGGGACATCAGCGCACTGGCAAACAATGCCAAAGGAGAAACAAGCGAATATCCACTCCTCTGTGACTGCGAGGTCACGGGAAGCCTCTTTTGCCAACGACAGCCACGCAATAATAAAGTGTGCGTAGCTGATGATTTCTGCACCGCCCAGTGCCACAACAACGACTCTATCATCCTTCCGGATGGGTAGTGATCTTCTCGGTTCGGTTCTCGTGCCTGGAGGTCGCATATCGCCTAATGCCTCACCTGCTACGGATCACCTGCGAAAGATAGGATCCGCTCGTCACCGATTTCGTCCGATCATTTTTATTCCAGACATGGTGTTGATACGAACTACGTGGCAGGCCGACTTTCGACCACCGTTTTAAAGAGGTCGGGTTAATTCTGACGCCTCGGCGACGCACCTCCCTGGTAGACCTCGATCCAACCGTGGTCTGCACCAACACAACCTATCAAACGGTCGGGGCGCATTAGTCAAAGTGGCACCAATCAGCTTGGCTACGGCTATTGAAAGTATGCGAGCATGGTTTGATTGGCTTGCTTTTAAAAGACCGCTTCCTAGCGACTTGCACTTTTTCTCCATCGGCGTGATTTGTTCAAGTACGCTTAGCGCGCCAACTCGCTTGTCCGAATTGCCGCTTAAAGGTCATGCCGCTACCTACTTGGCTGCGGACGCGCCCAAGTGAACGACCCCTGTCAGGCCGCCGTCGCAAAGAGTCCCCTCGAACTCGTAGTCCAAGCCCAAGGGATCGCCCGGCAATTGTGAAAACAGCTTCAATTTTGGTCCAACTATCTCGCCTCGGCAGTTACTCGAGACCTCGGCGCCGATGTGGGTGCCCGTAATATTTTGACCATCCTGTAGCAGGACCAACTCATGTACAGCGCTGCCGTGAAGAAAATCGATAAAGACCTTCCATGCTCCTGCTAGCTCCTCAAAGTCCTCCTGTGGTGGCGCGGCTGGCGCTAAAGGAGGTTCTCCAATAGCATGAATGATTGAACGGCCGACGATCTCGGCTTCGACTTTGGTCGGATTGGTCGGATCGACTACGATCCGTTGTGGGCGCTGCCAACAGTCGTGCAACACAATGCTTGGGCGTGCGCTGGCCAGCTTTTTGACGATCACGTCGGCGTTTACTGGGATTGTTTTAACCTGCCAAGAAACCGCTATTCGCGGATTGCAGAATGCAAAATCTGGTTCTATCTCTTCGACAGAGAGGCCAGGCACGCTCAAAAATTCGCGCTTCTCACTCGCGCCATCTTTCCATCGCACGAGCGGCCTCTCCCATAACCCATTGCTCCAACGCGACGTAAGCGCCAATGATCTCGTCTTTACCGACCTTCATTGACCTACCAAACGATTGGCCAGGAGGTCCGTTCAGGTACGCCGCTCTGCATAATCTTTCCGAGCCAAGTAAGAAGCCGGTAGATTGCGGTCCGCTGATATACTTCCCGCCTGAATGAATCAGCAGATCGGCCCCGTTTTGAAGCCAAACGTTGGGAACTTTTGGGGCTTCTCCGGCCCCGTCCACAATCAGCGGAATTCCCAGTTGCTTGGTGCGCAGGGCGATTTCTTCGAAGGGCAAGACCGACTTTGGAATATCTGAGGCAACAACGCATATTGCTGCGATGTTCTCAATTGGAAGCTGGTCCAAGTCTGAGACATGGCCGATAGGAAGCACCATACAACCGACTGCTCGAATTGCATGCTCGTAAGCCATCCGTTGATCAGCAGCGACAACCACCACCTTCTCGCCTCGTAACGGGAGCTTCAGCATCTTTTCTGGATCGTTACTCGCTACGCAAGCAGCAACAGCCTGGCTTATTGCTGCTGCACTTCCAGCGGTCACGAGCCCCCATTCGGCACCGGTGAGCGCAGCCAATTTCCGTCCAATCGCTTCCGCCAATTCATTCAGAACGACAAAGCCTCGACCCGAGGCTTCCATCGCGGCGATCACAGATTGCGTTGGATTGCATCCGCCGTAGGAGGTACGCACGCCGGTGCAATTAATGATCGGTTCAAGGCCAAGATCGCGGAAAACTTGACCTGCGGCGGGGCTATCATGTGGCGCGCCATCGCAATCAATATCCAAGCTCATGCAAGCACCTCCTATAACGCTTTAGCGAAGAGCCGAAGCGGATCGCATTGCTGACGTCTAGGAAGGAACCAAGAGAAACCCCGACCGCACAAACTCTTGAACCCTGCTAGGCCAGCACTCGACGTGCAAAGAGAGCGGCTGGAGACAATCTTCAAAATCTTCTTCCCGAGATCGACAAGGACCCCACGCATACCGTCGGAGGTCATGAACTCGGCCATGCCCATCATCCGATAGCATGCGACATGCCGCTCTCCTCCTCCGTGCCTCCCATGACGGTAATCCCGGACATGATGCCAGCCGGCAGCTCCTGCCGCGCCGCAAGGAAGAGCTTCAAGACTCGTGCCACTTAGCTGATTGCGCCGAACAACCCTTTTTTGATTGCTTCTCAGTCGGTTCGACTCTGAGGCGAACACGTGCTTGGCTGAAACACCTGTGTCGCGAACCCAACAAACCAGACAAAGCGGCGTATCGCTTTGTCTTATCGTTGGCGAGGCTTTTGCCATCCTCATGATCTAACGAAATCGCCGCCGGAAGAGGAGCGCACACTGGCCAAACAGTATCTAAACAAGCTGCTGGTGGGATCAGCAAAATGTGGAATCGAACGTTCCTCGCAAAGGACAAAAGAGACGAAGTGACTGACCGAGTTTCTGCATGGCGATCGGCATCGGCGGCCCTGTTGGCTGCGTCGCTATCGATCGGTGTCGAGGCCTCATAGAGGATCCCGGGACGCGTCGCGCTCGGAAAACCGACCACCGTGAGCGTGCGAAGTTGATGGCTGCCGAGGCGCGGCTCGAGGCCACCGTCGAGCGGCTCGTCCGCGGGCAGCGCGTCGAGATGCATCGACGTCTCGGGAACGCGTACGCGCTGTTGCCGCGTCCAGATGGTCGAATGCAGGTAGGCCAGCGTCTCCCCGTCATCGAGCCACGCCACCTTGGGCATGAGCGCTTCCATCAGGTGCAGGATGCGGTTGGTCCGATCGACGAAGCCACGCAGCAGTTCGTGAGGATCGACGCCGCTCTGCGCGCGGCCCTCATAGAGCCAGGCCTCGTCCTCCCAGCGGCAGCCAGACGAAGGGCAGGAAATAGCGGCTCTCAATGCACCCCGGCCTCTTCGAAAGTATCGCGCCGCTCCAGATCGACCAGCGCCGATGCGGCATCCGGAAAGGCGCTGTGCGGATAGGTCCGGGCGGCGGTGCGCTGGGCTTCGGCATAGATGGCCGAGCCTCAGCCGAGACAGCGCAACGCGTTGTTGAGGCGGACCATCACGCCGACTACGTCCGCAGGCCTCGTGCTATCGAGATCTGGACCACCGAAGCGCGCCGTCCGTTGGAACGATCCGTCCTAATTGAGGACCACACCTCGCTCGACCAGCGCGGCCCAGGGCAGAGAGCCGGGAAGGCTGGCAGGGCGATTGCGATATTCGGCGAGGTTAAGCATGGAAGCCTCATGTTGCGAGATAAGACGAATAGCGACGACGTCCTGCGGGTCGCGCTTGGCCGCCCAGCTGGCCGCGGCGGTGGCCCACGGCCCTGAGCGGCGTCTCCAGAGCGTCGATGAGCCGGAGGCGTATGCCGCGGGCGCAAACGCAATGGAGATCAGAGCACGTCGGTGAATCGGCGGCGAACTCCACGGATTGCGGAAGGAAACTGAATCACGAGGGGGCTCGGGGACGAGGATTTGGCGCCCGCCTCGGCGGACTCGACACGGTAATCGCCGGTGGCCGGATCGAGGCCGGCAGCTAGAGCGAAGTTCGGCGAGGCGACGTTCGCGGCCGCGCCGCGCCGCGACGACATTAATCGTCTCGCGATCAGCGCTTTGGGAACGGTGATGACGGCTTCCTGGGTCAGCTGCTCGAGGCGGCGGAGCGCGCCCAGCGCCGTGCTTGCGTGAATCGTTCCGATTCCCTCGGGGTGGCCGGCGCCTCAGGCTGTGATGAGTTCTAATACTTCACTGCCCTGTGCCTCAGATGCGGCTGTCAATCGTCAACCCAAATCGACCTCAGGCCGCCGTTCACTACCAACGCCGGTAGTTGACCGGATTTGTGAAAAAATGGCACTCACTCTCGAACGCTGTGATCAAGTCGAGCTACCTGCATGCAACCATACATTTTGCCGGTGGAGCTGAGGGGGAGGCAACGTCTCGCGGGTACCGCTTGTCGCGAGCATATGTCCGCCTTAGCAAGTTTGGGCCAGCTCAGTCATTTCGGGAGTACCAGATTCCGATTGCGTCTGGCGTCGTTTGTCTCGGTGCATTTGCGGCGCGTACGCGAAACACGATGACCCCGATTCATTCGCGCGCTTTGATCGTTCCGTTTGTGCATGTGACCAGAGCAAACAACTGGGGAATACCGGCGCAAACCACGGTGGGCGCGGCCGTCGTCCCATTGGTCTCTGGCCGTAGCAATTGCTCTCGGAGATATTGACCATGGACGCGAGAACGCTCCCGTGCCCGAGCTCACAAGAAGCCAGAGATAGAGCGATCTCCCCTGACGGGGTGATCCGGCTCACGCTGAACCACCCTCCACCAGTTCCCGAGATTTTCAATGCGATGGTCTTCAAGGCCCTGAACCGCATTTTGGCCGAAAGTCTTCCAGCCGAATTGATGGCCACGCATCGCTGGATGGGCACTGACCATGACAGACAGCAAGGGGCTCGTTTTGTCGGGCGCCGCCTCGGGGCAATACCAGATCGGAATCGAGTAATCCTCACCCACAGCACTCAAGCCGCACTTCAGGTGCTTCTTCCAGGCATCGTTGGAAACGGGCGGCCGCTTGCCATCGAACGGTTGAGCTATTCACCAGTCCGCTCGTTCGCAGCGCGCTACGGTATCTCCGTCGTCGACGTTGCAATCGACGGGGATGGCCTCAATCCCGAAGCGTTCAGCGAGATTTGTCAGCAGAAACGGCCAATCGCTCTCTACTTGCTGTCTACCTATCAGAATCCGACCACTGTCACCATGTCTCTTGGCCGCCGACAACAGATTGCTGAGATCGCGCGCCGTTACCAGGTCCGACTCATTGAAGATGATATCTACAGCTTGCTTGCGGAATCGCCCCTTCCACCTATCTCATCGCTCGTGCCTGAGCTTTCCTGGTATTTGCTTGGAACGGCAAAGAGCTTTTCGACGGGCTTAAAGCTGGCGTTCGTGGTCGCACCGAATGTGGCTGAAGCGGCGCGGGTATTCTGGCCCGGCCTCCGAGCAACATATTGGATGGCAAGCCCGATGAGCGCAGGGCTGATGACTGAACTGATTTCGAATGGCGCCGATCTCGCAATCCTTGCTGCCGTAAAGGACGAACTCGCGGCGCGCCATCGCTTGGTGGTAAGCGGCCTGAAGGATAAGCCCCTGGCCAGTGACCCAGGTTGCCTCCACGTTTGGATGCCGCTGAAGTACGTATCAAGCAGCGAAATAGCTGCTGCACTTCTGGAGGACGGCGTTCAGGTTGCAGTCAGCGCCTCCTATGCCGGTGATGGCTGGACACCACCGGAAGCAATCAGAATCGGCATCGGCAATCCCGAGACACGCTCGGTCTTGGAACAAGCAATATCCAGAATTTGCCGCGCTCTTCCTTAACCTAACGTGACAGCAGACAATTGCCTCCGAGCTTCGCGTCGCGGGTTCGGGCGATATTGACCCGGGCAAAGGCCTCGCTGACGGCGTACTTCATCTTCCCTGTTGGCTAATGAGCTACGAAGCGCTCGTCTCGATGTTGGTTGACCGCACCGACCAGAACGCGCCCAATCAGGCCATGGTCATGTCCCGTGCGATCGTCGATGCCAAGACCAGCTTTCCGACTGGCGCAGGCCAAAGCGATGTCCTCACCAACTTCACCATCGACAGCGCCGTCCCGTTCGCAACGGAATCTGCAGAGTTCAATCGCCTCAGCAGAGAAATGGTCCCAGGCGCCATAAGCGAGAAGCGAGGCGACTTTCAGGGCGAGCTCAGCCGAAATCCAACGCCTAAGCGCACAAACGTCGGCTCAGATTCCTATTTCCGGGCCCCGTCCGTCGCGGATAGCTATTAGTGGCTCGATGAACCACTGACACTGCTGCTGGGCGGACGCGCCGCCAAGGGTGGTCACGGCGGGTGAAGGTGGTCGCCCTCGGATAGCCTGGCGCTCATTGTCGGGATGGTCGCGAGCATGGCGTTTCATGTGCAGCAGTGTAGCGTTCAGGGTGTCAGCCATCCCGAGCCGCTGTTCTGCGATGAGGCCCATCTCTACATTCTCCAGGATGCCGCCTCCGGCGCTGCGGACAATGCGATCGCGATCTTTGAGTGCATCGTCAAGGAGGACCGAAAATATGGCGTCGGTCTGGTCGTGATCAGTCAACGGCCGGCAGAGGTAAGTCGTTTCTGGTCAGTCAGTGCTACAATTTGATTGCCATGCCACTGACCAATGGCGACGATCAAACGGTGATTCGCCGGCCGCTGGCCGACAGCCCGGGCGATTTCGATGATCTGCTGCCCCTCGACACCGGCGAGGCTCTGGTGGCCGGCGATGCCCTTTTTACGGTATCCGATCGGCAAGCCGATCAACGAGCCGCTCAGCGGCACGATCGAATTCTGGGACCGCTGGGTAGATCCAGCGGCTGCAGCCGCACTGGACAACAGTCGAGAGCTGGCGTCATCAGATGCTTATCAAATAACAAGTATCACGCGAGCGGCTTATGAGGGATTCATAGCATCAGTGAAGCAACGTTTAGGCCAGTCAGGTAGAGTCGACCGCTGACGGCTTTTCACAGGTACCGCGTCGTGCTCCAAACAGCTTGGCGCGGATGCAGAATCTGATATTTCGATTGCCGATAAGAGGCGAGCCCAAGTAGTCCCGACATTCGGCACAAACATGTTCGAAATCGAGGCTCACAAAAGTGGATGCCGAGGTCATCGACGGTCTCGAATCGCTCCTGCCTGAACATCGATCCGACGCCGATCTCGAGAAGGCGCCGGCTCGGATTCTGATGAAGGATCTGGAGCAGTCGGTTTTGAACTAACTGACGGTACGCTCTGCAGTTACTCGGCAGGGCATGGCTAGCGTCAAAACAGTCATCGTTCATTTTTCGTGTCCCATTTGCTCAACAAAATGTATTCGGGCACGGCGCGCACAGTATGCAATGATTTATGTTTGATCCTGCCGCGACTAGCACAAACCAACCTCGCGCGCTTTTCACCGTTAAGATCGGCAACTGGACCGATAGAACTGGCTGTCGAGCACGTGCGAGGCTCCCAAGTCGGTTGGCGGGGGCTAATCGCGGGCGCGCATACTGTCGCGGCAGGGAGACGCTTTGCAGTTGGCCCGCTAGCTTGGGCTCGTGGCCAGGTTCATCGATGAGCAATGAAGATTTTTTACTCCGATCGTTCGGTCGCGGACAGTCACCGAGCAACGTCAATTGATACTCCAGAACGCGAGACTTGAAATGATCGCGCGGCGGAGAACTGCCTTGGTTTAGCCGCCGTTGCAATATTACCGCCAATCGACGTGAGCACGGAACAATCACGCTTAGACAGCGCTCCATAGCCGTGTGGATATTGCGAACGTCCCCGCATAATCATCGTTTGCGCGGCTCATTTCTCAAGCGAACTGAACACCACGAGAATTAGTAGTTGATCCAGGTCACACGCACATGGCAAATATTGATTGATCAAGGTCATGCGGATTAAAGCATATTGGCGGATCCAGTATACAACGTCAACTTGCATTCGCGAGCAGTCCTGATGCTGCAGAAGATTGATTCCCTGTCATTCACTCCTGGGAAGAGATTTACGTCACGAATGCCAATTGTTAGAAATGCCGGGGCGGAGGAGACTGATATTGGTTAGAACCGGCGCGGTGATCGGTGCGCTCGATTGCATCACGGCTGCGTTCCCAGTACGCGAGCTTCTGTCCTCGCGTGCAAAGAGCACGGCTATAATGTCTCACCCAAGAAGAGCCCCGAAACTCCTCGAGAACAAAGCTGAGATCGCGAGCATCGCATTAGCAATCGCACTTCGTAGGTCCAGTCAAACACTCAACCTATTCGTGAACTACCGCAGAAGTCGATCTCTCAAGCATTTGGCACGTCGAAAGGGAACTGCGAGTAACACGCTTTCTGAAGCTCAAGAACGCCGACGCGGTATCCGGCGTCAATCACGCAGGATCGGCCTCGCATTTGGTGAAGTTCACGGCCACGAACAATTGCGGCTGCGCACAAACGGTCATCTAACGGCTCCTCTAACCGTCGGCAGGATGGCGAAATGATACAAGAGCACCCGATATGTGAGGCCCTCCGAGCCAATCCTCAAATAGTGCTTTGCGGTTCTGCAGAAAGGCACCCGACGCGCGCCCGGGATTTCGGGGATAGCTCAACCAAGATCACGCACGCTTTCGCGACACGCCAGATGAGGCCGGAATGACCATACAGAATGTGGGTATGCAGGCCCACAACCCCATGAGCCTGCGCGAGCAGGTGGCGTTAGTAGTCGGTGGCTACGGAGCGATTGGCGCAGCAATCTCCGAAACACTGGCTGTTGCCGGTGCGACCAGCCTTATTGCCGGACCAAATGGTGAGCAAGCGCGCGCTCTTGCTGGCGAATTGTGCGAAAAAGGACTTATTGCTGAGGGTCTTGAGCTTGACGCATCTAACGCCGGGGCAATCAGAGAGCTTTCAACCTCGTTGGTCCGGCGTTACAGCTCGATCGACATCCTAGTGAACTGCGTCGGCTTCAATAAGGAGCAGAAGCTGCTTGAGGTGACGGAGGAAGCTTTCGATAGGGTTTACTCAAGGACGTTGCGCCCAGGAATGTTTCTTTCTCAGGCGGTGGCTGCACATCAAATTGCGGCCGAAAAGGGCGGCAGCCAGATCCACCTCCTCTCGGTCGGATCATCCTTTGGATTCCGACACCGCGGCTACAGCGCGTTCTGCGCTGCAAAAGGTGGGCTTGCCGTTCTTTTGAAACAGCATGCAGCCGAGCTGGCGCCTTACGGGATCACCGTTAACGGCGTCGCTCCAGGCAGAGTGCGCACCCGCAAGAACGAGAAAACGCTCGAGAACGCGACCACATTTCAGAGAGCCACTGCGGAAATTCCCCTTGGGCGGCTGGCTACACCTCAGGATGTCGCGGACGCTGTGTATTTCTTCGCGTCATCCTTATCGCGCTTCGTCACCGGTCAAATCCTATACGTTGATGGAGGGCTCACCACCAGTGCATAGGGAAAGCATTTCCAGGGCAATGAACTGGGGTGGTTAGAGCTGGAACTATGGCACTTCCGGCGTCTCTCAGCTTGGGCACATTGACGCGCAGTGGCGTCTCCAAGGTTGGATATCCTGGAGACGACACTCTTCAAGATCGTTTGCTTAACTGAATGCGTTTCGGTTAGCTGGGCTTCGGCGCAGACAGCTGGTTTTGCAGCCAGAGCACACCAGAAAAGCGATTTCTCATGCTTTGTTGACCTAAGACTCCGGATTGCCGTCGAGGTCTATGCTAATATCGAAAGCCGATTCGCGTACACGGGCGGCACGCTTAAAATTGTCCACCCCGGCAATATTGTATGATGCGGCTGCGCTACTGAAGCAAATTGAGCGCCCGAGGTTTAACGAGACGGGAATGCCGAGGGCCAGATGAACTTCCCACGGCTTGGCGTAGAGCGACGCCCGATCCCGCCATTCCCAGAGGATCTTGACCAGATCGCCGCGGCGGCCTCGTAAGGCGTATAGATCGCCGGCATGCGGATCGATGTCCGAGCGCAGCGCAGAAGTGATCTCGAGGAGCAAGAACTGGCGCTCGCCGCCCAGGCGGCCTTGGCGCGCCCGCAACGCAGGTGAACAGCAGGTTCTGAGCTAATCGCGCGCAATGCCGCACTCCCAAGCCTGCAACGTCTCTTCAACCAAGCGAACCTTGTCGTCGTGGTTCCTCGGCGCCGACGTTGAGCGTGCAACATCTTGGCCTGCATTCACCGTGCGGCGGCAAGGTTAAAGAACTGGGAGAGGTCCTGGATCGAAGACGCCAAGAGGCGATTGTACCACAACTGCTCGCGATCGCGCTCGCCAACAAACTTGCCCGCATGGCCTGGGCGGTGCTCGCCAAAGGACGCGCCTTCGGGCTGACGAGGATCGACGATTGAGATGTCCGACCCGGCTGATCCTCGCGCCGTCCGCGCTGTCAAGGGCGCCGGCTGGCAACGCCGGGCCAGCCGTAAACCAAGTGCGACGGCCGGCCTTGACCGCCTCAGCGCGCGGCGGTTCTGCGGGCCGCGACGAAGGAGCGCCCCTTTGGTCCGAACAAAGGAACTGCACGACATGAGGAGCAAACGATGACATAGCCGCATCAACAGTCTCCAGCCGAGGCCTGGGAGAAGACAGGACAAATGGAGAATCGGTTTTCCGAGCGCGTGCGAATACTGATGGACTTTAATGGCCCGTTCGAGCGCCTTTAGACTAATCGGAACGCATGCGCGCTGATATCCATGATGGCCCTGAGTACAAAAGCTCCAATCAGACGCCGGATACATTGAAAGATCACCGTCGCCAATTCGGCGACGCTTCTCGCAACGCACGGCCGGACCATACATAAGGTCAAATGCTCAGACGAACCGCCAAAACCACACAGGGCGGCCTCCGCCGGCGCGATACTACATCAGGCACGATGGGCCGAAGGCTATTCAAAGAACTCCGTCCCGACTCTGCTTTGAGAGGCTAGCATTCTCTGGTTGTTGAGCGTGATGGGTCATGCGCATCGCCACTCACCGTTGCAGCGAACTCGGCGTGCCCCTCGCACATGCTATCAGCTAATCGATGGGGTGGAGTTCCTTCCGGGCTCCATGCTTTAATCAATAAGGGCAGACACTGCTCGTGAAATTCTTGCGGTCGGCACAGGCTTTCGGAGCGTGAGAATGAGCTGCCCAGCCCCTTGGAAACGGTTTTCAGCATTCCAAGGGCGCTAGGCTATGGCTTGGTCGACGAAGAGTGGCCCCCGCGACCACCAAGCCAATCGCCTCGCCGCTCGGTCCAGTCTGATCTGAGATTCTACAAACAGCGCGCGCATGAGAGCAGAAGCTGTCTCGGCCGGCTCTCTATGAAAATTGCGAATACTTACACGATATTCGCGGATGACGGCATGGTGATCTTGACACGCGCTACACTGCACCGGCCGTCGACGCTGACGGGAACTTCGCCGTTGATGGCCACGCGACGAACGACGCGATGCTGGTCGCCATAATCTTTGGCCGCATAATGCATCGTGGCGCGGTTGTCCCAGATAGCGACATCGCCCTGTTTCCAGTTCCAGCGCACGGTGTTTTCGGGTGCGGTGATATGAGACTCGAACAAATCGAACAGCCTTTGGCCGTCATATTTCGGGATGTCCACAAAGCGTTTCACATAACAGCCGAGCACTAGCGTGCGCTCTCCGGTCTCGGGATGGACACGTACGACCGGATGCTCGGTTTCAAACCTCTTTTTGGAAAGCGCTTCCTCATAAAGCTTCCTCTCGGCTTCACTAGGGCGGGCGATTACGGCGAAGTCGAACGCGTTGGTGTGAACAGCCCAGAGGTCGTCGGCTAGCCGTTGCAGAGCCGGCGGCAGATCGAGGTATGCGGCCGCAGTGTTTGACCATACCGTGTCACCGCCCTCTGGCGGGATCACAAGGCCTCGTAGCACTAAAATCTTGGGATACGCATCTACGTATGCCACATCGATGTGCCAATTGTCAGTCCGGAAACCTCCGCGCGCGGAATCGATATCCAGCATTGACATCGTTCCCTTGGTAGCACCTAGTGTCGGAAGCGGCACAAGCTTTCCCAAGCGTAGCGCAAAGCGCTCCTGCTCGGCGTCGTCGAGATGCCCCTGATCGCGGAAGAAGATGACCTTGTGCTCAAGCAGCAAGCCGTTGATCGTAGAAATCATCTGGTCAGGCAAATCGCCCGAGAGCTTGATATTTCTGATTTCGGCCCCGATGCGCGCAGTGCGTTTGATGACATCGGTACGCGGAATGACATTATCGATTAAAGCCGTTTCAGTCATGGTATACTCTCCTGTTTTCGGTTTCTTCACGAGAGAAAGGGACACTCCAGCACGAACGGGTGAGCAGGCCTCGTGTCAGCGAGGTAATCCCCAGCAAGGACTGTACCACTTGTGAAAACCTCGAGCCGTTCATTTGCCTAAAGAAATGAGCTATCCTACCGCCGAAGCGTAGCCTCGCGCTTCAGAGTGTCATGCTGTATTGTCCCGTACACGACAAGTGCAGGTCCGTTCAGACCGCGGGGCATTTCCGTAGGAACGCAACGCCCGTTATTAACGCACACCCTTCAACTGCCGGCCAATATGCGTACTCAGGGGCACTGAGTAACGCGTCGGGTCAGGTGTGCTCCTTCTCCTACTCAAGGAACTAGTCGTCCGTGACAAAGTGCCCGAATCGCTGAGTAAGGGTCGGTTTTGGCACCCTTGGGACTTTGAGATCGCAAGCTTCGAGGGTTGCAGCCACGAAAGTTTGCAAATTCATCTTCGAGGTTGCTTGGAATCAGAGTCGTGATTCCGTGGTCAACACCTCCGCCGTGCTCTCGGACCTGCTGCGACCGACGCAGGGTAGGTCAACGTGGTGTCCGCCCCCAGAACAATGCGGCCGAAGTCGATTTCGGCGCTAGGCTGGATCCGGAAATCAATCTGAAGCCGAGTTGGTGCCACTGGGCGCCAAGATCGACTGGGAGAGGATTGATCGCGAGATCGCGCCGCTGCACAGGGAGAAGAGGCGGCCAGGGATCGAGAGCTGTTTCGTCATTGGGCTGTTATTGCTCAAGCACATCCGCGGCTTGTCCGACGAGTCGTGTGCGAGCGCTGGGTCTACATCCGTATTTCCGGCACCCATCGGCCTTGAGCTTTTTCAGCACGGATTCTCACGCGAGCGCTGCGACGTCAGCCATTGGCGCAGTGGCTCGGCAGCAAACTGCAGCCCTTGCTGCCCGAGAGCTTGAGGGGGCGCACGAGACTGACGTCTTGCCGACGCGGGATTTCAGTAAGCGCCAAGTTGAGGCCGATTCAGGCTTTGAAGTGCCAGGGCATGCGAGCATCGATCTGAGAGATCGGCCAGCCCTGCGCAACCCGTTCGAGAGTTTGCGTGAGCCAGGCGCGCGGATCGACATCGTTGATCTTCGCGACTTGCAGAAGCGTGGCGACAGTCGCCAAGGTCCGGCCGCCGTCATGGCTGCCCGCAAAGAGCCCCTTTTTTCTTGTGATGGGTTGCGGCCGGATTGCCCACTCGACGATGTTGGAGTCGATAGGGCCGTCGCTTAGAAAGCGCTCGAGGGCGGTGTGTCCGAATGTGGCATAGATCGCCTCGGCGAGTTTGGATTTGCCCGACAGGTGCGGCAGCTCCTTGTCCCACCGATCGAAGAGCACCGCGACGATCGCGGCGGACTTTTCCTGGCGCGCTTTCACCGGCATCTCAGGATCTTGGCCCGGATGTCGGCCTCGATCTCCACAGCCCGGCCATGGTGGTGACGGTCTGGGTTGCCAGGCGCGCGGTCTCGTTGACGTGAAGTTCGTAGAACCGTCTCCTAACTTGGGCAAAGCACGCTGCCAGCCTCACACATTAGCACCTGCTGACCTGGCGAGCCGATTGTAGGCGGCATAGCCGTCGACTTGCAGAATGTCGCTAATGCCGGCCAGATGCCGCCCGACGCATTCATTGCTGCGACTGTCCTCAAGGCAAGAAGCGACCATCGGTGGACCGATGCCGCCAAATGGCCGATCGTCGCTTGCATAGGCCCACAGCCAGGCCTTTTGCGTCTTGCCGGATCCGGGAGCGAGCGTTGGCAGGATCGTCTCGTCGGCGAAGATCCGTTCGCCCTGCTTGATCTAGCACATAGTCCGCCAGCGGCTGCAATTCGAAGCCGACCTTGCCCATCCATTGCGTTATCAACGATCGGTCAAGATCGACGCCGTCACGCGCGTAGATCGCTTCCTGCCGGTAGAGCCGCAGCAGCATGTTTGGCGACCGGGATCTGGACGAGAAGCGCTTCGGTCGGAAGGCCGCTCTCGATGAGATCCGGCGATGCTGGCGCCTGAACCACTCCATCGCAGTTGCGATACGCGTATTTCGGGCGGTGCGTGACGATCACGCGGAACTTCGCCGGCGTCACGTCCAACCGCCTTGACACATGCTGGCCGATCAGGACCTTCTGTAAGGGGCACTTCGGGCTCGACGACGATCTCCACGCTCCAGATGCGCGCCGAGCTCCTTGCGCGGCCACGGCGCGCGTTTCGGCTTGTCCTGGCCGCCTGCCTTGGCCAGTTCTGCTTCAATGGCCGCCACGCGGGTGGCGATCTCGTCAAATACGAAGGCGATCTGCTCGTCGCTGAGCGTGTCGCTGCGTAAGCGTTTCCGAGCAGGTGCCATAAAGCGTGCGCTCCAATATCTCACGATCGCGGTCAGCTCCATGATCCGCGCGTCGGCGGCCTGGTTGACTGCGGGAAGACCGGTTTGGCCGCGATTAGCGTCGCACTCTCGCAGGCCATGCGGCTGTTCACGGCCTCGATCGCCGCCCGCTCTTCCGCCAAGGCGAGGATCAGCGCACGGGCTTCGGCAAGTGTCGTCGGAAGCTCTGCAACGGGCGTCGTCATCGCCGGCATCACAGCAGAGTCGCCGCCAATCTCCCAAACCCTTCAGCCGCTCTGATTCAATTCGCCACAGGTCCTCAGCCCACCGATTCCGGGCCGCGGCTGACGGTGGACACTAGTGCCCATCCCAAGGCCGTTACGCTCCCGACCGACGCCAAGCTCGTGCACGCCGCGATCAGGAGCCTCAATCATCTGGCGCGCGCAGTGCGTCGGCTGCGGCAATCGCATCTGCGCATCGCCAAACGGGCAGCGATAATGGCAGGACGGTATACCCACGTGAGCAGTTCAAGCGCTATCGGAGGCAATTACGCAGCTTGCGGACGTGATCGGACGCCTGATCCGTGACATCCGCCGCAAGATCACAGACCGGCCACGGCTGAGGCCACGTTCGAGCGGTCGCTCCCAAGAGCAGCACCGGCGCGGATACAAGCTCTATGCCTTTCACGCGTCCGAAGCTGAATGCCTTCGATGAACGCTAATTACTTGCGCCACTGCACACAAGTACCCGCCCAGTGGTACCGGCGTAAACTCACGAGACTCAAATCAGCTCGCTTCTGTCGTGACTATCAAAAAGGCTCCTCAACTCCTCGCCAGTTTGCCAAACAAGCCAATCATCGTCGACAATTCCCTCTTCTACCAGCCGCAATAACCATCCGGCTTGATCATAGTGCGGATATCCATGAACACCGCCCTTTTCAATTAGCTCACGCGCTGCAAGTCCACATACAAAATCAGGAGTCCACATGGCGAAAATGACGCCTCGTGCTATCCCTGCCAGGATCTTAGACACGCCCTTTCCTCTAAAGTCTCTGCGCAGCCAACGATCCCCGACGTACGCAACCTTCCCCGTTATCTTCTCCGCGCTTGGTGCTATGCAGGTACAGCAATCCTGAGGATGTGCATCTACCCTCGGATCGGCGTAAAATGCTCTCAGGGATTCAAGATGTTCTGCAAAGTTGCTCTGCGAAAGGTCATAAAGTCGAGCGGCCAATAAGATCACCACCTCGTTACTCCTGTCGACGCCTATCACGTAGAACCCCTCGCCCGATTTGATTGGCGAGCGATCCGGTCGGAAATTCGGATATGTGCGCTCCTTTGTCGGCGTTATACGGGTGACCGAGACATACTCATCAAAGTCGAATCCTATCGAGATCTTGATTCCCTTTTGAGCGGCTGCGTCATCATATACTCGAAGAAACCGAGAGACATGCAACGGATTCACTACACTTGTCATTGCGGCACCATCTCATGCGTCAAAACCACGGCGGTTCAGTAGCTGATTGTACTCACCAAGAATGGAACGAGACACTACTTGGTTTGGTGAGAAACATTTTAGGAAGACCGGCTTGGCAGTATCAGCATTAACTTGCTACCGTGATTTCTTGAGCTACAGCGAGTACCATCCCAGACAGCAGGCAGGCACGCAGCACCACGGTCGCTGGTCTGCGGCGAGCCCCTTTTCCAACAGCCTGCTCTAGGGCTGTAACCCAGCCTATCCGGGCTTTAGGCCAGAGACTCCTCATATTCCAGTGTTTCGGCTAAAGATTCCTCAAATATCTGCAGTCCATGATTTAGTGTCTCAAGGTCGATCGTCAGCGCAGGCAAGAATATTGCGACCCGATCATCGGGGCCGCATCGTTCGATAATCAACCCCTTTTCAAGAGCCTTGTGGGTCATAGCGGATGCCAATCCGCTCGATAAGCAATCGAACCCCAACGCCATGCCTCGTCCTCGAACAGCAAAGCCATTTCCCAGCTCGCATGCGAGCGCTTCAAGCCGGCTTCGCATAAGTTCGCCCAGGCGCTTAACCCTCTCCGAGAACGTCGGGCAACGCCAATAAATGTTTATAGCTGCGGTTGCCGATGCAAGGGCAAGGTTGTTTCCTTGAAAGGTATCGGCGTGTTTCTGTGGCCGCAGTATGTCGAGTCCTTCTTTGATTAACAACATAGATAGCGGCAGACCATACCCACTTAGCGATTTCGACATTACAACAATATCTGGCGACAACGCTGCGAACTCGAAGCTAAAGAATTCACCCGTACGACCACAGCCCATTTGGAGATCGTCAACTATGAAAAGGGCACCAGCATCTCTTGCTATAGCCTGAACTGATCGCAACCATTCCTTGCTAGCTACGTTTATACCCCCTCCTCCCTGCACCGTTTCGACGAGAATGGCGGCTGGACAGTCGATGCCAGTGCTCTCGTCCAGCAATACCTTTCGCAGGTAGTCAGCCGTATCGACAGCCGGCCCCAAATAACCATCATAGGGCATGAAAATTGCGCCAGACAAAGAAGCGCCACTGGCTGTGCGATAAGAACGATTACAGCTCGTCGCAGTCGCTCCTAGGCTCATGCCATGGTATCCATGCGTGAATGAAATGACATTTTGACGACCAGTGACTTTACGTGAGAACTTTAAAGCCGTCTCGACAGCATCAGCACCGGTTGGCCCGGTGAACAGGGACCGGTATTTTAGACCCCGTTTCTGAAGTATGACAGAGCTGAAGGTCTCCACAAATTCGATCTTTGCAGGAGTGGTCATGTCAAGACCGTGGACCAATGCATCCGAGGCTAGATACTCAGTAATCGCTGCTTTAATCTGGTGATTGTTGTGGCCGTAGTTTAGCGCTCCAGCACCGGAGAGGAAATCAATGAACTCTCGTCCCCCCTTCGTCATCATGATGGAGTCCTGCGCTCGAACGAAAATAGCCGGAAACGAATGTGAGTATGAGCAGACTCTTGATTCTAGACGTTCGACAGCGTGCATGTTACCCTTCTTCCCTCATGTGTATCGTTTGCGCAGTAAATGGGACAATGAAGGACGCGCCTCTCTCCTTCGGTAAGCTGTGAACATACAGAGCGCTTATTTCGCGCATTTCTATCGTGCCTTCGGGAATGGCACACTCGTTACCTGAGAACCTGGAAAAGCGAACCTACTAGTACTAGCAGGCTGTAAAACGCGTCGACGCCGCCTACGCCTGTGACATCTTGTTCTATGGCCGTTCCGACAAATCGATCGTCTTGAAAAGCGCTCGCCGCGCTGCGGTCGCCTGAGACGTCGCCTTCTCAAGCCGCCGATGGATCATCTCGACTCCGCGGCAGAGTAGCGGTGGGTTGTGGCGACCCAAGCTTGGTCAAGCCAGGCCTGGATCGTCAGGAGATTGACGCCTGATCGGAGACCCTTCATGGTGAGGGAATGGAGGAAGATGGGGTCGATAGCGGTTGCACTTCAAATTTGGCCTGGTGACCGGGCCTCAGAGGGGGCACGTCGCGCGATGTATCTCGCGCCAAAACGCGTCAGGCGCTTGTCCGACGAAGATCGGCTGCGGTACATGATGGCTCGAGGCCGCGATCACTCAATAGGTCTGTCAGCGATCGCACTACATCCTGAGGAATGGGACGATGCGATCTCGGCGTCCCTTGCCCTTGAACAGCACCTGCGGTCGCCGTCGCTCGAACGAGGATCCTTCGCGTTAACGCCAGTCGTTTCGGAGGCGCGGGCGCCGGTTCTCGCCAAGAAGGCAGAAGGCCCGGTCGCGCCCGCGCGGCGGCTTTTGATCTTTTGATCTAGGGCTGCGACGATGGCCCCCACCTCGGCATTGGCGAGGTGGTGGCTCACCGCGATGTGTGCACGTTTTTGGGTCGTCAGAACTCGTTGAGCGACTCCGAACTAGGCGGGATGCGACATGATTGAAGAAGGATCAAATCGCAGCTAATCGGGTCGCTCGATTGGCAACGAAAGCCCGCAGCGTGCCGACTTGCTTGAAGGCGTAGCCAACGAGGCGGCGGAGCTCGATGTAAAGCCCGACCTTCTCGCTGAAGAATGCAGCGAAGGCGGCGGTCACGTGGACACATCCCGAATAGGGGAGTGCGACCCAGCGAGCTGCCAAGCCACGACCTTCACGTACAACGCCCGACCGCGTTGTCAGAAATACCACTGAATGCAGATTTGTTGTCTCAAGTAGGTTGTTCCCCGATGGCAGGGCAGCGCAGGGGCAACGATGAGGCGATTGAGCATGGCGACGCGCAAGGAAACTGAAGTCTGCTTTGGCGCGGCGCTACAGAATGTCTAGCGGTGTCGAGAAGGGCCGCATTCTCGACGAGTTCGTTGCGATCACGGGTTCCATCGGAAGCATGCGATGCGGTTGCTGCGCTGCGACTCTGAGAGCCAGACGGCGGGTCGCGGCAATCGTCCGCGGATCTACCAAGACGCGGAAATGCGCTGATACTGCTTTGGGAGGCTGCAGTCCGGGTGTGCGGCAAAGCGTCTGAAGGCCCTTCTGCCGATCTTGATTGACTCGATTGAGCGGTACTGCCATATCGACCTTACGTCAGAGATTCGGGCTAAATTATTGTCGATGAGTGCGGCGACGATCAACCGCGCACTTCGATGCGTTCGTGAACAAAGCGATCGGCCGCATCATCGCTCTGTAGCAAGTGCTCTGCGACGCAGCATTCCCTATTGATACTTCAGCGATTGGTTAAATTCGGCGCCCGGGTTCGTCGAGGCGATCTCGTTGAACACAGCGGCCCTTGGGCGCGGGGCAGTTTCTCGTTCTTACGAACATCGCGACCAGCTGGACGGAAGGCGCGCCACTTCTGGTGCGTGAACAGCGGTTGTTGAGTATCGCTCCGGCGAGGACCGCCTTGCGCGGCTTGATGGAGGATGAAGACATAGGCGTATGACTGACCATATGCCTATGCCGAAAGTCTCCCTGCTTGAAGTCGTCTCGACGGGCGCTCGACGCCGTTGGACATTGGAAGAAAAGCAGCGGATCGTCACCGAGAGCTATGGCGGGCCACGTCTGGTGTCGGTGACGGCACGACGCAACGGGCTGTCGACAAGCCAATTGTTCACATGGCGTCGGTTGGCGCGCGAAGGCAAGCTGAGCGGGGATGGCGCGCCGGCGCTCGTTCCGGTTGAGATCACGCCAGTGGCGGCACCGGTATCGATCAGCGCACCGCAACCGACGTCTTCGGCCCCTGCGCAGCGCGCAAGGGTCGGAATCATCGAGATCGAACTTGGGGCCGGGTGTCGCGTTCGGGTTGACCGTGACGTCGACGGCGAAGCGCTGCAGCGAGTTCTTGAGCTCTTGCGACGACAATGATTCCGATTCCGAGCGGCGTCAGAGTCTGGATCGCGACCGGCCACACCGATATGCGTCGCGGCATGCGAAGCCTGGCGCTTACGGTTCAGGAGAGCCTGAAGCGCGATCCCCATGCCGGCGATCTCTACATCTTCCAGGGCCGCAGCGGCGATCTAGTCAAGATTCTCTGGCATGATGGGTTGGGCATGTCGCTCTATGCCAAGCGCCTGGAGCGAGGCAAGTTCATCTGGCCTTCGGCGTCGGACGGCGCGGTATCGATCTCGGCTGCGCAGATGGCTTATATGCTCGAGGGCATCGACTGGCGGAATCCGCAGCTGAGCTGGCGGCCGCAGAGCGCGGGCTGAGCGCAGAATCTGTAGCTTCTTGCATTTTGGGGAGTCCCACCGCGTCCAATCTGTGATTCACTGCGTCGCATGAATGCTGATCGCGACGCTGCTCCGGATGACATTGCCGCCCTGAAAGAGGCGTTGGCAGCCGAGCGCGCGAAGGGTTTGGAGATCGCAGCCGAGCTCGCGGTCGCCCGCGCGAAAGCGTCGGAAGACGAGGCGCTGATCGCACAGCAGAAGCTGCAGATCGCCAGGCTGAAGCATCAGATCTATGGGCAACGGTCGGAGCGTTCTTCGCGGCTGATCGAACAGTTGGCGCTGACGTTCGAAGAGCTTGAAGCCGACGCTACCGAGGACGAGCTTGCGGCGAAACGGGCCGTGGCGAAGACGACGACGGTGCGCGGATTTACCCGCAAGCGCGCCGAGCGCCAGACCTTCCCTGAGCACCTTCCCCGGGAGCGGGTAGTGATCGATGGGCCTACGGCATGCGAGTGCTGCGGCAGCAATCGCCTGCGCAAGCTCGGCGACGATGTGACCCGCACGCTGGAAGTGGTGCCGCGCCAGTGGAAGGTGATCGAGACGGTCCGGGAGAAGTTCTCCTGCCGCGACTGCGAGAAGATCAGTCAGGCGCCGGCGCCGTTCCATGCCGTCGCACGGGGATGGGCCGGCCCAAGTCTGTTGGCCATGATCATGTTCGAGAAGTTCGGCCAGCATCAGCCCTTGAACCGCCAGGCCGAGCGCTACGCCCTTGAAGGCGTGCCGATCGCGCTGTCGACCATGGCCGATGCCGTGGGATCAGTCTGTACGGCGCTTCAGCCCCTGCTGAGTCTGATGGAAGCCCATGTCATGGCGGCCGAGCGGCTTCATGCCGATGATACGACGGTGCCCGTGCTGGCCAAGGGAAAGACCGACACGGGACGGTGCTGGATCTACGTCCGGGACGACCGACCCTTTGGTGGTGCAGGCCCGCCGGCTGCAATGTTCTACTACTCACGCGACCGCAAGGGCGAACATCCTCAGGCGCATTTGGCCCGCTATGCCGGTATCCTGCAGGCCGACGCCTATGATGGGTACAACCAGCTCTATCTGGCGGGACGCCAACCAGGGCCAATCCGGGAGGCTGCCTGCTGGTCGCATGGACGGCGCCCGTTCTTCGCCATGGCCGACATCGAAGAGAATGCCCGGCGCAAGGCCGCCGGCAAAAAGGAAATCCCGCTATCGCCGATCGCGATCGAGGTCGTGCGGCGGATCGATGGGCTGTTCGAGATCGAACGGTCTATCAACGGCAAAAGTGCCGAGGAGCGTCTTCAGGTGCGGCAGACACTGAGCCGGCCCGTGGCCGAGGACCTTCAGATCTATATGCGGGAGCAGCTTGCCAAGCTGTCTCGGGGGCACGACCTGGCCAAGGCGTTCAATTACATCCTGAAGCGCTGGGCGAGCTTCACTCTCTTCCTGGAGGACGGCCGCGTCTGTCTCTCGAACAATGCCGCCGAAAGAGGCTTGCGAGGCATCGCCCTTGGACGGAAGTCCTGGCTGTTCTGCGGCTCTGATCGCGGCGGGCGGCGCGCCGCTGCCATGTACAGCCTGATCGTCTCGGCCAAGATGAACGGCGTCGATCCGCAGGCGTGGTTGACTGATATCCTTGCCCGCATCGCCGCCCACCCAGCTCATCGGCTGGACGAGCTTCTGCCTTGGAATTGGACGCCGGCATCAGCGTTGTCTGCTCGAGCGGCATGACCTCGCACGTCAACAAGGTTCATCACGTCACCACCATCACCCAGGTCGCAAAGGACCTCGGTGAAGACGAAGACTGGCTGCGCGACATTGCCATCGAAATGGAGATCGAGGACGGGCTGATCTGGGTCTATGGCGTCGGCGAAGATGGTGTTCAGGCGTTCACCGACTTTGGCATCGAAAACCTCATCGAGCTCGTCAGATTCTACAAAGAAACCCCCAAGCTGCTCACGCGCTGGCAACGGGAATGATCAATCAGCCTGCGGCCTACGCCGGATGCGTACGTTGTTGAGCACGGTTCCGACCGAACTTCGTAGATGGCTACCGTTTGCGCACCTATACCGATAACGACTCTGTGTTCATGATGGAGACCTTGAAGTTGTATAGCGAACAGGCTGGAATCGTCTTCACGCGCTGTCGCGCCCTATCGCAACGACCAGGCCTTTGTCGAGCAGAAGAACGAGTGGTTGTCCGACAAATGGTCGGCTACCCTCGGTCCGAGGGGCCCGAAGCGGCCACTCTCCTGGCTGGGCTTTATCCTTCGGCCCGCTTGTTCCAACTGTCATCCAAATTGATACTAAGGAACGCGACGAAGCGCGTGTCCACAAACCGTGCATCGCCCCCGTGTCCCCGCATCAGCCGCTGGTTACCGAAGTAAGAACACCCCGATGCCCCTCCAGCACGTCGTCGCTCACTTTGTGCTTTTCTACGGTTTTGCTTCGACCAGGGCGAGGTCCTGCAGCGGCTCGACGTAATTGACGTTCCGTGGGCCTACCGAGGTGAACTGCCGCCTCGAACCCTGGCATGGCCGCGTCCAGCGGCTGCTGCGCTCCATGGACCGATCGAACCGGCTTGGTTGGCGCGACTATGCGATCCTCCATTTGATCGCGAACTACGGCCTTCGGCCCTCGGAATCATCGCATTGACGCTTGCTCCATCCATTGAACAGGACGCTCCGGTCAACCACCTGTCAAACGCCATCCGGAACTGCCCCCTTTGCGTCATGAAGAACTGCCCCCACCATCTGGGTTATGATCTCGGTTGAAGGTTGTTTCCGACGGTGACGGGCCGGAGGGAGGCGGAGCCGACCGGAGGGCCGTCACCGGCGGGCGGCGGCTGGATGAGGCCGCTCTTGCGCTTGGCGCGGAGCCGGTAACTGTCGCCGCGGATCGTCAGCACGTGGCTGTGGTGCAAGAGCCGGTCGAGGATCGCGGTGGCGACCACGGGATCGGCGAACACGGTGCCCCATTCGGCAACACTGCGGTTCGAGGTGATCAGCATGGCGCCAGTTTCGTAGCGCCGGCTGACCAGTTGGAAGAACAGATGTGCCGCGTCAGGTTCCAGCGGCAGGTAGCCGAGCTCGTCGACCATCAGTAGCTTTGGCTTCGAGAGCGCGAGAAGTTTCTCGTCCAGACGCCGTTCGCCATGCGCCTTGGCAAGGCCCGCGACCAGCGTCGTCGCGGTGGTGAACTGCACCGTGTACCCGGCCAGGATCGCCTCTCGCCCGAGCGCGATCGACAGATGCGTCTTACCGACGCCCGGCGGTCCGAGCAGCAGCACGTTCTCGCCGTTGGCGATCCAACGTGACGCGGCCAGGTCACGGATCTGCTTTGGATCGATCGACGGCTGCGCCTCGAAGTCGAAGCCCGCCAGTTCCTTCACGGCAGGGAAGTGTGCGAGCTTCAGCGCCATCTCGATGCGGCGATGATCCTTGCGAGCGATCTCGCGCTCGCACAGCAGGATCAGCGTCTCACGCGCCGACAGGTTCGCGCGCGCCGCCTCGTCGAGCAGGCTGTCGAGCTGATCGCGGATGCCAGAGAGCTGCAATCGCGCCAGCATGGCATCGAGCGGATCGGCCGTTGCTTCCATTATCTTCTTTGCCCGCGCCATCAGAAGCTTCCTCCGACCACGGCTTCGTATTCGGCAAGAGGGCGTAACAACGACGGCGGTGGAGACGGCGCCAGCACCGCCGCGATCTCCGCTCGGCGGACCGCGCCATTGCAACCAGCAACACCATCGAGATGAGCGGAGTCGACGATCCGCAGCCGGCGCCCCTCCGATTGCTTGTGGACCGCAACCTGGTGCAATCCATGGCGGATCCGCACTTCGCCGGCCGCGATCGTCACCGCCACGCGCTCGCCGATAAGGCGCCACGGCACCGAGTAGCTGTTCGTGTCGATCTCGACGGCGCAATCATTGCCGACGACACGGGTGAGTTCACGCAAGGATCCGAACGACGGTTGCCCGCCGAGCGGCTTCAACCGATGTATCTCGTCACGCGCGAAGCGGATGATCGGCGCCTCGCCGGTCGTGCCGTGGATACGAACGTTCGCAACCTCACGCTCCCACCTGTCGAGATGCGCCTCGAATGCTTCCCAGCTTGGGAAGGAATGACCGGCGATCGCGTTCTTCTTCACGTAGCCGACGCCGTTCTCCGTCTTGCCCTTCGTGCGCGCCCGATATGGCGCGCAAGCGCGAGGACGGAAGCCCCAATGTTTTGCGAAGGCTATCAGCTTGTCGTTAAACTGAACCGACCGGCTCACCGCGTCGTGGCGCACGACAAGCGCCCGAGGATTGTCCATCAGCACTTCCTCCGGCACACCGATGAAGGTCGTGAATGTGCTCTCGAGCCCGGCGAACCAATGCTCCTGCCTCTCGGCCCGGAACGCACGCACATGGAGCCGTCGCGAGTGTCCAAGCGTTGCCACGAACACGAATGCCTTGACTTTCGCCCCTCCGATCTCGACCAGGCGCTCCCCAAAGTCGATCTGCAGCTGCCGGCCCGGCGGCGTCTCAAACCGCGTCGTCGCCAGCGCCTCCGCCTTCAGCGCCTGGCGATAGGGCTGCACGGCGCGTTGCAGCGTTCGCCGGCTGACGGTCACGCCTTTCTCGGCCAACAGGTCCTGGCGCACCACATCGGCATTGCCGCGATGCCGAATGAGCCTCTCGCGCAGCCAACCCTCAAGGCCGTCGAGACGCTTCGGCCGCTCAGGCGACTTGAACGGCTTCACCCCGCCCGCCGCCACGTAGTCCTTCACCGTGTGATGGCTGCAGCCCAGCTGCCGCGCAATCCGCTTCACACCCCACCCGCACGCCCTCAGGCGCAACATTTCCGCCACGTCATCCGGCGTCTTCATCACCTGCCCCCGTGGATCACTCCACGGCGAGCCTTCAGTGATTCGTTCCTGCTTCATTCACTCTCTCCTCAGCTATCCGAGGAGGGGGCAATTCCTCGTGACGCCGAGGGGGCAGTTTTCCATGGCGCGCGACAAACCACCGCACGACCAGATCAGATCTGATCCTTCCTCCCCGACCATACGTATTCTCAGACACTATCCGCGCCGCGGCTGGCCCGGTGGGACGCGCGCTGCACTGTTCCTCCGCGCAAGCACCCCGGTAGGTCCTCACACACACTACACCATAGCCGATCTCTACCAAAAGCGCGCGCATCAAACCTTGCCCTGATGTGTCGAATCGAGGAGCTGTTCACCGGCTGGCCACCTGGGCTGGCGGCGAATGAACGCAATGCTGAAGGCTGAGGGACTTCAGGTCAATCGCAAGCGCATGAAGCGGTTGATGCGCAAGATGGGCATCGCGGCGCTGTGAGCAAACACGACGAAGTCGGCGTCGGGGCACACGATCTTTCGTTATCTGTTACGTGATATTTGACCGGCCGAACTAGGTGTGGGCGGCCGATATCACGCATCTGTCATGATGGACAACGCTGACGCGATGACCACATCCCACAGCACCAACCAGAGTCTCTGGCACCGTTATAGAAAGTAATCAGGGGCGGTCAGCTTCCAACTAACGACCCGTTTGAGCAGTCCGCTCCAATGGTCCGTTTCGAAGAACTCGCAGTTGATCGCGATCGCAATGGCTAGCACGGCAATCTCCCAAACGAAACTCGGCGGCGAGCATCAATACTCGACATCTCAAGCTCGGATTTGACGCTTTGCTGAGCGAAAGCAGCACAAGGCAGCGTAGTCTGACGAGAATTGGCTTTCAACACGCACGCTGTAAGCCATCGGACATGGCTTTCGATGCTTTGCCACAGCTGCATCTAAGCCAAAGGCCTCCGGTGGGCATGCCGGAGGCCTTCTCGGAGGTTAAGTTAGACCTATGGAGCCGCTTCTTTTCTCCTCTCGCTAATTCGTCAGAGTCTCACCAGTTGCGTTGAGCGCGGAGCAACAACTGGAGGCTATGCTGGTCCTTCAGTTCATACACACCGGCCGGCTTAGCGATGCCGGACTGCAGCGGCAAGGTCACTGTGCTTCCGGTCGCATACTTCTGGTCGAGCATCGTGTAAGCGACCTCGGTCGAGAAGGTTAGATTCTTGACGGGGTTCCAGCGCGTGATCAAGCCAACAACAGAGTAGTTAAAGTCGGGGTTGCAACCAGCCACGCCGCTCGACAGCGCAAGAGTTGCGACGAATGCGCCGCAGATGTACCCCTTGGCCGTGTCGTTGTAACGCACAGCGCCCCACCCACCGAAGATGGCCGTGTTCCAATATGGATTCCAGTTGTGAGTGTAGGCGCCGTTGAAACCGTATGTCGTGGTCAATTGCTGGTCCGAGCCGGCAACGAACACCGAGTCGGAGACACCAGCGAGGCCGACGCTCTGATAAGCTCCCGCCAATCCCGTACCGCTATATATCGCGTAAGTGAACGGCGTATATTGCTGGAAGTTGTAAACGCTTGCACCGTTCGTGTAGACACCCTGGACGTTTATCGTGTCACCGGCGCCGGTCGGGACATTTTTGATTGATAGTGCAAGCTGACCGGCCCAGCCCCACTTGTCTTTTGGATGCCCCGTCGCTTCATCGGCACCATAATAACCAGCGTGGTTGTCATGCGCGGCGACCGATGCCTGGAAAAGGCCCCAAGCCTGGTCGGCACGCAGCATGGCTACGAGATCGGGAGACCGCGAACCGCCGATATTGTTGACACCGTATGCGCCAGTGGCAAGACCTGCAGCCGTCGCACCGCTCACGTTCCAGATGTTAGTAGTATTGCGGATAACCTGGTCCTCGGCCGAGAAGGAGGCCGTGATGCCTTGACCGAAGTCAGCGGTATACGCGAACTGGTTAACAGCCTCCCACCCGCCGCCGCCGGGCATGCCGTCGAAGGCGTTCCCAGGATAGTTGGTCCAGGGGGAGGAGAACTGCGACTGCGCTCTACCGAAGGTGAACCCGGCAAACTGCATGAAAGCGTAGTAGACAGAGAGCGAGCCACCAGAAATCATTCCGCTGCCGCTCCCGGCGGGATTGCTTCCACTATAGGCAGTTGCGCCGTTAATCGCCGAGGTGCCGGCACCGGAATAGCCGCCCGCAGTCCAGGTGAACGCCAACTCAGCGTATGTGCGAAGGACACCATACTCGGTCGCGGTGCGCGTATCGACGTTGAAGTCGAAACGAGACTGACCCGTGTAGTAGTTGCTGAGGCGGTTGTGCGCGCCACCGACGCCGCTGGCGGCGGCGCCCCAGACGCTGTTCGTGCCTAGCACGGTTGTAGCGCGCACGAAGCCGCCGAGCTTGATGCAAGTGTCGGAGCCCGGGACGTAGTAGAAGCCGGCACCATACAGAGAGCAGATTTTCACATATTCGACTGCCTTGGCCTTTACGGGAAGATCGGCAGCCTGCGCCCCAGCGCCACCGAGCATCGCGGCGGAACCCAGGATAAAACTCTTCATCAACTTCATTGCTGAACCTCCAAGCTGGAAACGTCGTTTCCGTCCTTCAAAGATCCGCCGCTGCTAGCCTCGCCGGGTGGACGGGTGCTTGACGGACGACGTCGAGGCGCCCCCTCTCCGTCCATGGGACATCTAATTCGCCAAATCAATTGTTGCAATTAATTAATTTCAACAGCCGATTGTTCGGCCACAAACGTTGCAATCTTGCAACGTTCTCAGACAACGGGCCGCACGCGATCATTCGGCAACCAAAAAAACCCCCAGGGGGCATCCTGGGGGTTTTCCTTGGAGATTCCTACATGATCGCTGAAGAGCCTTTCCAGCGATCTGCCCGTCGATACTAACTAAACTTAATTGTATTTGTCAATTGTTTTTTTCGGTGGCCCACATGACGCGAGAGCCTTTCCCCATCGGCGCAACACGGATACCTCTCCATGCTGGGCTAGCCTAACCGAGCGGGCTATCGGAGCCCACCGGTATTGGCGGAATGACCAAGATGGCTGAAAAACAAAGAATCGATAGAGCGGTTAGGGACTTCATCTGGAACATTGTCGAGATCCATTCCCAACTTGAGGAAATACACAAGAGCTGGGCGCAGATATTGGGATTAACCGAGCCACAGTGGTTGATCCTAATGGCCGTTGACGAACTCGATGACGGTCGCGGTGTCTCTGGGATCGCGGTTGCAAATAAACTGCGCATCCATCCGGCGTTTGTTACTAACCAAACGAAGAAGCTGGAAACAGTGAATTTTCTGGCGCGCGAACCATCGCCCGATGATGCAAGATTCGTCCAAATGTCTCTCACTCAAAAGGCGCGTGCGGAAATCTCGAAGCTGTCGATCAAGAGAGAAGCTCTCAACTCCACATTGTTGGATGGGCTAGATGAGGCATCTCTTGACTACCTCAATAAGCGGCTAGCCGCGATCGCAAAAAATAGCCGATTGGCATCGCAAAAACTGAGCATAGGAGTATTGTAGCGTGAATGGGCTAGTGCTGGCTCAGCCTCGCCACCTCGATTTCACCTGAATAAGGATGGACCTGTCTGTAAACAACATCCGGCGCACGTCGAGCACTTGGGCCACTCGCAAGCCTCCGAAAGATACTGGCGACGGGACGATACTGGCGAGTGACGCCGTGGTGGACACGACCGGAGCGGCGGCTCCAGCGGCATCAGGCCTACCTTGTTATCCCGTCGCAGTGGTCGTAATAGTAAGCTGTCTGTGAAGAGCTCCAGATTGTCGAGCGGAATCGATTTTTTGTGACCGCTGGATGAAATGCCGTCATCGCAGCGGAGGGAATGTCGCCACAACAGTCGAAGAAGGAGGCAATCTGCATCCCCAAGCTGGATCAAATCATCAAACGTGAAGCACGAGCCATTGAACTCGGCGGCAAGCTCTATTCTTTCCGGATTCCTAGCGGTGATCCGCTATGGAGCGGGATCTTGTGCGAGCTTTTGCTCCAACCATCTGAAGATGCAGTCGTCTGAGGTCACGAAATTCTCAACATTTCCGTCTGGGAATCCCCGCATGATCTGCGGCATGGCCAACTCCAAATCGATCCGCGCCGCCGTACAGTCAGCTTGTAGATTGATGGCCTCTGATACGCCGACAATGCCCCGTCCGCAGGCTACGACGAGTATTGGACAGTTCAATTGTCGCGCCAATCGTGAGCGATACGCTGGCGTCAGGTCCTTATCCGCGCCATCTGCGGTGCTCGTTATCCAGCCAATGGACCTCAGAGACCGCGTCCAATTCCAAATGCCACCATCACAAACCGCCGCAGCAATGCGGCGATCATACCTGGCGAAATCAGTGGCTAAAACAGCCGATAAACCGTCTCCGTAAACGGCGATGCGAGTGCTATCGACGTCAGGCCGACCTGACAAATAATCGAAACAACTAGACAACAACACTTTCGATTGGCCGCGCGAGTGATTTTCGAGGTCCTCGTAAGAGATAACAAGGACGGACATGCGCCGACCAATCACCACAGGTAAGAGCCTGCCGAGCAGCATCGCCCCTGTTTCTTCTTCGCTGCTGATACAAATGACTGCAGGGGCGGGTGAGTTGGGAGTACTAGCAGGCAAGTAGTAGGCTAAAAGTTCGTCCCGATCGCAGCACGCAATCTGTACGCTCTCCACCTTATGACCGAGGGCGGATCCGATTCTCTGAAAGCCAGTTTCGACTTTGGCTGAAACGTTTGCACTTCGTGGATCATTGTCAGCAACTAGCCTCCTGGCAACTTCGAAGGCAGTTAGCGCGCAAAGCCAAGCCTCCGTGGCTTCGTCGAAGGCTCTTTTGTTTATTTTGAGGTCAGCAAGACGGCAATAAGCATCTCCAGTCTTTGTCCATGTTGCGACCCAGTTCTGCCGATCCGTTTCTGCGCGGTCCTCCTCTGCCGATAGTCTGTCCAAGAACGCCGAAGCGCCCTGCCGTGCGGACGCAAGATCGCCCCTCACATGAGGCCAAGCACCAAACTCCATCGATTTTCCCCTCGGTGCAGATCCCTACCCCTTCGGTCAGCATGCGGTCGTTTGTCTGCTCGTGTGGAGATCAACCTATCGTTAAATGGTTGCTCCTCAGGGGTTGGCTCGTTTTCGTCTCCTGTTATCAGGAATCGGTCGCCGAAATTTCCCAATGGAAGGGCTTGCACCTCCGAAATTCTGCGCTCGAAGCCGATTGCACGATTTTCTTATGCGCATCGACCATCGGCTGTTCAAGAGAAAACGAACGAGAGGCGATGTGAGCGTCCGTGTGGTCCCCCGCAGATCCCGCCCGATGCCCACAAGCGCGAGTGCCTTGGAAGCCGAGTTTAGTGTGTTCCGGCGGGCGTCGCGCGTCCTCAGGCCCGGCGCTCAAATCGCGGTCTTTAGAAGCGCGCCCGGAGCTGTCGACTTTGACCGCCACCAAGTGATGTAGAGAACGATTAGCCAAGCCACGGGCAGAAGCATCAGTATCGATGCTATTGCGGCAATTCTTGAATCGATCTCGTGGCGTACGTTTTCCCGCATCTTCAAAGGCAGGGTGCGAATCGAGACTCCGCTCACCAGCGACGTTTCGACAACCTCATCGAAAGAAGTGAAGTAAGGCAAATGGGTACCGCCGATGACACTTGGCCGGACCACGCAAAGTCTTCAGCGGGCAAAGCAGGCGTTAGCACAACAGTGCGTGGTGCACGGCTGAGTTTTTCGGCGCCGCACTCCGTCAGGTCTCGCTACACCAAAACAACAGTGAGCTGCTAGAAAGAATCGAACCGGCACGCGCAAAGTCGTGCCCAGCGCGATGCCGCAAGAATGTTCCTGCCATCTTGAGTTCAACTGAGCTTGCCGCGTTCGGGGGACCCATCCACGCTACTCCACGATTCTGGGTCCATCATAGCCAAGCTGGCGGGCCAGTATCTGTAGCGTGTTCTCGTCCAGAAGCGGTGGGGCCCGATACTCCGCGTCTCGGAGAAGGCGCATTGCCTCACCCGGGATGTTACTAAACAATCCCTGCCGATGACTGGGGCGGCTCGCCGAATCGATTGGTGTCGCCGAAGGCGGGAAGGATCAGCATGGGCGCGCGAGGGAGGTGGTGTCGGCGGTGGCGGAGCGCTATCGAACGGCAAGGCGAGCTGAAAAGGGACGCATCCTTGATGAGTTGATAGCAACGACGGGGTGGCATCGCAAGCACGCGTTGCGAGCATTACCGACTGTTGGGAGGAACAGGGCCGGATTGCCATTGGGTGAGAAGCTACCGGCGCGGCCGAGCTTACAAGCAGCGGCGGCGCAAGTACGCCAGCGTCGCGACGTGCTGATCGCGCTGTTGGAAGTCTCCGATCGCGTCTGCGGCTAGCGCCCGTGGCGATGATCCCGGCGCTGTTGCCCGCACTCGAGCGGCATGCCGGGCTGAAGCTGACGAGCGCAGAGCGTGCCCTGCTGGTATCGGTGAGCGCGGCCACGATTGATGGGATGTTAATCGAGGTTAGAGTTGCGGCAGCGGGTGGTCGCCGGCGGGCGGGATCGGATTTCTACTCAGCGATTCGACGCGAGGTGCCGATCCGAATCTTCAACGACTGGGCGAACCCGCCGCCGGGCTTTTGCGAGATCGACATGGTCGCGCACGGCGGGACGAATGTCGTCGGTTCGTCCATCCAGACGCTGACGATGGTGGATATCGCGACAGGATGGACGGAATGCATGCCTCTGGTGGCTCGCGATGGCAGTCTCGTCGTCGAAGCGATGAAGCGAGCGCGGGGTTTGTTCCCATTGCTGATCCGCGGCGCCGACTTCGATAACGACAGTGCGTTCATGAACGACGTTGTTGTTCCGGGTGCCGAATACAGAAGATCGAGGTAACCCAGTCCCGCGCCTACAAGAAGAACGATCAGGCTTTCGTGGAACAGACGAACGGCGCGGTGGCCCGACGTCGCCTACGGGCGCTTCGATTGGGTCGAGCCAGCGCGCGTGACGGCACGTCTCTACGCGGCGGGCGCCTGCACGTGAGCTTCTTCCAGCGTTTAGCTCAAGGAGAAGCGTCGCGAGGGCGCAAGGCCATCAAACGCTATCATCCGCCGGCCACACGGTACGAACGTGCGCTATCACATCCGAAACTTGCACGAGCGATCGAGCGGCGTCTGCGCGAGACATACCGCACCCTCGATCCCGTCGAACTGCTTGGGTCGCCGGCCAATTCTGCGTGATCTGGAACGACATTGTAGGCCGACCGCATAGAGCACGAGTGCTCAAGCGGTCGACACTGCGAGAAACAAGGGTTTGCAGGCCGACGATGATCTGTGCTGCAACTATTGGATCGATGGTCAATGCGGCTTGGCTGCATGGTTACCCGTCACAATAAGGTCGAACTGGTCAAGCGAGGCTAGAATCAGGCCATAGCAAATGCCGAACTTACCGACTTCCAGCCAGGCGTGTTGTGTATGGCATATACCTGAGAGATGTCGAAGCGGTTCAGGACACCTTCCTGGACCATCCTTGCCCGAGGGGAGCACTTCTTCCGCCGGCTGACAGATCAAAGCAACCGAGCCCTTGAACTTGCGTGTCTTGGCAAGATATTTCGGGGTGCCCAGCAGCATGGCTGTGTCACCGTCATGTCCACATCGGTGCTTCTTGCCGGGCGCCTCAGACGACCAAGGCTTGTCGAACCTTCAAGCATGCGCAGAGCATCCATGTCAGCCCTGAAGCCGATCGTCGGGCCATCTCCGCCTTCACCCTGGATAAGTGCGACGACACCGGTTTCAGCTATTCCGGTTTTGATGTGATTGATCCGAAAGACCGGGACGGTGAAATACATCAAAAAAGGCGCCTGTACGCGGAATTTCATCAGTCAACAACAAGATATGCTGTTTTTGACTGCTATCGACCGGCATTACGATCAATGCCATTCCAGAGGAGCTGCGGTCGGGTGCGGTGATCCATTCATTAGGCGCCTCCCCGACGTTCTAAGCACTGAACGGATCTAAGAAAGCGTTTCTTGAGCCAAAACGAGGAAAGTCCCGTCGATGCGCTTGTTCGCCGCTACGATTTCCACGGAATCAAACACATTCTCCCCTCTCCCGACCGGCCTCGAAGCGTTCAAGGACGGCGTGTTTCTGCGGCCGGGCGAACATCCCCAAGATGCGCCGCTGTTATCCACGGCGCCGCTGTGGGTGGCGCGCCGGAGTGCGGCGGCCGAGAGCTTCACACTGATCGAGGGCAGCTGCTTCGAAGCTCAGCCTGGCGGCACCATGAATCGGCTTGACTACGAGTTCTTGCGTGATGAAATCCTGGGCCAACTCAAGGCGGCGCTGCCTCTCGATGGTGTTCTGCTGGGCCTTCACGGCGCTATGGTTGCGCATGGCTGTGACGATGTCGAAGGCGACATATTGGAGCGCGTGCGCGCTCTCGTTGGCCCGAAATGCGTGGTCGGCGTCCAATTCGACTCGCATTGCCATCTGACGATTAAGCGCGTCAAACTCGCCGATGTCATCGTCCTCTACAAGGAATATCCCCACACTGATGTCGTGGAGCGCGCCGAAGAGCTGCTCGACATCGTGCTGAAAACGGTGCGCGGACAAGTGAAGCCGGTCATGTCGCTCTATGACTGTCGGCAGCTAGGGAGCTATCCCACGACCCTGCCGCTGATGCGCAGCTTCGTCGATCGGATAAAGGCGATGGAAGCCAAGGCGAGCGTACTTTCGATCTCGATCTGTCATGGCTTTTCCCTTGGCGACGTCCCGGAGCTGTCGGGCCGCATCCTCGTTGTCATGGACAAGGACAAGTCTATGGCGGATACGCTCGCCACTAAGATCGGCGAGGAGTTCGTCTCGATGCGCGGCAAGACCGAGCCGCGATATTATTCCGTCGATGACGGGATCAGCGCCGCCGTCGAATTCGATGATTCGCCAATCGTAATGGCGGATCCCGCTGACAACGCCGGCGGCGGCGCGCCCTCCGACAACACGAGCATCCTGCGCCGCCTCATAGAGCGCCAGGTCGAGAGCGCTGCACTTGGGCCCGTGTGGGATCCGATAGCGGTGAGGCTCTGCTTCGAGGCGGGCGAGGGCGCCGAGTTTCCGCTGCGCTTCGGCGGCAAGGTCGCCCCCACCTCTGGCGAGCCGATCGATGCCATGGTAACCGTGGTCGGACTGAAGCGCGATGCTTGGCAGAGCTTCGGTCCGACCCGGTACTCGCTCGGTGACTGCGCCGGAGTGCGAATGGGTGGCGTCGACGTCGTGCTTGGCAGTACCAGGAGGCAGGGTTTGGGTCTTGAGCTCTTCCGGAATGTCGGCATCGAGCCGCTGGCCAAGAAACCGGTGGTCGTCAAGTCGCATAACCATTTCATGGCGGGCTATGGCCCGATCGCCAAGAAGGTGATTTATGTAGACAGCGACGGGCCGTTGCGGTGTGACTACCGGAAAATTCCCTACACGCGCGTCAGGCGCCCGATCTGGCCACTCGACGAATCGACTACCCCCGGTCTTATCCTTTGAGCAAGAATGCTCGGACAGAAGCCTCCCCAGCGTTCAATTTGACCCATGTCGAACGAATTTCAGCACCTGGAGGCGAATGCCCGCGTGAGTCAGTGTTGATCCACACCGAAGGTCTGACCATTCCAGGTCCAGGTTGGCGAAATCTGCCAGACGGCGAGGGGCAGCGGATGAACCTGCGCCCCGCGTCTCACTTTGCGGATCTTCTCCCTCGATCGGTTTCCGATGATCTGCTGTTCCAGCGTCCAGCGCAAATGGCCGGCTGGGAGGCAGACGCACGACTTGCATCTGCTGTCCTTTGCTGATCGTCATCGTATCAGTCCCGTTGGCGTTATCATGCCGCAGCGGCCTCGGGCCGCTCCTCGAAAGGGCGGCCCGAATCATCCCCTCAGGTTGCGGGCTCCAGGTGCTGCGAAGCCGGTCTCTTCCGCCACCACATGAAGTAGAGGGCGATCAGCCAGACGACCGGCAGAAACGTCAAAAGCGCTCCTACGGCGGCGATCGTGGGATCGATCTGCTGCCGAATGTTCTCCAACATCTTCAACGGGAGGGTGCGCAACGAGAAGCCACTCACCAGGGAGGTGATGACGACCTCATCGAAAGAATGGATGAATGCGAACATCGCGCCACCGATGATTCCAGGACTGATCAGTGGGAGCGTCACTCTCAAGAACGTCTGCAGCGGTCCGGCACGGAGGCTTTGCGCGGCCTGCTCAAGGCGCCGGTCGAATTGCGCCAAGGTGGCCGCCACGATTACCACGACCGTGCCAATCGCGCCGATGCTGTGCGCCAGGACAATGCCGGCCAATGTTCCGATCAGGCCAAGTTTGACCAGCCCGAAGTAGATCGCGATGCCGACCACGATGACGGGGAAAGTGATGGGCGACAGGATCACCATGGTCAGGAAGGCGCGAAGTCGCGGGAACGTTCGGCTGAGTCCGTATGCCGCAAGGGTCCCCACGACTGTCGAGAGAAGGGCGACCAGAAAGGCGATCCGGGCGCTGTTCCAAACCGCTTCCGTCCAAGACGAATCCCCGAAGAAAGACCGGTACCACTGAAGCGAGAGTCCCGATGGCGGAAACTCCAGAAACTCGCCGGCGCTGAACGACATGATGATCACGATCACGCCGGGGCACAGCAGAAAGATCATAAAGAGGACGGCATACGCTGCACCGAGAGTCTCCGACCAGCGGCCGTTTCTTCCGGCCATATAGAGCTGTGAGGCCCAGCGATTGGCCCGGTAGGGAATCAGTACTTCCTTCATGCCCCTGGAAAGCGCCCCGAACGAGGGAAGCCGCCGCCTCCAAGTGTCCTCCGCAGACCGGGCAGCGCCTCTATGGGCGGCGGAAAGATCGAGCCCGAAAATGGACAGGATGACCACTGCGATCCCGAGGAGGATGAAGGCCGAGGCCGCCGCTCGTGCGATATTGAAGGAGGTCTGCACCTGGGCCACGATGAACGTCGACAGCATAGCATCGCGCAACCCGCCCAGCGCCTGCGGAGTGATGTAGAATCCGAGACAGACCACGAAGACCAGCAACGATCCGCTGCGAACGCCGGGCAGACTCAGCGGGAAGAACACGCGCCAGAAGGCGGCAAGGGGTTGCGCCCCCATGCTTCGGGCCGCCGCCAAAAGCGACTTATCGATGCCCTGCATCACGCTGAGAAGCGGCAGGATCATCATCGGCAGCATGATGTGCACCATGCCGATATAGACAGCCAAGCGGTTGTAGAGCAGTTGCAATGGACTAGATATCAGCCCCGTGTTGAGCAGCAGATTATTTATAAGGCCATGGTCGCCGAGGATAATTGTCCATGCATAGGTGCGTACCAGCCCGCTGGTCAGCCAAGGAATGAACACGAGAACTGTCAGAACGACCTTGAGGCGTTTCGGCGCTGCCACAATCAGATAGGCGATCGGATATCCGAGAACGAGGCATATCGCCGTGGCGACAACGCTGATCTCAATCGTTTGAAGCAGGACAGTGACGTTCGACTGATGCAGGAAGAAGTCCCTGTAGTTCGCCACGGATAGATTTGGCGCGTTGAGGCTCGTGAAAAAGAGCTGGAGCATCGGGATGCCGAAGGCGAAAAGAAGGATCGCAAGGGCCGGAACGGTGAGCCCGATCGGCATGCGCGCCCACTTATGAAGGGTCTTCATCCGCGCTGCCTTCGGTTCATCAAGCTGCGACGAAGCGGATATCGGAATCCAGCCAGTCGAGACGGACCGGCGAGCCCGGCGAGAAGGTCTGCTGCCCTGACGTCACGTGTTCGCGCACCACGAGTGACTGGGTGCCAATCCGCACTCGATACTTGCGGTACGGACCGGCATAGATCACATCGTCCACGACGCCAGCTACGGATTGGCGGAGGCCAGCGTCGGAGCGTTTGGGACTTGAGGGATCGGCGATGCCGATGCGCTCCGGTCGTATCATGGCCACCGTACCTGGAGGCTGCGCGAGATCAGCCTCAACGATGAGTTCTGGATTTTCGAAGACGTTCGCCTCTCCTAGGAAGTTCGCTACAAACCGCGTCGCTGGCCGGTCGTAGAGAGCTTCCGGCGTGTCGGTCTGCTCGATCCGTCCGGCGCGCATGACGACGATTCGATCTGATAGCGTGAGCGCCTCCTCCTGATCGTGCGTGACGCAGATCGTGGTTTTGCCGAACTCCTTGTGGAGGCCCTTAATCTCCACCTGCATCTGTTCCCGAAGATTGCGGTCGAGTGCGCCCAGCGGTTCGTCCAGCAGGAGGATCGGCGGGTCGGCAATGAGCGCTCGGGCGAGCGCCACGCGTTGCTGCTGCCCGCCGCTAAGCTGCGAAGGCATGCGTGCGCCGAACTCTTTGAGATGCACGCGATCGAGCATCCGTTCGACCCGGGCCGCCCTCTCCGCAGCCTTCAGGCCACGCATCTCGAGTGGAAATTCCAGGTTCCGGCGCACTGTGAGATGCGGGAAAAGCGCATAACTCTGGAAAACGATGCCCTGGTCGCGCCGGTAGGACGGCACTGCGGCGACGGATCTGCCTGCGATGAGGATATCGCCCTTGGTGGGCGCGACGAACCCGGCGAGCAACATCAACGCGGTACTCTTCCCGGAGCCGCTTGGCCCGAGAATTGTCAGAAATTCGCCGCTGCGCACTGTCAGGGACAAATCTTTGACAGCAGCGATCGCACCATACATTTTGGTGACGTCGCGAAATTCGATTTGAGCGGAGGCGAAACCCTTTTCCGACTCCGCAAGCGGCAGGACGGGATCTTTGGTGTGCATGTTCATGACGCGTCCTGATTCTGCCAAGAATGTCGCCGCCAATGGTCCGGGCGCCGAGAATATGGCGGCTTGCATTCGCATGCGAGGCTATCGACGGACCTACCGCCAATCTGACGAGCTGGATCTTACTTTAGAATCCACTCGTTCCAGCGCTGGATCAGCCGCTCGGAGTTCGACAAGCCGTCCGGCCCGACCTGGGCATACCAGTCCACATTGATGAAATAGCTGCCCGGCAGGTAATCGGGGTGGGTAGCAAGCTTGCGAGCTACTTCCTCCGGGATCAGCTTGTAGGCGTTGCGGTTGCTTGGGGCGAGCGCGAACAGCTGGGAGAACGCCGCCTGCCGTTCGGCGTGCGAGCTGAACTCGATGAATTTCTGCGCGTTCTCGAGATTGGGCGCCCCCCGGGGAATGATCCAGTTGTCCCAAGCCAGCTTGCCCTGATTCCTGACGATCTCGATTTGCTGTCCTGCGTCGATCAGGGACTGCGCGCGGCCGTCGTAGGCCTGCACCATATCCGCAACGTTGTCTCTCATGATCTGCAGGATCTCGGAGCCATTCAGCCACCACTTGCGGATGTGAGGTTTGATCTTGTCTAGGCTAGCGAACACACGGTCGATATCCATCGGATAGACGGCGTTCGGATTGACGCCGTCCGCGATAAGGGCCTCCTCGAACGGACCTAGGGAACCGTACTGGCCCGTCCTGAGGGCGCGGACGCCAGGAAAGTTTTTGACGTCCCAGAAATTTGCCCAGCTATTGGGCTTCGGCTTGCCGGCGGGGAATTTGGAACCATTGATACACAAATTCATGGAATAAATCCAACAACCGAAACCGTAGGGCTGCTTGCAGTATTGTTCGATCGCTCCTAGTTCTCCAGAATTGTAGATCGAATAATCGATCTTCTCGAGATTGTCATTTTTCGCCAGCGTGAAGGCCGAGACTTGGCTGAGCAGGACAACGTCGACCGTTACGCTTTTAGCCTTCACCATTGCGGCGATTGGAGCGACATCCAGGTCTTGCGTGATCTGGGTCACCTTGATCCCCGTCGCCGCCTCGAAAGGCTTCACGTAAGCGTCGGAGACGGCTTGGCCGAAGTTGCCGCCGGCGAACGCCACCCTCAACTCGTCCGATTTCGCTGACGCCCGCTTCGGCACGGAAGAGAGTGCGCCTACAGCCAGAGCAGTCGACATGGTGTGCATGAATAGCCTGCGGTTCACCGAAAAGCTCATTATTTGTCCCCTCTCGCGTTTCAATTGGTAACGGTTGTAAGAACCGAATCGGCCGTAACATTGTACGCCTGCACCATCGTCGCGATCCGGGCGGCGTCCATATGCTGCGTTATCTGAGTTACAGTAACCCCGGTTTTGGCCTCGAAAGGCTTCACATAATCTTCGACGAGGGCCTTGCCAAAATTGCCGCCGCTTAACGCCACTCGTAAGCTCGCGTGAGGATTGGGCCGATACTCGGCTACTGACGGAAGACAGCGCGCCGACTGCGCGAACGGACGATGTCGCCTGCATGAAGCGCCTGCAGCTTAGCAAACAGGCTCATTGTTTCCTCCACATCCAAAGACTGCGCTCCGGAAGTTTCCCACTCTTGTAATATTGCCGAGCGCTCAAGTAATATTACCGAGCGCTCAGGCAGAATTTCCTCATTTTGGACGCTACAAGGCCGAAATTCCGCGCCTTGCGCGCACGGTGCGAAGCTTTCATGCTGTCGAACGCGTGAGCTAGTCGTCCGTGAAGGACCCGGACTTCAGTTCGGGACGCGCTGAAGTCGGAGGATGAGCTGGGCGAGGATTTGGCGCAGCAAAAGCCCGAGCCAGCGGAAGAGGCGACGGAAGTTGTAGCCGGCGGCGGCGGGGACGGCATTGGCGGCATCACCTTGACGGTGCCAGAGATAGTTGCGGCCCATCCGGTGTTCGGATTTGAGATGGCCAATGACCGGCTCGATGGCCTAGCGGCGGCGCACCTCGCGTTTGATCTTGGGCGTCACCCGCCGCTTCTGCCCTGAGATGAACACCATGTAGTCGGGTGGCGCTTCTGCTCAAGCACCCGTCGCGCCAGCGCCAGCGCAAGCCGGTGCGGCCTTCGATCTTGCGGGTGATGTCGCGGATGACGCGGCCGAGATAGGTTCTGAGCGTCCTCAAGCTCGGTTGGCGCGCTTGAACTGCTTGGCATGGGCATAGCGCTGATGTTGATCAGCGCGAACTTGCCCACCCGCGCATAGGACTGCCGCAGCGTCAGCCCCTGCTTTTACAAGCCGGACCAGGATCTCGCGCGCCCGGTTCAGAAGCCGCGCGTCGGTCGGGAACATCACGTTCTTGGGCTGCACCGTGGTATCGCGATGATCCGGTTGAGGTCGGCCGGCTTGATCGCCTCGATCTTGGTGGCGACCGCAAGGCTCTCCTGCAGCAGCGCCTGCAGCTTCTCCTCGCCCATGCGCTGGCGCCAGCGGGTCAGCGAGGAGCGATCGAACACCAGGCGGTGCTGGAAGAACTCCTCGCCGCAGAACAACTGGTAATATGGTTCTCCACCCAGCGCTCGCACAGCACTTCGTCGGAGAGGTCGTAGGTGTGCTTGAGGATGGCAAGCCCTGCCATCAGCCGCGTCGGCAGCGGCGGCCGACCCAGCTTGTCTTCGTAGACCCCGCGGAACCGTTCCTCAAGGAACGACCAGTCGTCCGCGCAAGCTTCACCAGGGCATAGTCCATGCCGATGATCGCGTCCAGCCGCGAGCGCAGAAGATCGCCTTGTCCGTTGTCCCTTCGTTCCTTGGGGCGCATCGTCCCCTCCGATGTGACCACGGAATCACGATCCTCGATTCGAGGAATCGCAAAAATGAAATTGCAAGCATTTGGGCCTTCGAACCTAAAAAACTTGAATTTCAAACCTCGTTCCGCTCCAAAAACCGACTCCCGCTCAATCGCTTGGGAGGTTCTTCACGGACGACGAGTTACTGCATGAGCAAGCATGCGCTATCTTCAATATGTGGGCGCGTGGATCGTGTCCGTGGCGTGGTGTAACTGATTGCGGGACACCGCATTCGCCGGCATGGGCCGGATCGGTCAGGTGGCGATTGCCGGGAAGCTGACGGCGGGATCATCGTCCAACGGCGCGACCGTTTCCAGTGTCATGTAGCGGCCGCGCTGGACCGCCCACTCGTCGTTCTGTTCAAGCAGGATGGTACCGACCAGACGAGTGATGGCATTGGGGAAGATGCCGACCACTTCGGTTCACCGCTTGATCTCGCCGTTCACCCCTTCGAGCCGATTGGTCGAGTGCAGCTTGGCGCGGTGCGCGGCCGGGAAGCTCATGTAGGCCAGCACGTCGGTCTCGGCCTGATCGAGGAAGGCCGCGAGCTTCGGCAGTTTGGGGCGTAGCTGATCGGCGATGCGCCGCTATTGCGCCAGCGCCGCCTCGCATCATCTGGGCAAAGCCGGGGGCGATGAAGGCGGGCACAACGCGCCGCCCGCTCTTGCCGGCATACGCCAGCGCGTTGCGCATGAAGTGGACGCGGTAGCGCTGCCAGGTGGCGTTGAGAACTTTTCCAACCATGGCTTTGATCCCATGATGGGCGTCGGAGACGACGAGCTTGACGCCGCGCAAGCGCCGCGCCAGCGTGCGCAGGAACGCGGTCCAGAACGTCTTCGCCTCGGACGGGCCGATGTAAATGCCGAGTACCTCGCGGCGGCCACCGCTGTTGACCCCGACCGCGATGATCAACGCGGACGAGACGATGCGCCTGCTTGGGTGCACCTTCACATAGATGGCGTCGATCCACAGATAGCGCCAATCGCCCTAGGACGCTTTGCGCCGCTTGGGAATGCTAAGCTCGACGATGGCGGCGGGGGTCTCGCAGCTTCGATCGCGGTAGCCGTTGCGCTGGACCAGGCGCTCCAGGCTCTTCTCGCCATAAGCGGCCCCCCGTCGGGCCCGACCTCGAGCTCCATCGGCCGCTGGGCGGCAAAACCGATCATCTCGCGCAACAGATCGGCATCTGGGGAGCGCACGCAGGTTCATCATGTCGTCGGTCATCGGTGGTTCTCGAATCAGGTTGGTGTCGCAATCCAAATCTTACCGACGAATCATCGGTGACCGCCCGCAAAGCCGCTCGCTCGCTACGGCGCTATGTGGGGCGCGCGTCGCGAGCGGCTTCGCTAGCGGCTACACCACTCCTCGGGACACGACCGGCGCGTGCCCTCTTTTGTTTGCCTTCGCTGTGCTGTCGCCCATGAATTAGAGCGTCCGCCGATCATGTTGCAGCGTATCCTGCGGCGATGAAGTAGTTGCGGCATTCGCTTGGTGTGAAGCGGCCGATGCTGCGGCTGATCGCGGTCCAGAGTCCGTCGACCGTTCTTTCCGCGGCCTTGCGCAAGAGCCTTTGAGCTCAGCGAAGGCGTTCTCGATCGGATTGAAGTCGGGGCAAGCTATGCGGGAAAGTGGGTGATGACGGTCTGAGATAGGCGGCGTATCGAGGCTGGTATCGAGCCTGCCAGAATCTCTCAAGGAGAGCGATACACCATGAACGAGACTAGCAACATTGTCTGTTTACGTCAGCCCGACGCGATCGACAATCCACTGACTAGGAGGGACGCGCCCAGGCTACCGCCCGGTGCGAACAATTGCGACCGGCATCGGCCTGCATCTCGACCAGCGTGTCCAGGAGGCGCTGACGGACTTGCTGGGCAAGGACGCGCTCAAACTGTCGCCCGCGGTTTTTCCGGCTGAGGGGGTGAGTGGCAAGGCGAGTACGAGCGCTGGCGGAGGCGCGATCTGTCGGCGCGCGGTACCTGACGTGTGGGCCCGATGGCGTCCTCCTGCAGGCCCCCATGGAAGACCAGGGCGAGTGCATGCTGGTGCTGATCGGCGCGACGGCGGAAGGCAAGAAGGAACTTATCGGCTTTCAGGTCGGCGTGCGGGAGAGCGCGCAAAGCTGGCGTGAGCTCCTGATCGATTCAAGCAGGGCGGGTTGGAGATCGCGCCGGAAATTCTCGGTGATGGTGCGCTCGGCTGGAAGGTGCGGTCTTTCCCGGCACACGGCACCAGCGATGCTGGGAGCATAAGACCGTGAACGTCCTGGAGGACAAGGTCCCGCTCTCGGTGCAGGCCACCATGAAGAAGGATCTGCGCGAGGTCCATTGGGCGCCGAACCGGGCGTCCGCAGAAGCGGCGATCGATGTCTTCGCCGAGAAATACGGGGCCAAATACGGACGGACGGTCGAGTGCTTGGTCGAGGATCGCGACATGCTGCTGGCCTTCTACGACTTTCCTGCCGAGCATTGGGATCACTTGCGCACGACAGATGAGATGGACAAGCAAGTTTTTCAATTGCCGAGATGACGATTGCGGAGATCGCCGCAAGTCCATTCTTTTGTTCGGCCGCGCTGCGGGCCATTTTTCCGTCCCGGCCACCGATCGCGCAGCCGCCGCGCGCAGGGGGCGGTCAAGGCTGGCCGCATTTGCGGCCACCGCACGGCCACTTGCCGCGCTCACCCCAAAGCGCTCGACTGCCTCGCGGTGCGATGCGCCTGTCTTGACCCAGCCGAGACTTAACCCGAAGATCCAGCGAAAGAGCCTTCGATATGCCTGCCGGCCTCCGACCCCGGCGGAGAGTTTGAATCAGCTCACAGCTAATTTTGGGAATCCCCTTCGATGCAGTCAGCTTGGCGATTGTTCTAGAGGCAGGTGAACGGCCTTTCGCTGCACTATCGTCCTCGACAAAGGCTATGCGGGCTTCAATGCTGGCCAGAAGCAGCCCGTGATACCCTAGATCAAACGCGAGTTGCGCCGTCGCCCGGCCAGTCCGAACATCAGGTGGAAGTAGCTCTCTCAGCCCCAAGCGGCCTCAGACGGCTATCGGCCTTGGGGACCAGCAAGACAATAACCGTAGCGCCAGGATCCTGCTTTCCGCCTTTACCAGCTAATGCGCGCAGGGCCGCGAGGCTGCGCTACAGCCGAAGCGTGCAGAGCCTCGACGAAGGCAGCCTGGGCCTGCCCGTACTCGGGAAGGTTGGGCTCAGGCCAGGCAGAGTTGATGGCGATCACGACCTTGTCCTTCGGATAGACGAAGATCGCTTGGCCGCAGTGGCCCAGTGCCGCGTAGGCCTCCCTGTAAATCCACCAGTGATAACCATAGCCCGTCGCGCCTTTATTTGTGGGTGAGAAGGTGATATGGGGGCGGGTTGCGTCGGCAAGCCACTCGCGCGGCAGCACCTGGACGCCGCCAGCCTTGCCACAGCCCAGCATAAATTGGCCGATGCGGGCGTAATCGCGCAGGGTCGCGATGAAGCCGCCGCCACCTAATTCTTGGCCGGCTGAATCTACCGCCCAGAACGCGTCAGTTTCCATCCCAAAGGGCCTCCAGAGCTTGACTGAGAGGTACTCTGACATCGACTTGCCAACCGCCTTGGAAACCAAGACCCCGGCGATATGGGAATCGCCGGTCTTGTAGTCGAACTTGGCCCCGGGCTGATCGGCCCTCGGCAGGCGGCGCATGTAGGCGATGCCGGGATCGACCCCGTCTATGAAAGGTGCCGACAGCAGCAGGGCGTCATCCGAGTTCGGGTCGGTGTAATCCTCATTCCACTTCACCCCCGAGGTCATGGTCAAGAGCTGGCGAACGGTCACGCCGTCATAGGCGCTGCTTTTGAGCTCGTGGATGTAGTCGGTGAGCGGCGCATTCATGCTTTTGATGTAGCCGTCCTGGATTGCCGCGCCGATCAGGATCGAAGTGACTGACTTCCCGACGGAGTAGGAGGTCCAACGGTCGTTCTCTGTGCGCCCGAGGCCATAACGCTCGAGGAGCACCTGGCGGTCCCTCAGCACGATGACGCCGGAGACGCGCTGCGCCTCAATGTGGCGATCCACATCCATGGCTTGCCCCCTCCAAGACCAGTGAGGCGAGATTTGATTGAGGGCTGCAGGCAGGGCGTAAACATGCGGCCCGCGACCTATCGCACGGACCGGATCGATCTTTTCTCTATTGCGGCAGCCGACGATCTGCTGATCCGGGGTCCATCGCAACATCGCCGCGCCACCCCGCGGCAGGGCGGCGTCCTCTGACGCGGCCGCGGTCGCGTTCATATTCTCCACCCCGCGCATCGTTTCTCTCCTTGCTGGGTTTCTTTCGTTGTTAGCGATGTAACGCTTCAAGAACTTATCGAGTCACTAAAGCCGATTTCCGTGATGTAGCGCCACCCATGCCGAAATTCTGCAAAAGATAAGTGGCATGCGAGGTTTTTGTACGAAAGCCCGTCGAGCCTCTGAAAGCAACGCAAGAGATGTTCGAGGTCTTCAAGTGATCGAGATGGCACGACGCATTGCTGCCGACGCCAACAACCTCATGGTCCGGTTCGTTCGCGCAGGCTCTCAGATTGCGCCCGATCGGTAATGTGCGCCAGTTGGTGCCCCTAAGCTAGCCTCGAGCGCCCGAACCAACGATCGGCCCGTCGAGCGTGCTATCACCCTAGGCCTTCGGCTATGTGGGGCCGACCAGCTTAGTCGTCCGTGAAGGACCCGGACTTCAGTTCGGGACGCGCTGAAGTCGGAGGATGAGCTGGGCGAGGATTTGGCGCAGCAAAAGCCCGAGCCAGCGGAAGAGGCGACGGAAGTTGTAGCCGGCGGCGGCGGGGACGGCATTGGCGGCATCACCTTGACGGTGCCAGAGATAGTTGCGGCCCATCCGGTGTTCGGATTTGAGATGGCCAATGACCGGCTCGATGGCCTAGCGGCGGCGCACCTCGCGTTTGATCTTGGGCGTCACCCGCCGCTTCTGCCCTGAGATGAACACCATGTAGTCGGGTGGCGCTTCTGCTCAAGCACCCGTCGCGCCAGCGCCAGCGCAAGCCGGTGCGGCCTTCGATCTTGCGGGTGATGTCGCGGATGACGCGGCCGAGATAGGTTCTGAGCGTCCTCAAGCTCGGTTGGCGCGCTTGAACTGCTTGGCATGGGCATAGCGCTGATGTTGATCAGCGCGAACTTGCCCACCCGCGCATAGGACTGCCGCAGCGTCAGCCCCTGCTTTTACAAGCCGGACCAGGATCTCGCGCGCCCGGTTCAGAAGCCGCGCGTCGGTCGGGAACATCACGTTCTTGGGCTGCACCGTGGTATCGCGATGATCCGGTTGAGGTCGGCCGGCTTGATCGCCTCGATCTTGGTGGCGACCGCAAGGCTCTCCTGCAGCAGCGCCTGCAGCTTCTCCTCGCCCATGCGCTGGCGCCAGCGGGTCAGCGAGGAGCGATCGAACACCAGGCGGTGCTGGAAGAACTCCTCGCCGCAGAACAACTGGTAATATGGTTCTCCACCCAGCGCTCGCACAGCACTTCGTCGGAGAGGTCGTAGGTGTGCTTGAGGATGGCAAGCCCTGCCATCAGCCGCGTCGGCAGCGGCGGCCGACCCAGCTTGTCTTCGTAGACCCCGCGGAACCGTTCCTCAAGGAACGACCAGTCGTCCGCGCAAGCTTCACCAGGGCATAGTCCATGCCGATGATCGCGTCCAGCCGCGAGCGCAGAAGATCGCCTTGTCCGTTGTCCCTTCGTTCCTTGGGGCGCATCGTCCCCTCCGATGTGACCACGGAATCACGATCCTCGATTCGAGGAATCGCAAAAATGAAATTGCAAGCATTTGGGCCTTCGAACCTAAAAAACTTGAATTTCAAACCTCGTTCCGCTCCAAAAACCGACTCCCGCTCAATCGCTTGGGAGGTTCTTCACGGACGACAGCTTACGTTGCGTCTCTCCAAGACAGCACGATTTCGATGTTGTCCGCTGACTCAGATCTAAAACGGCTCCTCGATTTCTCGGCCTTGGTCAGCTCTACGGCTCCGCGAACTGCCATCTATTGACTCGTTGGTTTTGCGAGGCTCATTCGATCTGTAGCGGTGCGCCGGGCGACGCGATCTTGATCGCTGCCGCGGAGTTAAACCTTTTGTGCGCCGCTGTGCTAAGAGTGTCTCGCCGCACAGGCTCGTCCTAGCGCAAATCTCGGGCAATACCTCCTTAGGGATGGCCTCATTCGCTGCAACGACTACAGAGATGCTCAGGAGATCGCCCGGTTTCGGGTCGCCTCCAAATGGAAACTGCTCCTGCATCGCCAGTTGCTCCCGCCGCCGGCGCCCTCTTGCGAACGAGCCAGGATTTGCGCGGCTGAGACCGCGCACAGCCCGCCGCCACCCAGGAAATGGCGCGCCATACTGAATAGACAACGAAACTCGCATGTCGTTGAGATTACGATGTAAAATTACGCCTGCCGATCACGGAACGTGAGCAGCGTGCCGGTGGACACGAGGGATTTTTCGCCCAAGCCCATTTGCCTACCGGGTAATTGGTCCGCCGCGGCCAGCGCAAATCGGTTAGAGTATGTGCCGAGAATCCCATCCTAGGAGATCATAACGAATGGTCTTTCGCTGTGCGCCCGAGGCCATAGCGCTCGAGGAGCACCTGGCGGTCCTTCAGCACGATGACGCCGCCGCGCCTCAATGTCGCGATCCACGTCCATGGCTTGCCCCCTCCAAGTCCAGTGAGGCGGCATTTGATGGTGGGCTGTAGGCAGAGCGTAAACATGCGGCCCGCGACCTATCGCACGGCCCGACGATCTTCTCTCTGCGGCAGCCAACGATCTGCTGCCGCGCGGCTAGGCCGTAGGTGGTATCCTCCGAGCACGCCTCATTCGACTTGTCCACGTCGCCCAAACTCTAAAGATCCGTAGCTCATCGCGGTTTTTCGACACCTAATGTGTCGGGATGCATGAAATCTGCGGAAACAACGTCAAACAGCACAATAAAGGCGTGCTCCTAAGTCTAACATCTAAACTTCGAAAAGCAGCCAACCTTAGAACTACCGGGGCGCTTCGATGCATGCCCGATGGCATTCGGAACCATGAGGCGGAATGCGAGAGATCGCCGCACCCATCAGTAGTTCAATTGATCTCAGAGGTTTGAGATGACCAAATCAAATTCGCTGGTCGAAATCGATCTAGCAACTTCACTTCACCCATCCACGGACGCCCGCGCTCTGGAAAGGACGGGGCCGCTCATCATGGAGCGGGGCGAGGGAATTTATGTCTACGACACTAATGGCAAGCAGTACATTGAGGGTTTGGCCGGGTTGTGGTCGGTTGCCGTCGGGTTCAGCGAAAAGCGATTAGCTGAAGCCGCAATGAAACAAATGGAGAAGTTGCCCTTCTACCATATCTTCTTCAGCAAATCACACGAACCGTCGATACGCTTGTCTGACAAGCTGATCGAGATGGCGGCTGACCCGCGGCTAACAAGAGTATTTTACACGAATTCCGGGTCAGAAGCGAATGACACGGTAATCAAGCTTGTCTGGTACATGAACAATGCCTTGGGTCGCCACCGAAAGAAGAAATTTCTGGCTCGTCAGAAGGCCTATCACGGCATAACGATTGGGGCCGGAAGCCTGACCGGCCTGCCGACCAACCACAGGGACTTCGACCTGCCCGCCATTCCAGTACTGCATCTGACATGTCCGCACTATTACCGTTTCGCAAGAGACGGCGAAACTGAAGCCGAGTTCACTCAGCGCCTGCTGGTCGAAGCTGAAGATACGATACTGCGGGAGGGGCCGGAAACCATTGCGGCGTTCATAGGCGAGCCTGTGATGGGTGGCGGTGGCGTTTTTCCACCCCCGCAGAGCTATTGGCGCGGCATCGAAGCTCTTTGTCGCAAGTATGACATCCTGCTGGTCGCTGATGAAGTAATCACCGGTTTCGGCCGACTTGGCACGACGTTCGCGTTCAAGAAATACGGCTTTTCTCCGGACATCATAACTGTCTCAAAGCAGATCACATCGAGTTATATGCCTCTCGGTGCAGTCTTGTTCGGCGAAGCGATCTACAATGCAGTCGCGGACAATAGCCACAAGATTGGCACGTTCGGTCATGGCTACACTGCGTCGGCCCACCCCGTCGTGACGGCCGTTGCGTTGGAAAATCTGAAGATTATCGAGGAGCGCGATCTGATCGGCAATGCTGCGAGACTGGAAGCGCCATTTCAGAATGGACTGAGGCAGCTAGCGGAACTCCCGTTCGTGGGAGATGTACGCGGGTTGGGTCTACTTGCTGCGCTGGAGCTGGTTGCTGACAAGACCTCGAAGCGTCCGTTCTCGGAACCGGGCCGCGTCGGTGCATTGGCAATGCAAATCGCCCATGATCAAGGTCTCGTCCTGCGCGCCATTGGTGATACACTCGCCCTCTGTCCGCCTTTGATCGTGACAGAAGACCAGGTCCACGAGATCATCGAACGAATGCGGCGTATCTTGACGCTCACTATAGAACGCATTCCGGCGTTGGGTATCGCTTGAAACGACGGAAGTCCTGAGCCAAACAATCCCGGGGCGGCGTGCGACTTGCACACCGCATCAAATTACACCTCTTTTCGGAGCCAGAAATGAAAACGCAATTGGCGCGCTCTCTCGGAATCATGAATCTCGAACGAGGGCCTTCGCCTCCGAAGCCGAGGCTCGGCAACATGCTGAACCCTGCTACTTTCGACTTTCCGGTGATCGAGGAAACGGTTGAAGGGGGCTGGGCGGATGCCGTTGTTCGCGGCAATGCAGCGCTCGAGCCCGCCTGTATCGCAGCCGCCAAGCGATTGGTTGAACGAGGCGCTGTCGCAATCAGCGCCAACTGCGGCTTCTTTATGCGGCATCAAGCGGCCGTAGCTGCGGCAGTAACAGTTCCGGTAGTGCTTTCAAGCCTGCTGCTGCTGCCAACATTGCTTCGCCAGTTTCCGAGGCCTGCTAAACTCGCGGTCCTCACAGCCGATTCGACCCACCTGGGCGAAGATCTGCTCGAGATCGAAAATCCGGAAGATAGGGCGAGAGTTGTGATCGGCGGTATTGAAGGCGGCGCGTTGTGGCGAAACGAGATGCGCCGTCCGCCGGTACCGACCACGACCGCCGAAATTGAGGAAGATGTCAGGGAGTGCATCTTGAGACTCCGCGCTGCACATCCGGAGATCGCGTCGCTCCTGTTCGAATGCACGGGGTTTCCAGCGGTGGCCACGGAAATGCGCAGTCTCACAGGGCTGCCGATCTACGACGTCAACACGCTCTGCCGGATGGCGTTCGCGTCCGCTGCCTGAGGCTTTTGCCGAGCTAACTGCAACAACGTACGTTGAGACGAAGCAAGTAGGCGCCTCATAATTTCCCGAGATGAGATCAACGGTGCGGGCATGCGCGCCGCCGCCAAAGGCGAGACTACTAGTGGCGCGCAAACATGAAGAAAAACAAAAGGCCGGATTTGACGACGACTTCACGGCACACAACCCCACACGCTCACACGGAGCCAGAGTAATGGCGGCTAGTCACGGGCGCAGCTCGGATACAATGCCTGAGCCGCTGGAATGCCAATGCAACCACTGACATCGACGATCGACTTGCGCAGCGACACCGTAACCAAGCCGACGCCGGCCATGCTTGACCGCATGGTTACTGCTGAGCTTGGCGATGACGGTCGTGGCGACGAACCCACGGTTAAGGAGCTCGAACGTGTAGCGGCGGCCCGGCTCGGCAAGGAAGCCGGTTTGTTTCTGCCGTCCGGCACGATGAGCAATCTTGTAGCTATCTTGTCGCATGCCTCTTTTAAAGGGGAGGTGGTCGGCGAAGCGTCATCGCATATCTTTCGTTCGGAAATGGGCGGGCTGTCCTTGCTCGCCGGTCTCTATTCGAGACCCCTGCCCGGACGAGCGGGAGCAATGGATCTTGGCGCGCTCGATGACTGCCTGCGGACACCCGGTATGACCGCGCACGCGCTTGGGACGGCGGTCGTATGTATGGAAACGACGCACAGTGTGGGAGGAGCCGTTCTTTCGCTTGACCATATGCATGCCGTCTGCGCAAAAAGCTGGCAGCTCGGCGTTCCAGTACACTTGGACGGCGCTCGCATTTTCAATGCCGCCATTGCGCTCGGTGTCGCCGCTTCCGCCATAGCTGCCTTCGCGGATTCGGTCACGTTCTGCCTGTCCAAAGGACTGAGCGCGCCGGTTGGATCTGTATTGACAGGCCCGCGCCCATTCGTCGAACGTGCTCGCGGCTTCCGCAAGATGTTGGGCGGTAACTTGCGTCAGGCCGGTTTGCTGGCAGCCTGTGGTCTCGTCGCGCTCGAGCAATCGATCGAGCGCCTGGCTGACGATCATCTTAACGCTCGGAGATTGGCGGATGGCCTGCACCGAATTGATCCGCACTTGGTCAATCCCACTGACATTGTGACTAACATTGTCGTGGTCCATGTTGGGACTGATGACGTCCGGCAGTGGATTAAGATCCTGTCCGATTATGGTGTGCTGACAGCGCCCGTCTCAAAAAACGCATTGCGATTCGTTACGCACCGTCATGTCGACGCCTCTTCGATCGAACGAGTCGTAACCGTTTTTGGAGAGATCTATCGGACTCGCCCAACTCTCCTCTTTGCCCGATGAAAGACCCCCGCAATGTCGAATGACGATGTCTCGAACCGCATTGGGCAGATATGGCCGCATTTTTCGGGCAGTGTGCCATCGACGTGTTCTGATACCGCGTCACGCAAAGCTTGTTCCCATTGAGCCAGTCCTCCATTGACGAGCAGGCGTCACCAAATCCGCTACACAAGCCGCGGAGATCAGAAAAGCACTGAACGGGTAAAGCTGGCATATCGTGCGGTTATTTCACCGCGGTAAAGGACAAGCGGTCGAAGCTCCGTGTCCGATTCAACTCCTGGTTGTTTCGCAGGTACTGTAAACGTGTCAAATAACCTAAAAATGGAGCTCGAGGCAACCGTCGCTGTTTTGCTCCTATGCTCTGCGATTCTTCGGTCAGGGACGAGCACTCCAAGCCGGCACTTCGTGTCGTCGCCTGACCATTTCCGCGGGCTTGCTTGAGCTGAATTCTCATCGGCCGATTCGCCATGATAGTTGATTACCTCAGATATGTCGCTGTTGCCGGGCATTTGCGCGACTTCTTCGATCGAGATCTCTTCGACTACGTCGAGCCAGAGGCGACCACCGGACAACATTTGCGCTTTGCCCCTGAGTATATCGAAGAGCGCTTAGGTTGGCGCGGTCAAACAATCGTCAGAGACCTGAACCGGGATCTACACGCTCGAGATCTGATTTCGAGGAATTAAAAGAAAGGATTGGCGTCGCGAGCGTCGTGGATGGCCTCACAAGGGACCATTTTCGAATGGGTGAGCGAACGCCGACGCGGCTTTATGTGGAGCTATGAACTCCCCGCCTTGAAATTGTTGTTGATATTGATCCTCGCCACTGGTCGGAAAAATACCTAAACCGCCGCTCATATAACGAAACTCCTGTCCTCTATCGCAGATCCGGACTAGCAACTGGTACCTTGAAGTCTGGAGCCAGAATTCAAGGTGCCTCGCGAACACAAAACATGCAGGGGACACTCGGCGGGTTTTTCTACGCTAATCGCGGGGCTGTGTTTGCCTTGACGTGTGGCCACGTTGTCGGTTCCAGATCGACAGTTGCGGTGGAGCGACTTCTTGGATTTTGGACACTGCGGCTTGGGTCACATTTCGTTTGCCTTGGCAAAACTAGTCATCACTCTATGTACGGCGGCGCACAGGAGATGGAGACGTATGTTGATGCTGCGCTGATCAAGTTGAAAGCATCCGCGGCGTGCAGTGTGGCGCGAGGGAATGCTGTGCGACCTGCAGAAATCAAACCAATTTCGTCTCTCCTACAGGAGGAGCCTGTCGCATTTCGTGGCGGCGCGCAGCCGCCGATAGCTTGGCGCGGATTTCCGCGGTCACTATAAGGAAGTCAGTTGATCTCTTCCGCGATAGAAAGACAATCTCGCTCGTCGACGCTTTGATGCTGGGGCATAGGCAGCCAATGTACATAATACAGCCGGTAAGCCGTCCCGGCGATTCAGGCGCGGCAGTTCGGCAAGTTTTTTCCTTCGCAGGATCAGTCACGAATGAAAATCAATGGTACGGCATGATCGTTTGGTGGTGATGAGACTCCCGCTTCAATACCTCTCATCGGGTACCGATAACTTGGGTCTGGTCGCAACCCACTTCTATCTCGGCCCCCCTCGCCACGTTTCGCTATCAAGACAGTCGAATGTTATCGATGAGCTGGTCGTTCGAGCTTGAGATCAACGATTCTTCTGCAGCAGGGAGCCCGCTTGGCGCGAGCAACGAACGCTGTCCGCCCTTGGCAGCGCCACGCGCTTCCTCTAAATGCTGCTCCAGAAGCAAATCGTGGGTCGCTACCACAGGACCTTCACGAGCTTCAAAAAAAGTCGGCCGCTGCGCGGCTACGGAACCCTAAGCCAACGCATGAGAGCAATCGCTGAGGTGCGCCGTCGCTTCGGCTATCGGTGCCTCCGTGTTCTGCGCAAGCGCTGGTCAACCAGAAGAAGCTGTTCGGCTCTATTGGGAAGAGAAGCTCGGGGTCGTCGCCGTGGTGGCCGCAAGCGGGCGCTCCAGTCCGTCGCCGTCATGCCGACGACGCCGGGCCCTCCTCCTTGCGCGTCAGGCGATAGGCTTCGAGCATCCATTCATGGTCGATCAGGTGATGCAACGCGGCAGCACCCGCTAGGCTTCACGAGTGACGTACCGCCACCCATGCAAGACACGCTTCCGGCTTGCGTCGAATCCTCTGGTGCGCATTCCAGGGATGGTGATCAGGTGTTCCAGGCGATGGTGATCACGGATTCCAGCGATCGTGATCAGGTGCGGAGGCGAACACGACTGACGGGTTTATGTGTGCTGGAAATGGTCTCCTGCTCAAGGCTGGCGGGTTGGTTCGGAGATCGTTCCGGCGGTCCATGGGGGGCCCCGTGCGCGGCGCGGAGTGTCCCCACGAGCGACGTAGCGACGCGCGCGGGAGGGGCCTGTGGGCCGGCGGGGCGATCGTGCGCGAGGTGCTCATGGTTTTTTCTTTTCGCCAGCCTGACGCCGTAGACTGTCGCCTTTGAGCTCGAGGCGGTGCGCATTGTGAATGATGCGGTCCAATATCGCATCGCCAAGTGTGGGATCGCCGAACACGGCAGAGTACCCCTATTCTTGAGCGGGTCGTGTCTCACGTCACGATCACGGACCCGCATCATTTTCTGTTTGGGCACCGGCTTGAGGTGCTGAAGGAGCGGTCGGGGCGCGGTCCCGCCTACGTCGTTGTCGCGCTGCCGGTTCGGATCGCGTCGACGGATCTTGCCGAGCCGATCACTTCCCGCCCGAACGCCGCCGATCTACCGCGCATCAGTGCACGTACGCTGATCCCATTGATGCAACATTTGAGCGCGAGTCTGAGCCTTCTCGACGAGAAGGTGATTCGCGATGACCCACCGACCGCTTCCAGGTCGCGTTGCGTATCGACCCCTGCCGACGTTGGCAAATCCATCTGGCCGTCCGACGCGCCGACATTCCGCGCCTGTGGCCGAATCTGTCGACCGCGACGCAAACCCAGATCGCTCAAATCCTCGCCACGCTGCTGCGGCGAATGCAAGCGGTTCCCGGCACGCCCGGAAGGGGACTGGGTCGTGCTGATCAGCTTGAACGTCGCTGACGAGCGGCTCACGACTGCGCACCGAGCCAAGTTGGCCTATGTCTACGTGCGGCAGTCATCCGTGAACCAGGTGCGCCAGCACCAGGAGAGCACGGAGCTACAGTACCGCCTCGTCGATCGCGCCATCGGACTGGGCTGGCCGCCGGAGCGCGTCCAGGTCATTGACGAGGATCTGGGCAAATCCGGTGCTGGCGGTGTGGATCGTCATGGTTTCCAGAAGCTCATTGCCGAGATCGGCCTTGGCAACGCCGGTCTTGTGGTGAGCCTCGACGCTTCTCGCTTGGCCCGCAATAACCGGGACTGGCATCAGCTTCTCGAACTGTGCTCGGTGTTCGGCGTGCTCATTGCGGATGGTGAGCGGCTTTACGATCCGCGCGCCTACCACGACCGCCTGCTGTTGGGTTTGTCCGGCATCGTGAGCGAGGCGGAGCTGCATCAGCTTCGGATGCGCCTTCACCAAGGGGAACGCCAGAAGGCGGCGCGGGGCGAGCTGCGGCTGCCCCTGCCGGCCGGGCTCGCCTATGATCGAGCGGGCACAATTATTCTCAATCCCGATGAGGAGGTGCAGGCCCGTCTTCATCTCGTGTTCGCCAAATTCCGGGAACTGCAAAGCGCTCGCCGTGTGATGCGTTACCTGGACAGGAACGGTCTGTCCTTGCCGGTTCGGCCGCTGCTTGGACCATCTCCACACGAGATCGTCTGGCGTGCGCCAGATAGTGCGCGCGTCCTTAGTGTCCTTCAAAATCCGGCCTATGCTGGGGCGTATGTTTATGGCCGCCGGCAAAAGGATCCGAGCCGATGCCGGCCGCGATCGCTGACGGGAACGGTCAAGGGTCGGGGATTGGGCGGTTTGCCTCCACGCCGCTCACCCAGGCTATATCAGCTGGGAGGAGTTCATGGCCAACCAGGGGCGACTGGCAGATAACGTCTTCCGCTATGAAGCAGGACATTCTGGCGTACCGCGCAAGGGGTTAGCCCTGTTACAAGGAATTGCGATCTGCGGCCGCTGCGGACGGCGCATGAGCATGCGCTACACGGGCCCGAATGCCGACTATCCGGTCTATTGCTGCCGCTCGGATCGGGACCAGCAAGGCAGTGCCCTGTGTCAGGAAGTCCGGGCCTTGGCGGTTGACGCGCTGGTCGAGCGGGTGGTCCTCGATGCCCTGATGCCGGATCAGATTGAGATCGCACTCGCGGCGGCGGGCCAACTGGAGCAGGAGAGCCGTCAGCTCGAGCGCCAGTGGGCGCTTCGCGTGGAGCGCGCCCGCTACGAGGCCGAGCGCGCTCGGCGTCAGTATGACGCCGTAGAACCCGAGAACCGTCTTGTGGCGCGCTCACTTGAGCGGGCCTGGGAAGAGAAGCTGCGTGTCGTCGAGGCGGTCGAGCAGCAGCATGCGCGTTGGCGCGCACAAGAGCCGCTTCTGATTGGCCCGGCGGAACGCGCAGCGCTACAAGCGGTCGGCGAGAACCTGCCGCGGATTTGGAACGCGGCCACCACGTCGGCAGCCGATCGCAAGCGCATTCTGCGATTTGTCATCCGCGAAGTCGTTCTTGATCAGAAGCGGACCCGAGGTCAGGTGTGGCTTAAGATCGTTTGGCAGACCGGCGCAACTAGCGAGCATCACGTGCAACGGCGCGTTCACACCTACCGCAATTACATCGACATTGATCGGTTGCGGCAACGGATCGTCGAGTTGAATGCTGAACACAAAATGGATCGCGAGATCGCGGCAATACTCAATCAAGAAGGCTTCGTCGCGGCCCGCGGCTGCGCCTTCAAAGGCGAGAACGTCTGGCTGTTGCGCACCCGCTGGGGCATTCCCACCGTCAAGATCAACGGCGTGGACAAGAACCCGACGCGCTGGCCCGACGGGAGCTTCTCGATTCAGGGCGCAGCGGCTGAGCTTGGAGTAACCCCGCAGACGGTGTTCGATTATCTCGCGCGCGGATTGCTGGCAGGTCATCAGTTGGCCAAGGGGCAGCCATGGCAGATCGAGCTCTCAGACAAACAAATCGGTCAGCTTCGCAACCGGGTACGACGCACCAAGCGTTCGAAGAAGGAGGCATCATGAAGTCATCGGTTCATTTACGAGCTCATGCCATTTGGCAATTGGAAGCTGGCTGGTGACGAGTGTTGATCGACGGCCGTAGCGGTCCTCAAGGATTTCGAGCAGATGATGCCGGGCATTGGCGTCGATGGCCTGGAGGCCCCAATCGTCCAAAATCAGAAGCTCGACCGCGGTGATGCTCTTCATCCGCGAGGTGAGTCGTCCGTCGCCCCGGGCAAGGTCCAATTCTTCAAACAACCGCGGCAGCCGGGTGTAAAGTACAGAGTGGTTGTCCCGGCAGGCCTTGTGACCAAGCGCACAGCCAAGCCAGCTTTTCCCGACGCCGGTCGGCCCGACAATGGTGCAATTCTCGTGGTTCTTGATCCAGTCTCCCTTGAGCAGCATGTCGAACAAGCGGCGGTCGAGCCCACGGGGTGCGCGGTAGTCGATATCCTCGGGCACGGCATGATGACGCAGCTTTGCCTTACGAAGGCGAAGTGCCAGGCGCCGGTTGTTACGCCAGGTCGCTTCTTGGTCCAGCAGCAACGCCAACCATTCGGCGTGAGCGAGGCCATGGACCTCCTCGTTGTCGGCGAGGCTCTTAAAGGCCTCGGCCATGCCGGTAAGGCCGAGCTGGGTAAGCAAGTGGAGCGTGGGGTGTGTCAGCATTTTCTTCCCTATTAGTGGTAATAGTCCGAGCCTCTGATGTTGGTGTGTAGGATCGGCTCGCGCTCGGGGGACGTGGGCGTTGCAACGCGATCGAGCCCCTTCTCGAGGATCGATTTGACGCTCGGGTAGTTGCGAGCCTGGATCTCAATCGCGCGCAGCGCGGCCGCCTCGAGGCGCTCGGCGCCAAGGCGCTTCTCAAGCCGGATGATCCCCAGGCACGAACGATAGCCCTGTTCGGGATGCGGCCGATCCTCGATGATCCGGTCAATCAGCAGGCGCAGCATCGGGCCGATCCGGCTTGCCTCGCTGCGGATCTTTGCCGGCGTCCACTCGCCATAGCGCCGATGGCTCGAAGGCATGTGGGCGCTGATCGTCGTGTGCCGCCCGTTGCCGCTGCCGCGCATGTGCGCGGCGATACGCTCGCCCCCCAGGAAGATCTCAACCGTTCGCGCACAGATCCGCGCTTCTACCTCGCGACGGGCGAAGCGGTAGGGCACCGAGTAGTAGTGTCGTTCGATCTCGACATGATAGTCGAGCCCGACCCGGCATCGGCGCCATTCGGCATGGACCCACGGCTCGCCGGGAAGCGGTTTAAGATTCGGCGCGTCAATTTCCTCGAACACCTGGCGCCGTGTGCGACCATACTGGCGCAGCACCCGTCCGTCATTGAGCTTGGCCAGCCACTCAGCGATCGCACCGTTGAGTTCAGCCAGGCTGTAAAAGGTTCGGTTGCGCAGGCGCCCCAGCAGCCAGCGCTCGATGATTCCGACGCAGGCCTCAACTTTCGCCTTATCTCTCGGCCGACGCGGCCGTGCCGGCAAAATCGCCGTGCCGTAATGCTGCGCCATATCGCTGTAGCTGCGGTTGACCATAGGGTCATAGAGACAGGCCTTGATCACCGCGACCTTGGCGTTGTCGGGCACCAGCAGTTGCGTCGCGCCGCCAAAAAAGCTGAAGGCCGCGTTATGTCCCGCGATCCAGTCGCCGAGCTGCTCGGTCCAGGTCGCCAGCGCGAACGACAAGCTGGATGCGCCCATGACCGCCACGAAGATGTGCGCGTCACGCACCTCGCCAGTTTTACGGTCAACCACCGGCACCGTGTCGCCGGCATAGTCGACGAACAGTTTCTCGCCGCCGCCGTGGTGCTGGCGCATCACCAGCGGCAGCCGGCCTTCCCAGTTGCGGAACAAGTCACAGAAACGGCTGTACCGGTACCCGTCCGGATGCTCTGCAATGTACTCGTCCCACAGCACCTGCAAGGTCACATGCTTGCGCTTGAGCTCGCGGGCAATAACGGACCAGTCAGGCTCTGCCACCTTGCGGCGACCCGGCTTCACGCCAGGAACCCCGTACAGCAGTTGCTCCAGCTCGGCGTCGCTTATCGCTTCCGGGACCGGCCATGCCAGGCCCGCGCGCGCAAACCGCTTCAGTGTGTCACGTACCGTCGTCGGCCCGATGCCGACGCGCTCGCCAACCACGCGCGTCGAGAGCCCAGCCTCAAGGCTCAGCCTCATAATCTCGCGCACCTGGCGCATGATAACCCTCCTCGTCGGCATCCAATCCTCCCAGCTGCTTCCAGCCGGAGAAATGGCCCAACGATCGGGCCTCACACCATCCGAAACTGCGCGCGATCAAATCGGAATGCTGCGCGGACAATGCTCGGAATGCTGCGCGCGATCATTTCGGAACCCTGCGCGCCATCAACTCGGTACGCTGCGCACCATCATCTCGGAATCGGGACAAGGAAGCTGCCCTGGCGAAGCTCAAGCCGTACGAGCGAGGCAAGCGAACCCGCTTCCAGCCGAACGACCGCCTGCTGGCCTTTCTGGAGGCGCTCTGAACGACCAAACTATGCCGAATGGAATGGGGCTGCCGTGCACGCGATCAACGATCGCCACCGTGACGACGACGCGCCATACCGGACCCGTTCGGCATAGTTTGGCGGGCGGCATAAACGGCGAAAATGAACGGCGTCGACCCGCAGGCGTGGCTTACGGATGTCCTCGCCCGGATCGCCGGGCATCCAGCGCATCGGCTGCGCGAGTGCTGCCTTGGAATTGGACGCCGGCATCAGAGTTCTCCGCTCGAGCGGCATGACCACGCACGTCAACAAGTTTCATCACGTCACCACCATCACCCAGGTCGCAAAGGACCTCGGTGAAGACGAAGGCTGGCTGCGCGACATTGCCATTGAAATGGAGATCGAGGACGGCCTGATCTGGGTCTATGGCGTCGGCGAAGGTGGTATTCAGGCCTTCACCGACTTTGGCATCGAAAACCTGATCGAGCTCGTCAGGTTCTACAAAGAAAACCCCAAGCTGCTCACGCGCAACGGGAATGATCCAACCAGCCTGCGGCCTACGCCGGATGCGTACGTAATAATGGGTGGGCGCATCATCTCATTTCGCCATAGCGTTCCGCCTTCGATTCCACCTATCCCCATTCGCGACAGCCCGTCCGGCTCGTCCAGGCTTAGCAGTCTTGGGGGAGTTTTCTTGAGTCAGCCGTGACGATTGGTATTTTTCAGATGCGGGTAGTTGGCGAAGTAAAGTTGGCACGAGAAGCAAACTCGAAATCGCAACGGGGCTCGTACGGCAGAATCGTCTGATAGTGAATCGTGAGCCCGCATTTCGAACCGATAGCTACTGCCCCCTCTCCACTAGGCGCTTGGCAGCCGACGACGTATACTAGCTCAAGTGACTGTTCGCCCCGAAGGACTTCCCCTGCCCACGCTCCGGGACTGTTTCCCAGATCACTGGGAACTCAAAGGTCCTCGCGCTTCGCCTCGGAGCGTGGGCGCCGGAGGGGTGGGCGTTTTCTGTGCGGCATCCGACTGCTGTCCGCGGTCAAGCAACAGAATGCCAAGCGAGCAAGGAGAAGCCAATGTCATTTTTTTAATCCCATGGGCAAAGTTTCATCCTGGAAAATGCGCACACCGAGAAGCCTGCTTCGGCCAACGAGTCCGTGTCGCGCCTACTTAACGTAAAGCTGACGCGGTATCTGCGTAAGCGGCTCATATCCGGTCTCAGTCACAACGAACGATTGCGTGATCGTTATTCCGGTATCTTTTAACCAAAGGCCGGACATCATGTGAAAGCACATCCCTGGCTTCAGGATCGTGGTGTCCCCCTTGCGGAGGCTAGCAGTACGGTCTTGCAACGAGGGTGGGAAACCTACACCGATCGGATAGCCAACTCGGGCTTCTTTCTCAATTCCGTGTTGAGCCAGTTTTTTGCAGAATGCCCCGCTGACTTCCTCAGCAGTGATACCGGGCCGACAGGCCTCCAAGCCTGCGTTTAGAGCCTCTACTACGATCTCTGAGAGCTTCTGGTATTCCCGCGTGGGTTTGCCGACCGAGACCGTCCGAGCTAGATTGACTTGATAGCGGTGTCGATTCGCGAACAGTTCAAGGTTGACCGTGGTGGAAGCTGGAAGTGGGTCATCAGTCCAGTCGGCATGCGGCGCGATTTGACGCTCGCCTATGCAGAGAAACGGGGGGGTGCAAGCGTAGGCACCGCCGAACTCAGGTGTGCCCGAAATTTGCTGGTGATAAACAGCGGCAGCAACATCACATTCTCGGACGCCAGGCTCGATGACCTCGATGGCGCGATACATCACAGCATCGGCAATGCGACCAGCCTGCCGCATGATTTCGATCTCAGCTGGGCTCTTAACGATTCGAAGCCAATTGATGATCAAGTCTGCGTCCACGATCTTGGCTTGGGGCAGGGCGCGCATGAGATCGGCATGTGTGCGAGCGGAATAGTAAAAGCCGCCAAACTCTACCCCGACATTCGCCTTTTCGCCGGCTACTTCTTTTACGATGTCCGCCATGAAGTCATATGCCGACAATTTTGGCGAGGCCACGTAATAATCTGGATAAGCCCTAATGTTGTCTTCCGCGAGATATGTCGTCATGGATGCAGAAACGCTATCCATGGAGCGTCCGACCCAGATAGGTTGCTCGCGGTCTATGCCCACGATCACCATGCCAGGAGTGTAAAAGGAATACGCTGAGTACCCCGTGAGATAGTTCTGGTTGGCCGGCTCCGACACAAGCAGGACATCAATCCCGCGCTTGGACATTTCCTGCTTCACTGCAGATAAGCGGGCCGCGAATTCAGCGCGCTCAAAATGAAGTTGCTTTTTCAGACTCATAGTCTTGACATCCTGTTGATTGGATTTCTAACATGTTATCTTGCGCAGCCATCTTCTTTCGACCGTTCTCATGATGAGACGCGTCTGCCGTATTTTGCTTGCTTCGGCTCGAACCCGATCTCCTGACTTTCTGTCTGTTGGCGCTTGCTAAGACCGGCCATTGCGGACTGCACGAATTCATTGTCCTTCGACGCGTGACCGTCGCAGCGCTCTAATCCTCGAACTCAGTCTCCAGACAACTTCAAGTCCCTCAACACTTAGAGGCTGAGCGGATGCGGCCACATTGCACCTAGCAATGCATTACGCGGTTGCACTCGCGAGCTTCAAAAACGTCCTCCTTTTCGATCGTTCTGCATATCCGCTCTTAGAAGCACAGCGAACTAGATACCTTCTGGTCGGCGCAGGATTTCAACGTTTTTTTTGGGTTGCTTGCGGATTTCAGGCGTGTGAAGCCGTTACAGCATCGCTTCTGCATCAAACCATCAGTTTAGGCCGCTCAATATGGCAATTTGACAATCGCTGCCAAATACCCTGCCCATTTGCTTCCTTCAGTGACGCGATAGCGAGCTTGAATGCCTTAGTGGGCGAGAAAGCCTCAGCTGGGAGTTGCACTCAAGTGTGCGGCGATCTTTCGCATTGAGCTCATGTTACGAATGCCATCGGGCATGCATCGAAGCGCCCGGTAGTCCTAAGGTTGGCTGCTTTTCGAAGTCTTGATGCTAGACTTTTCCCTGATTTAGCGCCATCCGTACTTCCTGAGGTAGTTGGTGTCGGCGGCAATGTGTCGTGCCATTTCTGTGAGCCTCGACAAAATCAAACCAATATTGGCGCGTGGTGGTCGACTGGGTCAAAAATCCTGCAGATCATGTGAGATAATGTGGCTGATATCGCGCAAAGCTATGACGGATGGGCGCAAGCATTGATCGACTACGGTGCACCGATAGAACAGTCGGAAATGCGAGCCAGGCACCCCCATGGTTAGATGTAGCATCGGTGGATCGCCACAATACGACGTTCACGAGCTCCCAGAAAAGTCGGCTGTACCATGTACGCACCGATCCGCACGCACGCACATTTCCATTCCGTTGCCGACGTCCTGGCGGCGCCGCAACGCACATTGACGAGCTTCTGAGATTGAAAGCGCGAGGACCTGCCAAAGATGGCTACTACCTCCGCCAGACTGCCCCCGCATCGCGGTTTCGCCGGGTACTCATCCCACGCTGTGCATGGATGAGGTCCAATGGATACGCTTGGATCTGAGGATAACAGCTCGGCCCTGCTTGTCAGGGCACAGCAACCTGAAAGTTACAGAACGTCGACTATGATTTCCACAGGGCGGAGTGGACCATCAGGGGCGTTCATCCGCTTGAATGACGCGGATCTCGTGCATATTGATCCTAACATTGACAACGTCACCTGGCTTCGGGTGGCAGCCAAATGGAAACCGCTCCTGCATGGTCAGTTGTTCCCCATTGAGGTCGAGCAAGAGCCGTGTCGCCCCTCCATAATAATGTGCCTGAAGAACACGTGCTTGGTGGCAAGGTCCAGCAGCGCTATCGGCCGCCAGCTTGATTTGTTCCGGCCGGATCACCGCAGTGCTCGGCCCAACGCTCCAATTGCCTCCGAGTCGTAACCCAGCGGATGACGTGAAAGCGCCGTCAGGACCCACCGTTCCTTTCAGCAGAGAACACCAGCCGATAAATTTTGCGACGAAAGGTGTCAAAGGAGCCTCGTAAATGTCGCCCGGCGTGCCGACCTGTTCGACATGACCAGCGTTCATCACGACAATGCGATCCGACATTGTGAGCGCTTCTTCCTGGTCATGCGTGACAAACAGCGTCGTAACATTCACGCTACGCACGACTTGTCTCAATTCCTCGCGCATGCGCACTCGTAACAGCGCGTCCAAATTTGAGAATGGTTCATCGAGAAGCAGTACTGCCGGCCGCATTGCCAAGGCCCGTGCAAGCGCAATGCGCTGTTGTTGCCCACCAGATAGCTGACTTGGAAAACGCTGAGTCAAATGAGGCAACTCGACAAGCTTGAGCATTTCCTCAACCCGCGTCTCGCGCTTCTCACGTGGCCACTTTAGATTTTCCAAGCCAAACGCGATGTTTTCGGCGACGGTCATGTGCGGAAACAAAGCGTAGCTTTGAAAGACCATTCCCGTATCCCGCCGATAAGGCGGTTGATGCGTCATGTCGGAACCGTTGATACTTACCGTACCTGAGGTCGGCTCTACGAATCCGGCAATCATACGAAGCGTTGTTGTCTTGCCACAGCCGGATGGCCCCAGCAGGCACAGCAATTCGCCGCGGCGCACTCCGAGAGACACGTTGGCCACAGCGGGCACCTCGTCGTAATATTTCGATAGCGAGTTCAATTCGACGACGAAATGACCAGCTTCTCGCATGCTTTCGCGTTCCTGCACCAAAGCCAACATCCTCCTATCCTACACGAGTCTTTCTGCCCCGATGAGGCGCTCAATTGTCAGAATGACTGCCAACGTTACTGCGATCATTAGGCTCGATACGGCGGCAGCAAGTGGATCATAGCTCGTATTGACATACGTAAAGATCTGCACCGGCAGAGTCACGTGCCCGCCGTAAGTCAGAAATGCGGAAACCGTCACGTTTCCGAACGAAGTCACAAAAGCGAAGATCGCGGCGGACAGCAAGCCTGGCAGAATGAGCGGCAGTGTAATGCGTCTAACGACTTGCAAGGGTGTCGCGCGCAGGTTCATGGCCGCCTGCTCGAGCTGCTGATCGTGCAGGCTAAGGCTCGCGAGTACCGTGCGCACGACGTACGGGATCGCAAGAACGAGATGACCTAGGATCAAGGGGCAGATCGTCTGTGTAAGATCGAACCACGCGAAGAGCTGCAATAGTCCGATGCCCAGGACGACGGCCGGGACAATTAGCGGCGAAAAGGCAAGGCCTTGCAAAAACGTCTTTCCCGGGAAGGAAAACCGATTGATCGCGAATGCGGCGGCAAAGCCGATCACGAGGGCGATGCTAGCGACCAGCACGGCGAGGTATGTGCTGGTCCAAAGCGCGCTCATGAACACTTCGCTGTCAAACGCCGTTTTGTACCAGCGGAGAGAAAAACCCGCCGGAGGAAAGGTCATGGTGTTGCCGCTGGCGAACGATGACACAATGACCAAAATCGCCGGTAGTGCGAGCATCGAGTAAACCACGACACGAATGACCGCACTTAGCGCAGCCATAACATGATCAACGAGATCAGAGCGCATTGCCTCGTCCTTTCGTGATCAGGCGCGATCCCGCCAGAGCGTTGAGCGCCGCTGTGAACCCGAGCCCGCTCACGAAAAGAATAAACGCCATGGCAGCGCCAGAGGGCCAGTTTAGTTCCGACATGATGCGCTCATAGATAAGGCTTCCGAGCATCGCAACCCGAGCCCCCCCGATCAGACGGGGCGTAATGAACGCAGAGATAGACAGAACGAATACAAGGTTGAAACCAAGCAAGATGCCAGGAATCGCTAGCGGAATGATGACCCGACGAAATGTAACGAAACGATTGGCGCGGAGGTTTGCGGCCGCCTGCTCGAGCACCGGCTGGATCTGCGTGACGACGCTCATGACGGACAGGATCATGAACGGAAGGAACTGCTGAACCAGGACAATTGTTACCGCGACGCGATTGAAGAGCAGAGTTTTCGGGGAGGAGAAAACTCCCATCCTTACGAAGAGCGAATTAAGGAGCCCATTGCGACCAAGAATGATCAGCCAGCCAAAGACGACAACGACAAGACTAAGCGTCAGCGGCATAATGACGATGATCGTTCGCCACCGACGCGCTGAAGGCGGGAGGCGAGCAAGCGAATATCCGGTTGGAAATCCGACTAGCAAACAGATGAGGCTAACGACAAAACCGTCGACAAGCGTTTCCACTAGCACCGTCGAGTAGAATGAATCGGAAAAGAAGCGCACGTACTGCGTCAGACTGAATCCATTATCCTCGAGAAAATCGCTACCAGGAAGGAAACTCGATCTCAGCAGGCCGAGCACCGGAACGACTAAAAAACAAGTTAGAAGCAAGACCATTGGAGCCAGTAGGATGGCTACATTTGCGCCTCGGCGGTTGAGTAGTGACTGCTTCACGGTTGACCTGTCATAAGCGGCTCGACTCTACTTAGTGCGTTACGGCGAAAAATACAGAGTTGGCGGCACCCTTTACAAGATAGTTGTTTCGTTCGACTCTCTGTTTGAGCGCCCGATCCATGCATTAGAATTCTCTAGTGACTCACCTCTCAGTCGTGGCGCGGCTCTGGCGCACCATTAGCCGGCTTGGTGGTTTTGCGTCCGATCGGATCATACCGATGCGTCTCCCGGTTACCTTCTTTGAGGTGCGGACAGCCCTGCACAGGAACGGAGGGAAAGCTCTTTCTCGGCAGACTAACTCCCGAATGGCCGTTGCTATTCCAGAGCTACCCTCCTCTCCGCTTTTCGTCCGTCAAGAGCGGCGCTTGAGCAACACCCCGTTTAGTTGCCGTATTAGCAGCATTCCTGCGAACCTCCCGCAAGCTGCAGAATTCATGCCACACATGGCAGAAATCGGAATATTTTCCGCACCCCGGTCGCGCGATGCGCCGAGAACGGTACACACCGCTTGACGCTCGGACGAAGAACCTTGGCAAGCCGCTGATACATTTTCGTAAGGATGTTGCCAGTCCCCCGCATATATCCCATTTCTCGTGGCGACTTGACGATCCGCCGCCACTTTACCAGCCACACCACTTCCTTGTAGTTCGCGTTCGGCACGGCCGCTGAGAGCGCGCCTCAAATGCGGATTGCGTAACGTATTAGCTGTCCTTTTCGAAGCCTATTGTCGCAGACCCAAACCCTCATTGAAAAAGGATCCCTCCAAGCACAGAAATCGGATGGTGGTCAGATTGGACATAATGATCTGCAAACAATCATATACAGTCCTCAGTCATGCAGACGGTTCTTCGAGCGCCATTCGCGTCGACCTGCCGACCGAACCAGATCGGAGGCGCCTCGAGCCGCACGACCACACATTGGTGTTGAGTGAAAGACCATCCATCGTAACCCGTCGGCCAACCCATGTTGCCTGGATCGGTCGCAATAAGCACATCGATCTGTGAGCACTCCATCGCCTTCCGAATTGAGGCGGTCTTCGTACTCCGAGAGATCGAACCTCGGTTGTGGAGCACCCATACGCGCCTGCTCCAGCATGCATATTTTTGCCTGGCAGATGCTGTTCGAGTATTTGATGAACAGCTTGCGAGCTGTCGGCGCAAGGGCACGTGCCCGCTCTCGGTGACGGCAAATGACTGAGTGATAGTTATTGCCATATCCTCGTACTTTTCACTGACGCTAGACGCGCCTAATGCGAGGTCTCTTGACGAACCGCCTCAAACTCGCGCTGACCGAATGCAGCGACAGTTCTGTCCTGCCGGCCCTCAAGCGGTCAGACTTTGAGCTGCCAGGGAAGCTTCCTCGGCCTCGTTTGCTGCGGAACGAAAGCTGTCGCGATCGCACTGCCCCAGCTCTCCAAGAAGCCGCGCCCATGCAGAGAGGCCCTGTGCGATGGAGGCGATATGGAAGAATTCATTGGGCGCATGAATATCCTCGTCGGGAAGATTGAAACCGAACATGAGGGTCTCCACTCCGAGCATTTCGCGGAATATGGCGGTGATCGGAACGGTAGGGCCAAGCCGAACTAACACCGGCTCCTGCCCAGTTGCCTCACGGAGAACCTTCCGCGCCGAGACGACCAAAGGATGTCTCGTCGGGAGGCTGAAGGCCGAGCTACCGGTTTCCGGATCAACGATCGACAAATCCACGCCTGGAGGACAGTTGGCGCGCAGATGCGCCTTAATCGCCTCACTCGCCTGACGTGGATCCTGGCCCGGAGCAATCCGCAGTGAGAGCTTAGCGTACGCGCTGTTCGGGACGATCGTTTTAGTTCCGGGACCAGTATACCCACCCCAAATTCCGTTCACGTCCAACGATGGGCGCAAGGTTAGTTGCTCGCGCACGGAGAAGCCGGGCTCACCATGGGCTTGCGCGCCGACTTCGCTTATGAAACGGGCCCCATCGAACGGGAGACCATTGGCCTGGGCTCGCATTTCGTGCGACGGCTGTGGGACCCCGGCCATTAGCGCCGGAATCGTGATCGCACCGTGCTCGTCGTGCAGAGATGCGATAATACGCGCCATCTCGTGCGTTGCGTTGCGGATAGCACCACCGTAACGACCGGAATGAACATCCTTATCCGCAGTTCGGAGCGAGAACTCGAGTTCCACCAATCCGCGCGAACCCATGTTGATTGTGGGGATGACCGGACTGGCCCGTCCACCATCTGCCGAGATCATTGCGTCCGCCTGAAGCAATGTCCCGAAACGGTCGACGATTGTGCGCAAGCTTGGGCTGCTGGTTTCTTCCTCGCCTTCCAGAAAGATTTTGATGTTGACCGGGCAGCCGCCTTGTTTTTTCAGAAAGGCCGCGACGACTTCGAGCGCAATGACCGTTGAGCCTTTTACGTCAGATGCGCCGCGCGCGTACAGTCGCCCGTCCCGTATCGCAGGTTCGAAGGGCGGAGTCAGCCAAGCCTCGACCGGGTCCGGCGGCATAACGTCATAGTGACCGTAAATGAGCACCGTAGGCTTTCCCGGCGCGCCATGCCAAGCACCGTAAACAGCGGGATGGCCGCCTCCGTCCAATAGCTGGACGTCACTGAGACCCATAGACTTAAGCCAGCTCAGCAGAAACTGCTGAGCATCCCGCATGCCTTCAGCGAATGCGGGATCGGTGCTCACGCTTGGTATTCGGAGGAACTCGCAAAGCCGCTCCAATATTTCGTCGTGCCGACCGAGCAAGTCCTGCACAATTGAATCAACGCTCACAACCACCTCCTTCTAGTGGATCGCGTGGGGACAATATGGCACAAGCGATTGTCCGTTCACCACCAATGTGCAGCCAATCTCACGTTTCTCGTGGACCACACAGACGCTAATTGGATCCGACCACACTCCACCTAGCTTCGAAAAATCTTATTGAGCCTCTCAATCCACGCACTACGATTTGCCATCATTGCTTGCCAGTCGACCGTCCTTTTCGAGGCATTCCGCTCTGGAGTATTGAACAGAAGATCTTTCCGAAGCCCTTCCGGCAAATTGATATCCGTCGTCGCGCCAAACCGAAGCGCCTGAGTCAAACCAAGCACGCCCTGATCAGAAAGAAATTGGTCAACGCAGGCGCGTGCGGCCTCCGGATATTTCGTTCCCTTAACGACATTGATATAGGTTGTTAGCGAGTAAATGCCCTTAGGGGGCGCAACCGCGACAATGGGAACACCCTTGGTGCGCAATTCGTGCGCACGACCATCCCAGAATATTCCCGCGCAGGCCTCTTCGTTCTGAAGCATCTGAAGTTCAGCAACGGTGGTGTCAGCGAGTGCCACAATGTTTGGTTTTGCGGCCTCCATCACTTTGAACGCCGGCTCCATATTCGAGACAGAACCGCCATTTTCCTCTGCGATCGCGACGGCAGCAAGCAGCATACCGAATGTACTTGGAGCCTGCATGACAGCCCGAGCCTTCAGGTCTGGTCGGGCAATGTCAGAATAGGAGGTCAATGGCTCCTTGATGTATTTCGAATTATACACGGGCACGGACGAAGCGAAACTGAATGGCGCACCGTAATCGCCGAATTCGCGAAATCCCGGAAGGATCCTTTTGATGTTCGGAACATCTGATGCTCTGATCTCTTCAATGGTACCAGCATTGACAAGCAGGACCATGTAAGGGCTATCGCCCAGAAACATATCGAATGGAGGATTGTTCTTGTTCGCAATCAGTTTAATGACGTCATCCTGTTCTGGACCCGCGGTAAATTGCACATTGAGGTCATATTGTTCTTTGAGGGGCTCAGCCACACACTTTTTGAGCGTTTCGTCAAACACCCCGCCAAATCCATTCACACGCAGTGTGATGCCTGCGAACTTTTTTGCTTGCGCATGGACGTAGGGTGCACATGCGGCACCAACTGCGGTGGCACTCGCGGCCTTCAAAAACGTCCTTCTTTGCATTCCCCCCCTCCTCTTTATTTCTCTGTGACAGTGACAGCTACATGCTTCTCAGATCAGGCTAGTCCGAGTGCCTACTCCCCTGCACCCCGCTCATAGAAACACGCCGAATTAGATAACCTCCGATCGACGCAGGATTTCAACGATCTTTTGGATTGATTACCTGTTTTCGGCGCAGCCGCCTCGTTAGAGCGGCTTTACTGCAAGGGACAGTGGTTGAGCCGCTCATGGCTGCAACGACAGACCCCAAATATCGAGTCCAACTGATGCGTTCAGCGAGATGATATACTAGCTAGATGCCTTGCTACCCCGAAAGCCCTCGGCGAATTCAACAGTTACCTCATCAGACCAGCGAAAGCTCTTTGTTCGTAGAGCGGGACGACGAACCGGGCAAGACTAACTGGATTTCCTCGGCTTGCGATTAACTTGGAGCATGACCCGCGACGCGTCTATAAGACTAGCAGCGACGCGCTCGTGGAGGAAACGTGCCGGCGCAGACAAACTTCGCTCTTTCAACGTTAGTATGCCGAGCTTGCGATGGACGGTCGGCTCTTCCAACGGTCGCACGACAAGTTTGCCTGCATTGAACATCGCCAGGGTCAGTCCGGGCAAGGCCGTTATCCCGAGACCCGCAGAAACCAGATTTACGGCGGAAGCGATCAGCTCCACCTCGTAGCGCGCTCGCACTGTCGCGTGGGCCTGCGCCATCGCCCCGTCAGCAAAGCGGCGAACGGAAGTATTGGGCGATAACGCAATGAATGGGTACTCCGCGGCGGCGCGCCATCGCACGATCTTGTGTTGCGCGAGTGGATGATTGCGTCTGCAGACCAAGATAAACGGATCGGCGGCGAGCTCTTTAAATTCCAGTTCAGGATACGTTGCCGTCTGCGTAGTGACCGCGAAATCAACGATGCCGTTGCGCAGCATACCGACAGCCCGATCTTGCAAGACATCATGGACCGTCAGATCAATTTCGGCGAACTCACGAGCGAATGCGCTTAATGCTCGTGGCAAAACGGCAGCTGCAATCGAAGGCAAGACGGCGATCGAAACACGCCCTCGCTTGCCTGCCGATCGCGCCGCCATTCCTCCCAATGCCGCTTCGAAATCGCGAACAAGATCTTCAGCCACCGCCGCCAGATCACGACCATCCGCCGTCAATAGCAGCGAGCGTGTGGTGCGGTCGAAAAGGCGAAAGCCAAACTGTTCTTCGATTTTGGCGATAGTGGCGCTCAAGCTCGGTTGCGAAATACCGAGCTTGCTGGCGGCCTCGCTGAACGACTGCGCGCGGCTGGCAGCAACAAAAACCTGCAGCTGTCTCAAGGTAACATTCATAACTGATATCTATATATCATCCCGCATCTATTCTTGACACCTATTTTTGTTGGCTGATAGATAGGATCAAGGATCTGAGAGGCGAGATGTCGGAACGCATTCTAGTTGGTGCTGGGGCGGGCTATTCTGGAGATCGGCTCGATGCTTCGATTGCGGTGGTCCGCGACCTGCGTGCATCGGGCGAACGTGCTGCGATCATCTTCGAAACGCTAGGGGAGCGAACGCTCGCGCTCGCGCAGCTTCGCCGACAACAAAACCCACGCCTGGGGTACGAGCCGAAACTGAAGGAACTGCTCACGCCTGTATTGAAGGAATGCGTTGACAGCGGAATTACCGTCCTGGGCAACTTCGGCGCAGCCAATCCAATCGCGGCGAGCGATGTCATTGCTGAAGTTGGGATGGAGGTCGGCGTCCGCCCACGGATTGGCGTCGTTACGGGCGACGACGTGCTGTCTCCGGAAGGGCTGGAGGTGTTGCGCGCCTGTTGCGACAACCTGCCCGATTCCAAATTGCTGGTCTCCGCCAATGTCTACCTAGGCGCTGAACCAATCGTGGAGGCGCTGAACGAGGGCGCACAGGTGGTGGTCACCGGACGTGTTGCGGACCCATCCCTGACGCTCGGTCCCGTCATTCACGCTTTCGGATGGTCTTTCCATGACTGGCCGCGGCTTGGCCGCGCTACCATGGCCGGCCATTTGCTTGAGTGCGGCGCACAGGTAAGCGGCGGCTATTTCGCGGATCCTGGTTTCAAGGACGTTCCTCGTCCGGATTCTATCGGCTACCCAATTGCGGAAATCGACGGCGATGGCAATTTCTTCATCGGAAAAGCTACCGGCGGCGGGCTGGTGGACCGACGCACCGTCACTGAACAGCTGCTCTACGAGCTCCACGACCCGGCCGAATATCTTACGCCCGACGTTATCGCGGACATCTCCAATGCCGACCTCACCGAATTGCCGGACGACAGGGTGCACGTCGGTGGTGTAACTGGCCGCCCCCGGCCGCAGACGCTGAAGGTCACAGTCTGCTACGACGGCGGCTGGCTTGGCGAGGGGCAAATATCATACTACGGCCCCAATGCATTGGCGCGAGCGCGATTAGCTGGCGAGATCGTAAAGCGCCGGAGTCCACATTCCCTCCGCATCCGCTGCGATGTAATCGGCGTGTTAAGCGTTTTAGCCGATGATTCAGGTCGAGCCTGGGATTCGGTCAGCAACCCTCCTGGCCAGGACTTGCGGCTCCGGGTCGCATTCGCCGGGCCCGACAGAGATTCGGTCGAACGTGGGTTGGCCGAAGTCGAGGCCCTGTACTGCGCGGGTCCGGCCGCCGGTGGCGGCATCAGGGTGGCATTACGTCCGCGCATTTCTGCCCTCTCCTGCTTCGTACCCCGCGGAGCCGTCCGTCCCAAGGTCGAGATCAGAGAACCACGCTCATGGCAAAGATGAAGCTGCATGCTCTTGCGCATGCTCGCGCTGGCGATAAAGGCAATCGTCTCAACATCTCACTGATCGCCTATTCGTCTGAGGTATACCCTCTGCTCAAAGACAGGGTCACGGAAGAGGCCGTCGCTGCCTGGTTCGCTCACCGCAGGCCAAGCGAGGTGAAACGCTACGAATTACCTAAACTCAACGCGCTAAACTTCGTGATCGACGACATCCTGGACGGAGGCGTCACACAAGCACTCAATCTCGACTCTCATGGGAAAACCCTTAGCTATCATTTGCTGGACATGCCTATCGACGTGCCTGCCGATATCGCGATTTCGCAAAGAGCTACAGCAGCAACTGAGGACACCGGCTCCTAACCGGCCGACCCGACCTTTCTAAGCCGGTTCCCGTCTTGATTGCCTTCAGTCCACGTTAGCAATGTCAGGTTGGCCTCACTTCCATCGCACAGTTGCCTACGGGTGACATGGTACGGCCCAGCACGCGCGAAGCCCAGCCCCTGAGTGATGCGCTAAGCTGAGGGCATTGATGCGGGCATCGATCGCAGCGACCCGCCCGCCCCCCAACGAAAACCGGCTGATATCCGACTCGGTGCTGCAGTCGTGATGGCTGACTGCATCGCGCTGATGGCTAGTATTGGTAAATCGGATCACCGGCTCTGGTCGACGTTGACCCGACAAGCGAACTGACGCGATTGCTATGCATTCACCCGGTCGCGAGGACGATTGAATAGCTAAGCATCCGTCGGCTGCGGCGATGCCCCACCCGCAATGCGTTAATGGCTAAGGGACGCGAGCGCGAAGTGAGGAGCTATCGATGACGTAACAACACCCTTAACCGCCGAGGTCTGCGAGAGGATGACACGACGATGGAGAATCGGTCTTCCCGACGCATGCGAACCCTGGTGACCCAAATGGCCCGGTCAAGATGGTTCTGGCCCGTCGGCGATCGAGCCGATCGTCGGGCATCTTGATTCACGCGAGATGAGCCGCTTTTGCTTCGGCGAAGTGCCGAATGTGTTCAAGCGTATTAGATTGCTCCTCGACCACGATCCTGGCTGCTTTGCCACGCTCGTCCAGAAGTGCAACGATCTCGGCGTACGCGTTAAGCTGAGCTTCCGTAAGCCAAAATCTGCTGGGGATTCGATGTGAAGCTGGTAACCCGAGACGTCATCTGCAATCCGCGTGATAAGATCGACAGTCTTTTCCGCCTGCATGCAATCTCGAGACCAATCCAACCGTAAAGGTCGAAGTGCAGGACGGGGTGATAACCGAGCTTTCCGATTTCTCTCGTGCGCTTGGCGACCCACTTCACGAACCTGCGAAAATGTCTCGCCCGAAGCGTCGAACTTTTCGTGCGAGTTGATCAACCCATGTGGGAGCACATCGACGAACTTGAGAATTATTTTGTCGACTTTGATTTCTCTTGAATCTCTACTCTGGGTGTAACGTTGGGACCGGCTTATCCGGCAGCGGCAAAGAGAATTCTGATCAGATCACTTCTGCAAGCGTAGTTCGAGAAAGATGCGCTGCATCGCGAAGCGATGCCTGGCTCACCCCATATTCGATCGAGAGGGGTGCCCGCTGGTTGCCATGATACGCGAGGACATCTTCACAGGTACGCTAGAAATGTGACACGTCGGCAGCGAGAAGCCGCGGTATGACAATAGATCTGGTAATGGCTTCGATTGCGTCGACGTGAAACACTGGATCACGCCCGCCTGCGGCTGAATACTGTCCGCTCATCACGTCAGCCACACGACGACGTCGTCCGACAATACAAGTCCGATACTTAGCTAGCGCGACGGCATGCGGATGCCTACAAAATCAGGCGACAGAGGACTGCCTACATAGAGAAACTCGTCATGAGCAGCGCCAGCCCCAATTGCCGTTTGATCGTCATAGAAGAAACTTCCGTTCCCCGCGCCAGAATTACGTCCTTTAATCTTTCCCATTACACGCTCAATCGAGAATCATCTTAGATCCCGGACCATCTCGATTGATCTCAAACTCGATTTTCAGTGGATTGCGCTTGCGCCTACGGCGAACCGAGAGAGACAAGCTTGGGCTCGCCGTCGAGGCCGGATTGAGGCGTCTATTCGATCTTCAGAACATCCGTCGAGTTAACGAGCTTCATGTTTTGGAAGGTCCTCAGCCCCTCCACGCCGCCCTCGTAGCCATACCCGCTCTGCTTGATACCACCGAGTGGCGCATCCACCGACACGCCTTTGAGCAAGTTCACGCTGACAGCGCCCGTCGAAAGGCTCCGGATCATTCTTTGCTGAATTTCGGGGGAATCGCTGAAAACATAGGATGCCAGTCCGTATTCGGTCGCATTGGCTGCCTCTATGGCCTGTTCAATCGTATCGAAGGGGGCAACAGTCAGGATCGGTCCGAACGGCTCTTCGTGAAGCACCCGCGATTCAGGGTGAACGTTGCTCAAAATTGTAGGCGGCCAATAGAAGCCTGGTCGGTCAAGGCGTTTACCACCTGTTTCGACCCTTGCTCCGCGAGCGACCGCATCTTTCGTCAGACGCGCCATGGCTTCAATACGCCTGGCATTTGCCATTGGACCCATGTTCGTCTCTGGCTCGTCGGGCATACCGACCCTGATCTTTTCTGCGGTCTGAACGAGTCTTGCCAGGAAATTCGGATAAATGGATCGCGCGACTAGAATGCGGCTCGGAGCATTGCAGCTCTGACCCGCGAATCTAAACTTGTACTCGGAGATTGCAGAAACAGCCTTGGACACGTCTGTGTCTTCAAAGACAACGACGGGAGAGTGGCCGCCGAGTTCTAGAACACAGCGCTGTAGATTACTTGCTGCAAGCCTCGCAAGCTGCTTGCCAACCGGCGTGGAACCGGTGAAGGACAGCACTCGGACAATAGGCGAACCGAGCAGATGCTCGGAGATCATTGAAGGATTCCCAAAAACCAGGCTCACAACGCCAGATGGAATCCCGGCCTCCTCAAAGGCTTCAACTATGTAGACGCCGGCGCTCGGAGTCTCCTCAGCCGCTTTCAGGATTACGGGGCAACCAGCTGCGATAGCTGGGGTAAGTTTCCGCGCGTTGAGCACGGCTGGGTAGTTCCAAGGGGTGAACGCAGCAACTACACCAATGGCTTCCGGTACAATCATCCTATTCTGATCTATCGGAAACGGTGCGGACAATTCCTCTGCGTGTTGACCATTCCACTCGAGAGTTTCGATCGCGCGCGCGTACTCCCCCTTCGCTTCGGCCAAGGTCTTGCCTTGCTCTCTGGAAAGAGAGGTTGCCGCAGCGTCGACCTTTCCTTTTAGAATTTGGGCGGCGCGAACGAGAACTGCTCCCCGTTCACGAGCCGGCGTATTGGACCAGCGATGCAGACTGGCCTGTGCAAACGTTAAAGCATCGTCGAGGTCCGATGCAGAGGCAACGGCGACGCGCCCGAATTCCTGTGCGGTAGCGGGATTGATAAGAGCCAGATCAGTACCGTGACCGCCCGACCGCCAAGCTCCGTTTATAAAAAGTTTGTAGCTTATGCTCTCGGACATGTGTCGGTCGCCTTTCTGCCGTTGGCAAGTTATCCGGTTTACTAATGGTCAAGTTTAAGTTGCGCTTGGCAAGATTCAGAGCAACAGATCGGGCCCCGTACTCGAGATCGCCGTCAGTCCAGTTGGATCCTCGTGTGCGAATTTTAATTCTGCGGCTTTACGATCATAGTGAGCGGCCCAATCACCTTGCGCTTGTATGCGGCGACCAGAATTGGACAGCGTTCGATAAAGGGAATGAATGACCGCAATACCTCGGCCATCATTCTTGAAATCTTCTTGCATCGCGGCCCTTATGAGCTTTCTCTGAGCTGGCTCTCTGCTTGACCAAGGTAGACGCGCCGGCTGCCGAATACTCGAAAGACTATTTGAAAGTCAGTCATTGCTCGAATGCCTATGAATCCAAGATACTGAGTCTCGCGAATGCATTTGCGTCGTATCCACCGCCCTTGGGACGATTTCCTGCATGGCACCGGCATTCGGCGTCGCAATCCACCTCAAGGCTATCGCAATACAGACGCCGCATCCCTGAGATCGTCCAAAACATTCATCTGCGATAGGCGAATTGGCGGGGGTTTCTGCTAAAGCGCGGCAGGCACGGTTGAAGAGGCTCCGCTCGAAAGCACCATTGAGCCAGTTATTTTGATCGTTCGCCGAACGACTTGCGTATCTAAAGCAGGCTCCGTAAGATCAGACAGCGGCATAAACGGATTTTCTGCCTGAGAAGGCCGCCTTGCCGAATGAGGCATGTTGTTGAGTACTGTCCTTATGGACAGTGATAGGCGCAGTGCCCAAGTCCAACGGCTTCGATCTCAATCGATCCGCCGCGCCGATCGTGGCGGTGCTCATCCGGAGCAGCATCTGGCGGGCTATGCCGGACTGATGCAGGCCGACGCTTACGCCGGCTTTGGCAGGCTCTACGAGGCCACTCGCAAGGACGGCCCGATCATCGAGGCGGCGTGCCGAGTAGGCGGGGATGTCGCCATCCCCGCCCCTCGCAGACCCGGACGAGCGGATTTCCCGCATCCGGTTTTTCACGCGTAAGCTTCACTAAGGGTACGGCATATTGGTGGACGATCTTGGCTGACGGCAGCGGGTATCGCGCGAGCATGGCCCGGAAGCGCGACCACGGCAGATTGCTGTGACGGCCACGCCGTGCGAGCCATTTCTTCCATATCCGCATGAGCTGGTGGTGATACCATCTGATCCGTCGGCCGTTTCCGGAGATGCCGTAGTAGGCGCAGTGCCCCCGGATCACCCGCGACAAGTGGGCGTGCTGTTCCCGGAATGGACGATGCAGGTTGACCCGACACCATTCCATCACGGAAGCCAGCGCGCGAGCATAACGCTCTTTTGCCGTCGTATGTCGGACGACATTCTTACCCTTCCTCGATTGACCCCACACATGGGGTAAGCATCCGGTGAGGACCGCGGGGCCGTCAGTCAGGCAGCCTGATTGGCTTGC
>NZ_JAULLN010000028.1:0-100658 GCF_041357655.1 Bradyrhizobium sp. DN3 | reverse complement strand
TCGGCCATCGGCTATATCAGCCCCGTCGAGATGGAGCTAAAATCGGCTTGAACGCTGTCCACTTTTTTGGGGGAAGATCAACTCTGGATTGCTTCGCTGCGCTCGCAATGACGATGTTGAAGCAGCTGCGCGCCAACACCACGTCTCGTGCCCCGGACGCAGCGCAGCGCTTCTTCAGCGGTGCGCTGCAGAGCCGGGGCCCATGTTGCAGCGAATGCTTGGCCTGCTGGGTCCCGGCTCCGCGCCGCAGCGTAAACGCTGCAGCGCGTCCGGGACACGCGAAGGGCGAATGCCGTCACCCTCCGCCATTGTCATCGTCTCACAAATACCGCGTCAGCTCGGCCTTGAACTGGCCGTAGACCGCGTCCTCGATCTGGCTGCGCGTGATCCCGATGTCGCGCAGGGCGCGGTCATCGAGCTCGTTCAGCGTCTTGACGGCGGAGCGGCGCTCCAGGCGGTCGAACAGCGCGTAGACGGCGCCAGCGAGCGTGCTGAAAAATCCGCTCGATGAGGATGGGCGTAAACTCCTCCCGGCAGTTTGCGAGATCGTGGTCATTGTTCTTCTCCGGCCTGTCGTCCCGCGCGGCGAAGCCGATGCCGTTGGCGCAGACGCTTCGAGCGCTTGCACCTCATTTGCCGTCGGATTGCTCTCGCTCTCCTCGGCTCAATCGCGGAACTTGATGGAACCTAAATGCTCCAGTACATTGCTCGGAGCAAGGAAAACATTGCTCTCGGTGCAATAATGTCCAAGTTCGAGTACGTGAAGCTTGCCGATGCCATTGCCGTCGATATCGCTAACGGCACGTTAAGGCCCGGCGACCGGCTGCCGCCGCAGCGCAATTTTGCCTATGACCGCGGTATCGCGGTCTCGACCGCGAGCCGGGTTTACACCGAATTGCTCCGCCGCGGGCTCGTGATCGGCGAGGTCGGCCGCGGCACCTTCATCTCCGGCGACATCAGGCGCGAGGTCGAGACGATCAGCGAGCCGGCCGACGCGCGCATCAACTTCGAGGTCAATTACCCGCTGCTGCCGCAGCAATGGGCGATGATCGCCAAGAGCCTTGCGGGGCTCGAGCGCGTCGACGCGCTCGAATCCGCGCTGCGCGTCTCGACCAGCACCGGCACCAAGAGCGCGCGTGTTGCGGCCGCCGCCTATCTCTCGCGCAAGGATTTTACGCCACAGGCCGAGCAGATCGTCTTCACCGCCAATGGCAAGCAATCACTCGCGGCCGCGCTCGCGGCGCTCGTTCCCGCCGGCGGGCGCTGCGGCGTCGAGGCGCTGACCTATCCTTACATCAAGAGCATCGCCGCGCGGCTCGGCGTGACGCTGGTCCCGCTTCCGATGGACGAATTCGGCGCGCGGCCCGACGCCATCCAGAAGGCGCATCGCGAGGCGCATTTGTCGGCGCTGTATCTCCAGCCCATCATCCAGAACCCGCTCGGCGTTACCATGAACGCGACGCGGCGCGCCGACATCATGCGGGTTGCCGAAAAGCTCGATCTCATCATCATCGAGGACACCGTCTACGGCTTCCTCGCCGACGACACGCCGCTCGCCGCACTCGGTCCTGACCGCTGCATGGTGATCGACAGCCTGTCCAAGAAGGTCGCGCCGGGCCTCGCGCTCGGCATCCTCGTCGCGCCGCCTCACTTACGCGAAAGCGTGATGAGCGCGGTCCGCACCGGCGGCTGGATCGCCTCCGGCCACGCGCTCGCATCCGGGCAGCGGCTGATGGCCGACGGCACCGTCGCCGAGCTGACAAGGCTGAAACGCATCGACGCCGCGCGCCGCCAGCAGACCGCGGCAAGGCTGCTGGCCGGCTACCAGCTCGCCGCCGACCCGCGCTCCTATCATCTCTGGCTGACACTGCCGCCGCATTGGCGTTCGCAGACCTTCGTCGCGGCGGCGGCCCGGCGCGGCATCGCGCTGACGCCGTCCTCGACCTTCGCGATCGCGCATGGCCATGCACCGAATGCGGTGCGGCTCGCGCTTGCCCCGCCCTCGCCCGAGCAGCTCGATTCCGGCCTGCGCACCATCGTGTCGCTGCTCGGCACCAAGGAAGAGGATTTCGACTCGACGGAGTAACGATCGGTCTATGGCAGCAAGGATCGGGGCAACTGATTGAAGCTGTAGGTCCGTGGCTGGTTGCGCCACACGAAGCCGCCGACCTGCCAGGCGAACAGTGCGGCAAAGCCGAGGATGAACAGCGCGCCGGCGAACTCGCCGATCATCAGCGCGCGGATCAACAGACCCGCCATCGCCACCGTCAGCACCGCCAGGAAGGCCAACACCGCCGCATAGGTCTTCCGGCCGAGGCCCGCGCTCAGCGTCGCCCGGCTCCCCGCCTTCGCCATCCGCTCATGCAGCGCGACGAGAAAAGCGCGAAAGCCGCTGTCCTGCGGCGCCATCAGCGCCGCGGTCTGCCAGCTCGTCGACAGGATCGCGATACGCCCACCGCTGGCGTGGCTGACATCGGCGCGAAAGCGGTGCTGCTGCATCGACACCGGGCGAAACGACAGCCGGATCGCACTGATCTCGTCATAGCGCCACAGCGCGGAGCGCCCGGCGACGTGCCAGGACAGCCCCTGCTCCGTCAGCTCGAAGCGATGTGCCGAGCCGATCAGCGACGCCTTATAGGCATAGCTCGTGACTGCCTCAGCATCCGAAACCTGCATCTCGACAATCAATCCCGTCCGCGCGATCCCGTATGCGATCCGCTTGCGCGACCGCCCTCGCCCATCCTACAAGCGGGACATGGCTGAGACGACATTTTTTCCGCGCCGCCTGATTCTCGGCGCCGCAATGATCTCCGGCGTGCTGCTCGCGCTCGCGGTGCACATGCTGGGCGCGCGCTACGGGCTCGACCTCGGCGGCCTCTGGCGCTCCGACACGCATGAGTTCATCCCGGCCGGCGCAGCGATCGCCTGGTGGCTGATCGCGACCGTCGGCTTTTCCGGCGGCTATTTCACGGCGACCATGATGCAGAGCGCGATTTCCGGACAGATCCCGCAACGGATGCGCCAATTCCTGATCGCGGTCGGCGTGCTGCTGCTCGCGGGCGCGGGCCAGGTGGCCTCGGCACCGAGCCCGATCCCGACCGTCTCGAGCGTACTGGCCGGGCTCGCTGCGCTGTGTCTCGGCGCCGTGATGGCATTTTGCGGCGCGCATTTCGCACTGCGCCGCGGCTAGACCATCAAGCCGACGCGCGTAGCCGCGGGCCATCCAACATCATCGCCACGTCGGAAGCAGGTCGCGGCTTGCTGAACAGATAGCCCTGCGCCTGGGTGCAGCCTTCGCGCCGGAGCAGCTCGAGCTGCGCATCGTTCTCGACGCCTTCGGCGGTGGTGACGATACCGAGGCTGCGGCCGAGGCCGGTCACGGCGCGGATGATCGCCATGGAATCCTCGCGCGTCGCCAGCTCCGACACGAACGAGCGGTCGATCTTGATCTTGTCGAACGGGAAGCTGCGCAAATAGCTCAGCGACGAATAGCCGGTGCCGAAATCGTCAAGCGAGATCCGCACGCCCATGGCACGCAGCTCGTGCAAGGTGGCCAGCGTCGCATCACTGTTCTGGAGCAGCACCGATTCGGTGATCTCGAGCTCGAGACGGCGCGCATCGAGTCCCGAGGCGGTCAGCGCTTCGGTCACGGATGCGACCAGGTGCGGACTCTTGAACTGCACCGGCGACAGGTTGACGGCGACGTCGACATCGTCGGGCCATGTGGCCGCGTCGGTGCAGGCGGAGCGCAGCACGAACTCGCCGAGCTGAACGATGAGTCCGGTCTCCTCGGCCAGCGGGATGAAGCTGATCGGTGCGATCAGTCCGCGCTGCGGGTGGTTCCAACGCAGCAGCGCCTCGAAGGCGACGACACGGCCGCTCGCGACGTCACGGATCGGCTGATAATACACTTCGAACTCGTCACGTTGCAGCGCCGCGCGCAGATCCATTTCCAACAGGCGCCGCGCCTGCGCGCGGGCATCCATGCCGGTCTCGAAGAAGCGATAGGTGCCGCGGCCGTCCGCCTTGGCGCGATAGAGCGCGAGGTCCGCGTTCTTCAAGAGTTCGTCCGGATTGTTGCCGTCCTGCGGCGCCAGCGCGATGCCGATCGAGACGCCGATCACGATCTGATGGTCGTCGATCTCGTAAGGCGCCGAGATCACCTCGACGAGGCGCCCGGCAAGGGACCTCGCAGCGGTTTCCTCGGAACGTCCGATCTGGACCACCGCGAATTCGTCGCCGCCGAGCCGCGCCACAGTATCGTGTTCGCCGACGGTCGTCTTCAGCCTGCGGCCGACCTCCTTCAGCAGCGCATCGCCGATGGGATGGCCGAGCGAATCGTTGATGTCCTTGAAGTGATCGAGATCGAGACAAAGCACCGCGAGCTGGTCGCCCGACCTCGTCCGGCGCAGTCCCTGCTCGAGCTGTTCGTGGAACAGCACGCGGTTCGGCAGGCTGGTCAGTGCGTCGTGGCGCGCCATGTGCGAGATCTTGGCCTGCGCCTCCAGCCACTCGGTGATGTCCTCGAAGGTCGCGACCCAGCCGCCGCCCTGCATCGGCTGGTTGACGACGCGGATGGAGCGGCCGAACCGGTTGACGACGTCGGTCGTGGTGCGGCCCTCGCGCGCGTCGGCGACGAGGCGGGCGAAGAATTCTTCCGCATCGCCCTGCCACCGGCCCTTGGCCTGCTCCTCCCTGAGCACGTCGATCAGAAGGCGGCCGGTGAGCAGGATGTCGGTGCGACGGAGCATCGCGGCATAACGCTCGTTGAACAGCATGATCTTGCCGTCCGCGTCGAACATGCACAGTCCCTGCGACATGTTCTCGAGCGCGCTGTCCAACACGATCTGCTGGCGCCCCAATTGGCCCTTGGCGCGCCGGTCAAGCAGCGCGGCCACGAGCGCAATCGCGATGATCGCAACCGCAGCGCTCGCGGTGAGGAAGGACAGCGAGGCCGGCGGGATCGAAAGCCTGCTGATCGCGCGCGTCGGGTCCGGCGTCAGCAGCACCGCGCCCATCGCGGTGAAATGGTGCGCGACGATGGCGAGCGTCAGCAGGGTGGTCGCCGTCAGCGCATGGGAGAGGTCGTCGCGCCGCGCGGCGATGAACAGTGCGAGGGCCGCAAAGACGATTCCGAACAGCACCGAGGCGGCGACCGTGCTTCCGATCCAGTCCACCCGTGCCGGTATCTCCAGCGCCGCCATGCCGGTGTAATGCATCGCCGCGACACCAGAGCCGACGATGGCGCCGCCAAGGGCGATCCACACCGGGCGCGAGGACGATACCGCGATGCTCAGTCCCACGAAGGTCACGGAGATCGCAAGGATCAAGGAGAGGAGCGTCACCGGGATGTTGTAGGCGCCGGCGCCGCCCGGCCCGTAGGCGAGCATCGCGATGAAATGCGTCGCCCAGATGCCGCATCCGCTGACGGCGGCATCCAGGGCGATCCAGGCCAGACGCCCGGGGCCGAGGGTCGCGCGTGCGCGCTGAAACAGGCTGATCGCCGCTGCGCTGGCGAGCAGACACACTACGCCCCCAAGCGCGACCAGTCGCCAATCGTGCTCGTCGGTGAGACAAAAGAGAACTTGATACATTGCCGGCCCCTATCAACCGGCACTTGACCCGACAGAAATGGACGATCGGTAACTATCTACAAACCTGTTCGGGGAATGGTGAATAGGAGATGTGTGCGTTCGCTCACATTGTTCATCCTCGCGCCGGCGCGCCGACGCCAATCACGCTGGCGGCGATCAGCAAGACGGCCGCCGAAACGACCAGCGACAAATGCAGCCCCGTCATGAACGCACGGTCCGACGCCACCAAGGAACCAAACAGAGCAACGCCGAGCACGCTGCCGGTCTGCCGCGTCGCGTTCAGGACGCCGGCCGCGATGCCGGAACGCGCCTTCTCGACGCTGCCGAGCAGCGTCGACGTCAGCGGCGGCACCAGGAGGCCGAGCCCGCCGCTGATCGCGATCATCTGCGCGCAGATCGCCCAATAGCTGGTCCCGGCTTCGATCGAGAGCAGGCCGAGACAGCCGAGGGCCGAGATGCAGGCGCCGACGACGATGGTCGGACACGGGCCGATGCGCTCGGAAAGGTGCGGCGCCAGCAGATTGACCGGCAGCACCGCCGCCATCATCGGGACGAAGGCAAGACCGGTCCACCACGCCGACAGCCCATTGATCCGCTGGAAATACAGGCTGAGTACGAAGATCAGGCCGTAGATCGCGATGTTCACCAGCAGTCCCACGAGCGAAGTCAGCGTGAACAGCCGGTGGCCGAACAACGACAGCGGCAGCATCGGCTGCGCCGCGCGACTCTCGCGCCAGACAAAGAGCACGGCGAGAACGGCGGCTCCGACAAAGGCTGCGATCACGGCTGGATGGTCCCAGCCGAGCGCCCCGCCTTCGATGATTGCGCCGGCGAGCGCGCCCAGCGCGCCGATCGCGGCCAGCTGGCCGGGCAGATCGATCTCGCGCGAGCGCGCCCGCGTGGTCTCGCTGGCGTAACGCCAGCTCAGCCACAGGCCGGCGAGCCCGATCGGCAGATTGACCAGGAAGATCGCGCGCCAGCCGACCAGCGTGATCAGCGCGCCGCCGACTAAGGGACCGGCGGTGAGCGCAAGGCTTGCTCCGGCGGCCCAGACCGCGACGGCGCGACCACGCTCGCGGTCGTCCGCATAGGCATGATTGAGCAGCCCAAGAGAATTCGGCACCAGGATCGCCGCCGCCAGGCCCTGAACCAGCCGTGCTGCAATCAGCACGACCGCATTGGGCGACAGCGCACAGGCGAGCGAGGCCGCGGTGAAGATGGCGAACCCCGCCATGAAGACGCGCCTGGCGCCGATCCGGTCGCCCAGCGCGCCGGCCGTCAGGATGAAAGCGGCAAACGCGATGGTGTAGGCGCTGACCACCCATTGCAGTTCGGCAACGCCGCCGCCGAGCGCCCTGCCCATGGCATCGAGCGCGGTGTTGACGATGGTGACGTCGAGCTGCACCACGCCGTAGCCGAGGCTCATCGCGGCAAGCGTGAGCGAGGTTGCAAGATGCGAGCCGCCGCGCGGGGCGGCGCGCGCGTTGTCCACGGTTTGATATTTGATGGTGCTTGCTCGCATGCTGCCACCTCGATTGCAGCCCCATGCGAAATATACGCTAGTGGCACACCGTCATGATTCGACAATGACCGAATGATGTGTGTGTGTGTGTAGCGATCGTGCTTGCCCCACAGACAGTGTCATGCCCCGCGACCCGGCTACGCCAAGGCTTCGCCGAGGTTTCGGTCTCGGGCGCGCCGAAGCGTAGGCGGCAGGCGGGGCATCCAGTACGCCGCGGCTTCTCCGTATCCACTAATTTCTCTGGAATACTGGATCGCCCGGTCAAGCCGGGCGATGACATAGCCTATGGGGCGGCAGCACCACGCGGCATCTTATCTCGCCACCTTCGCGCTAGCTCGCCGCGCGCAGATTCACCTTGCTCTCGGCGAGTGTGGTCAGCTTCCTGTCGGTCGCCTTCTCTTCCTCGAGCGTCTTGGCAAGCACCGCCGCGCAGTCGTTACGGCCGAGCTGCTTAGCCCAAGCGATCAGGCTGCCGTAGCGGGCGATCTCGTAATGTTCAGCGGCTTGGGCTGCGTTGATCAGCGCAGCATCGAGCACGGCCTTGTCGGCAACCTCACCGGCCGTCTCGTCGGCTTCCTCGATGATGCCGTCAATGGCCGGGCAGTCGACTGCCTTCACGGCGACGCCGTGCATCTTGAACACCTCCTCGAGACGCGTGACATGCTGCTTGGTTTCATCGAGGTGCGTCAAAAAGCCCTGTTTCAGCTGCGGATCGGTAGCCTTGCTTGCCATCTTCGGCAGCGCCTTGGTGAGCTGCTGCTCGGCGTAATAGATGTCCTGGAGTTGGTGCACGAACAGGTCGTTCATGGTTTTGATGTCTTTTGTGAACAGTCCCATCGTTCCGCTCCTCTCGGTTTCGGGAACACGGCGGTATCGGCCTGCACGAAAGGCCCCATTATTCCGCCATGTTCGGCTGCTGTTGGGGCCCAACGAGCACGCGGTATCGACGTTCCAAAACGCCCATCGCTTTGCGCTGGAACAATGCGGATGGCGGCAGGATTTGAAACCATCCTCTTGAACATGAATGCGCCGTCCGAGCCGCGTTTCGCGACTCATATGCTTAACGCGCGTCAGATGTGAACCACATATGACAAAAGTGGCTGGTCCAACGCAGAACCTATTGTTGTCAAGGGCTGCACAAGCCGCTGTTTTTGCCTTAAATGAGCTGGATCATGCCAACCGATCGACGCCCGCCTTTGGCCGTCATCGTACCCGACTTGCCAATACCTGGCTGGATCGGTCTTGCCCCCCGCCGGGAGGATGAATGCACGGACTGCTGCCCGCGCTGAGACGCGGCTTCAATAGATGGATCGGCTGGCGACGGCTCGGCATTGCCGCGAGCGTCTGCATCATCGCCTTCGCGGTCACCACGCTGGTGCGGACCCTCAAGGGCATCGATACCGGGGTCATCCTGACGGCGTTGACCGAGATTCCCCGCGGAAGTATCGGGCTGGCGGCGATCTGCGTCTTCTTCGCGTTCTGCACCCTGACCTTCTACGACTTTTTTGCACTGCGAACGATCGGCAAGAAGCACGTGCCCTACCGCATCGCGGCGCTCTCCAGCTTCACGTCCTATTCGATCGGCCACAACATCGGCGCCACCGTCTTCACCGGCGGGGCGATCCGTTTCCGGATCTATTCGGATTACGGCCTAAACGCGATCGACGTCGCGAAGATCTGCTTCCTGTCGGGCCTGACCTTCTGGCTCGGTAACATCTTCGTGCTCTCGATCGGCATGGCCATCCATCCGGATGCGGCGTCCGCGATGGATCAGCTGCCGTCGTCGATCAACCGGCTGATCGCGCTCGGCGGCCTCGCCTCGATCGGTTCTTATCTGGTCTGGCTTTGCATGGGCGAGAAGCGGCGCGAGCTCGGCCAGAAGGGTTGGAAGGTGGTGCTGCCCTCGACGCCGCTGACGCTGGTGCAGATCCTGATCGGCGTGGTCGATCTCGGCTTCTGCGCCACGGCGATGTACCTGCTGATGCCGGCCAATCCGCCAATCGACTTCATGTCGCTCGCCGTGGTGTTCATCCTGGCGACGCTGCTCGGCTTTGCCAGCCACGCGCCCGGCTCGATTGGCGTGTTCGATGCCGCCATGCTGTTAGCGCTGCCCGAATTCGGCCGCGAGCAGCTTCTGGCGACACTGCTGGTGTTCCGCCTTCTCTATTTCGTGATCCCGTTCGGCCTCGCCATCTCCATCATGGGCACGCGCGAACTCTGGATGAACGTGGTCGCGCCGTGGCAGGAGCGGCGACGGTTGGCGGAGGCCTGCGCCCAGGCCAACCTGCCCCAGCAGGTGGCCGCGATGGAGCGCGAGCGGACGCTGCGGCAGGCCGGCAAGCGATAGGCGGGTCAGCAGGAGCGTCAGACTAAGGTTGCGGGCGGGGCAACAATCCTCTCTTATTTCCGCCCCAACTTTGCCGTTGAACACGCGGACCATGATCCCTCTCCCCTTTCGCACCCTCCGTGCAGGCGCCCTGCTGCTTGCCGCGATTCTGTCCGCCTTGCCGCTCGAGCGCGCCGCCGCGCAGGACGCCGGCGCCATGCAGATCAGTTGGGAGGTGCGCAACCGCTTCCGCCTGTTCCGCGAGGAGCGCGATTTCCTGCTCCACGTCGAGAATGCGCGTAACCGCAGCATCCTGGCTGCCGAGCAGTCGCTGGAGCTTCAGAGCGAGGGCCGCGGCTGGGCCCGCAACATGGTCAACCGGCTCTGCATCGACCTTCAGGGCCGGGTCAACCAGCCCTGCACCCGCGACAACGTCAAGGAGAACTACCTCACCCCGATCGACCATCCCGTCACCGTGCGCCTCGCCGGCGCAGTGCCGGTCGGCGCCACCTGCGCCTGGTCGTTCGACGATGGCGACGGGCCGCAAACCTCGACCTTCGACTGCGCCGAGCCGGTCAATTTGCGCGTCCGCTACGGCAAGCAGACGGTCGCGACCGTCGATGTCTCCTCCGGCTCGGATCCGACCCAGCGGGTCCAGGCCGAGATTCAGGTCCGCGACATCTTCGTCGCCGGCTTAGGAGACAGCATCGCCTCCGGCGAAGGCAATCCGGACCGGCCGCTGGCGCTGTCGGACGAAGGTTTTTGCTTCCGCTCCTATCTCGGTACCGCTGGCGCGCAGTACTACCGGCCGAGCCGCCACGGCTTCAAGGGTGGCCGCGCCTGCGAGGCGCCCGATACGCTCGCCAACTGGCAACGCTACAGCGCGCTCTGGTTCAACGCGCCCTGCCACCGCTCGCTCTACAGCTATCAGGCCCGCACCGCGCTGGCGCTCGCGGTGCGTTACACCCACATCGCCGTGACCTTCCTGCCGCTCGCCTGCACCGGCGCCAGCATCGGCGACGGCCTGCTCGGCTCGCAGCGCGCCCGCGAATGCCCGCCCGGCAAGACCGGCGTCTGCAACACCAGCGTGAACGCGCAGGTCGCCGAGCTGCGCGAAGCGCTCACCGCGGCGAAGAAGCGCCAGCCCGACCGCACGCTCGATCTCGTGCTGTTGTCGGTCGGCGCCAACGACGTCTATTTTTCCGGTCTCGTCGCCGACGTGATCGTCGACACCGCGACCGAGCGCGCGCTGTTCCGCCGCTCCGGCGTGATGGCGAGCGTGGATGATTCCCGCGATGCGCTGGCGCGCGAGCTGCCGCAGAATTTCGTCAAGCTGCGCGAGGCGCTGAAGCCGCTGGTCGGTGGCGATCTCTCGCACGTGGTTTATGTCTCCTACGCCAACCCGGCGCTCGCCGATGGCGGCGTGCCCTGCCGCGGCGGCCGCGCCGGCTTCGACATCCATCCATCCTTCAACGCCGATCCGCAACGCCTGGCCCGCGTCTCGACCTTCGTCGACACCGAATTCCTGCCGCAGCTGAAGGGGCTCGCCACCTGCACCCGCGGCGCGCTTTGCCGTGATCCCGAAGCCGACCGCATGACCTTCGTCGACACGCATCAGGCGGCGTTCGCCGATCACGGCTTCTGCGCTCATTCGGGCAACGATCCCGAATTCGACCGCACCTGCTTTGCCGAGAACGGCCAGAGCTTCAATCCCGACATCGTGACGGCGGCGAGCCAGCCGATGCTGTGCGGGCGCGGCGCTTCGGAATACCGCGCCTACCTGCCGCGCGCCCGCTGGATCCGCGACGCCAACGACAGCTATTTTGCCGCGATGACCTATCCGCAAGGATTGCCGGCCGCGAGCCAGCCGACGGACATCCACGACGCGACCTGGGGCGTGCTCTCCGCCGTCTATGGCGGTGCCGTGCATCCAAGTGCCGAGGGCCACGCCGCGATGGCGGATGCCGCACTGCCCGCCGCGAGCGCCGTGCTCGGCCTCGACGCCGCTCCGCCGGATGTGACGCGCGGATTTCTGCCACAGCTGCTACCGAGTGCGCGGCAGTAGTACAGGCTAGCTCCACACACGATCGGTGTCATCGCCCGCGCAGGCGGGCGATCCAATACTCCGCGGCAGGCGTGATTAAATCGAGGGGCCGCGGCGTACTGGATTCCCCGCCTTCGCGGGGAATGACAGCGGAGTGCGTGGAGAGCACGTTTGCAATTTCCACGTAACGTTCCCCTCACCTGCCGTTCCATCAATCCAAAAACGGCATCGATCGATACTGCCTTGAACTTGGACACTTTGCCGCGCGCGCCTCTAGGAGTCGCCTTGAGGAAATGTTCGAGTTCTAAGGAGGCGCGTGATGAGCGCAGTGGTGTCCGCAGCGGACGTGAAGAGGTCTCGCGTCAGGCTGTTCATCGTGACCATGTTGTTCCTGGTCACCACCGTCAATTATGCCGACCGCGCCACGCTGTCGATCGCAGGCTCCGCGCTCTCCAAGGAGCTGCATCTCGATCCCGTCGCCATGGGCTACATCTTCTCGGCGTTCGGCTGGTCCTACGTGATCGCGCAGGTGCCGGGCGGCTGGCTGCTCGACCGCTACGGCTCGCGTCTCGTCTATGCCTTCAGCATCATCGTCTGGTCGATCTTCACGATGATGCAGGGCTGGGTCGGCTTCTTCAGCGCCGGCACCGCCGTCCTCGTGCTGTTCGCATTGCGCTTCCTGGTCGGCATCGCCGAAGCGCCCTCCTTCCCCGCTAACGCCCGCATCGTCGCCGCCTGGTTTCCCGGCAATGAGCGCGGCACCGCGTCGGCGTTCTTCAACTCGGGACAGTATTTCGCGACCGTGATCTTCGCGCCGCTGATGGGCTGGATCGCGCACACCTATGGCTGGCGCTTCGTGTTCTTCGTGATGGGCGCGCTCGGCATCGTCATGGGCCTCGTCTGGATCAAGAGCATCTATGGCCCGAAGGAGCATCCTTCGATCAACGACGCCGAGTTCGACTACATCAAGGAAGGCGGCGCGCTGGTCGATCTCGACGCGCCCAAGGACGATCTGCTGCGCGAGCGTGCCCCCGGGGCCGGCTCCGGCTGGGATCACATCCGCCAGTTGCTCTCCAACCGCATGATGCTCGGCGTCTATCTCGGCCAGTACTGCATCAACACGCTGACCTATTTCTTCCTGACCTGGTTTCCGGTCTACCTCGTCAAGGAGCGTGGGCTGTCGATCCTGCAAGCCGGCTTCGTCGCGACGCTGCCTGCGCTGTGCGGCTTCATCGGCGGCGTGCTCGGCGGCATCATCTCCGACGCCATCCTGCGCAGGACGGGCTCGCTGACCATGGCGCGCAAGATCCCGATCGTCGGCGGCATGCTGCTGTCGATGTCGATCATCGCCTGCAACTATGTCGACGGACAGGCGCTCGTGGTCGGCTTCATGGCGCTCGCCTTCTTCGGCAAGGGCATCGGCGCGCTCGGTTGGGCGGTCGTGTCCGATACCTCGCCGAAGGAAGCCGGCGGCGTCTCCGGTGGCCTGTTCAACACCTTCGGCAATCTCTCCTCGATCACCACGCCGATCGTGATTGGCTACATCCTGGCCGCGACCGGCTCGTTCAACGGCGCACTGGTGTTCGTCGGCCTCAACGCGCTGGTGGCGGCGTTCGCCTATCTCGTGGTGGTCGGCAAGATCGAGCGGGTGACGCTCAAACATTCCTCCTGAGGGCTCCCATGGGAGCTTGACCAGGCAACTCAACGGCGGCTTCCCAGCCGCCGTCTTTGTTTTGGGGGTGATCGATGCTAGAAGTGCCGGGGAAACGCCTTATCCATCTAAGGCATGTATCGATGTTCGACCTCAACCAGCTCCGCTGTTTCGTCACGGTGGCGGAGGAACTGCATTTCGGCCGCGCCGCCGCGCGGCTGAACATGACGCAGCCGCCACTGTCCCGGCAGATCCAGGTGCTCGAGCACATCATCGATGCGCCGCTTCTGGAGCGCACCAGCCGCTCGGTGCGCCTGACGCCCGCAGGGCGCAGCTTCCTGCCGGAGGCACGGCGCATCCTCAAGCTTGCGGAAAGCGCCTCACAAGTCGCCCGCCGCATCGCGCTCGGCAAGACAGGCTCGCTGAAGATCGGCTTCACGGCCGCCGCGGCTTACGGCTTCCTGCCTGAGCTCGTTGCCGCCTGCCGCGCCAAGCTGCCGGAGGTGGACTTCTCGCTGAAGGAGATGGTGTCGGGCGACCAGTTCGAGGCGCTGACCTCGGGCCAGATCGACGCCGGCCTGCTTAGGCCGCCGATTGCGCGGCCCGAGCTTGCCAGCCGCCGCGTCGTCGCCGAGCCCCTGCTCGCGGCGATCCCCAAGAAGCATCCGCTGGCGAACGCGGAGAGCATCACCATCAAGGATTTCGACGACCAGCCCTTCGTGATGTATTCGCCCTATGAGAGCCGCTATTTTCACGATCTGCTGGTGGCGCTGTTCACCCGCGCCGATGTGCTGCCGCGCTACGTCCAGCATCTCAGCCAGATCCACTCGATCCTCGCCATGGTGCGTGCCGGCCTCGGCCTCGCCATCGTGCCGGCGGCGGCGGCAAGCCTGAAGATCGCCGACGTGCGGCTGCGGCCGCTGAAGCTGCGTACGCGCGTTCCCGTCGAGCTCTTCATGGTCTGGCGCCGCGACGACGAGAATCCGTTGCTCTCGGCCCTCGTCAAAATCGCCGGTGAATTGTCCTCCGTGGAGGTGGCGGAGGATTGATACTCAATCTGCATCAGTCGATATAGGCTTTGGCTTGGACGCGCATCGAACGGTCTCCTAAACACCGGCGCATGGACGCGCAGGCTTGCGTCCTCCACAACACGCAAGAAGGGAGCCGCGCCCATGAGCAAGATGACCCCGCAGGAAATGGCCCAGAAGATCGGATCTGGCCTCCTGTCCTTCCCCGTCACGCCGTTCAGGGCTGACTACTCCTTCGACGAGGCGACCTACCGCGCCAACATGGACTGGCTGTGCGGCTATGACGTTGCTGGCCTGTTCGCCGCCGGCGGCACCGGCGAGTTCTTCTCGCTGACGCCGACCGAGGTTCCGCAAATCGTCAAGATCGCCGTCGAGGAGACCAAGGGCCGCGTGCCCGTGCTCGCCGGCACCGGCTACGGTACCGCGATCGCCCGCGAGATCGCCGTTGGCGCCGAGAAAGCCGGCGCCGATGGCCTGCTGCTGCTGCCGCCCTATCTGACCCATTCCGAGCAGGAGGGCCTCGCCGCGCATGTCGAGGCGGTCTGCGCCTCCGTGAAGATCGGCGTCATCGTCTACAACCGCGACAACGCCATCCTCCAGCCCGACACGCTCGCGCGTCTCGCCGAGCGCTGCCCGAACCTAGTCGGCTACAAGGACGGCATCGGCGACATCGAGCTGATGACCCGCGTCTACACCAAGCTCGGCGACCGCCTGACCTATATCGGCGGCCTGCCGACCGCGGAGACCTTCGCGCTGCCCTATCTCGACATGGGCGTGACGACCTATTCCTCGGCCGTGTTCAACTTCGTGCCGGAATTCGCCACCAACTTCTACGCCGCCGTGCGCAAGCGCGACCATGAGACGATCCATGCCGGCCTGAAGAACTTCATCCTGCCGATGATCGCGATCCGCAACCGCAAGAAGGGCTATGCGGTTTCGATCATCAAGGCCGGCATGAAGGTGATCGGCCGCGACTCCGGCCCGGTCCGCCCGCCGCTCACCGATCTCACCGAGCAGGAGACGGCGGAACTGACCGCGCTGGTGAAGAATCTGCCCGCCATCCGTTCGACACAACAGGCGGCAGAATAACGGACGACAACAGGAGGAGCGTGCGATGGCCCAGACTGAGATCTCCGGCGCGCCAGTCGCTGGCGCACCGGTCGTCACGGCGATGCAGGTGATCCCGGTCGCGGGCCGCGACAGCATGCTCCTCAATTTGAGCGGCGCGCATGCGCCGTTCTTCACCCGCAACATCGTCATCCTCACCGACAATTCCGGTCACACCGGCGTCGGTGAGGTGCCGGGCGGACAAAAGATCTGGCAGACGCTGCAGGACGCCCGCGATCTCGTGATCGGCAAGACCGTCGGCGCGATGAACAACATCCTCGCCGATATCCGCACCGCCTTCGCCGACCGCGATGCCGGCGGCCGCGGCAAGCAAACGTTTGATCTTCGCGTCATGATCCACGCGGTCACAGCGATCGAATCCGCGCTGCTCGATTTGCTCGGCCAACATCTTAATCTTCCCGTCGCGGCGCTGCTCGGCGAAGGCCAGCAGCGCAGGAGCGTCGAGACGCTCGGCTATCTCTTCTTCGTTGGAGACCGCCGTAAATCCAAGCTCGACTATGTCAACGGCGAGACCGGCAAGGCCGAGTGGTTCAACCTCCGCCATCAGGAGGCGATGACGCCCGAGACCGTGGTGCGGCTCGCGGAAGCCACCCACGACCATTACGGCTTCGCCGACTTCAAGCTCAAGGGCGGTGTGCTCCGCGGCGAGCAGGAGATCGAGGCCGTCACCGCGATTGCCAAGCGCTTTCCCAATGCGCGCGTGACGCTCGACCCGAACGGCGCCTGGTCGCTCGACGAAGCGATCAGCCTCTGCAAGGACATGCATGGCATCCTCGCTTATGCCGAGGACCCCTGCGGCGCTGAGGCCGGCTTCTCCGGCCGTGAGATCATGGCCGAGTTCCGCCGCGCCACGGGCTTGCCGACCGCGACCAACATGATCGCCACCGACTGGCGGCAGCTTTCCCATGCGCTGCGTCTCGGTGCGGTGGACATTCCGCTCGCCGATCCCCATTTCTGGACCATGCAAGGCTCGGTCCGCGTCGCCCAGACCTGCCGCGACAACGGCCTGACCTGGGGCTCGCACTCCAACAACCATTTCGACATTTCGCTGGCCATGTTCACCCATGTCGGCGCCGCCGCCCCCAGCAAGGTCACCGCCATCGACACCCACTGGATCTGGCAGGATGGCCAGGCGCTGACGAAAGAGCCGCTTCAGATCAAGGGCGGCAAGATTGCCGTTCCCGACAGGCCGGGCCTGGGTATCGAAATCGACAGGGCGGCCATCGACGCTGCGCATGACCTCTACAAGCAGCATGGACTTGGCGCCCGTGATGACGCTATTGCCATGCAGGATCTGATCCCCGGCTGGACCTTCGACGACAAGCGTCCCTGCCTCGTGCGTTAAGAAACTCAGGCATGATCCCGGAAAAGTGGGTACCGGTTTTCCGAGAGGGATCATGCCCCTTAGATGACTTGGAGGAACGAGATGACGGCAATCCTGAAGAACTTCATCGGCGGCGAATGGGTCGACGGCTCCGGCGTCACGAAGAACATCAACCCCTCCAACACCAACGACCTCGTCGGCGAATATGCCAAGGCCGACAAGGCGCAGACCGAGAAGGCGATCGCTGCCGCCAAGGCCGCCTTCCCCGCCTGGGCGCGCTCGACGCCGCAGGAGCGCTATGATGCGCTGAACAAGATTTCTCTCGAAATCCTCGCCCGCAAGGAAGAGCTCGGCCGCCTGCTCGCGCGCGAGGAAGGCAAGACGCTGCCGGAAGGCATCGGCGAAGTCGCCCGCGCCGGCCAGATCTTCGCGTTCTTCGCCGGTGAAGCGCTGCGCCTGATCGGCGAGAAAGGCGCCTCGGTGCGTCCCGGCCTCGACGTCGAGCTCACCCGCGAGCCGGTGGGCGTTGTCGGCATGATCACGCCCTGGAATTTCCCGATCGCAATCCCCGCTTGGAAGATCGCGCCCGCGCTTTGCTACGGCAACACGGTGGTGTTCAAGCCGGCGGAGCTGGTGCCCGGCTCTGGCCATGCGCTCGCCGAGATCATCACCCGCTCCGGTATTCCCGCCGGCGTGTTCAACCTCGTGGTCGGCTCCGGTTCGGTGGTCGGCCAGACCCTGCTCGACCACCCGGATGTGGCGGCGATCTCCTTCACCGGTTCGGTGCAGACCGGCCGCAAGATCGCGCAGGCCTGCGTGCTGTCGAACCCGATGAAGAAATTCCAGCTCGAGATGGGCGGCAAGAATCCGCTGGTCGTACTCGACGACGCCGACCTCAAGACCGCCGTTGAGGTCGCCGTCAACGGTGCATATTTCTCGACGGGACAGCGCTGCACCGCCTCGTCGCGCCTGATCGTTACCGAAGGCATCCATGACCGCTTCGTCGCGGCGATGGCAGAACGCCTGAAGGGCCTGTCGGTGGACGACGCACTCAAGGCCGGCGTGCATATCGGCCCGGTGGTCGACCAGAGCCAGCTCGACCAGGACCTACGCTACATCAAGATCGGCCAGGACGAGGGCGCCAAACTTGCGTGGGGCGGCGAGTTGCTCAAGCGCGAAACGCCCGGCCATTACCTCCAGCCGGCGCTGTTCACCGAAGTCAACAACAGCATGCGCATCGCGCGTGAAGAGATTTTTGGCCCGGTCGCCGCCGTCATCCGTGCGAAGAATTACGAAGAGGCGCTGGCGATCTCCAACGACACCGAGTTCGGCCTCGCCTCCGGCATTTGCACCACCAGCCTGAAATACGCCTCGCACTATAAGCGCAACAGCGAGTCCGGCATGGTGATGGTCAATCTGCCGACCGCCGGTGTCGATTATCACGTGCCGTTCGGCGGCCGGAAGGGTTCGAGCTACGGCGCCCGCGAGCAGGGCTCCTATGCCCGCGAGTTCTACACTGCGGTGAAGACGGCCTATACCAATCCGGGTTGATGGGCCGACATCGTAGATATCGTAGGGCGGGCAAATCGAAGCGTGCCCACCGCTTATCTTCGGTGTGAAGCATGGTGGGCACGGCGCGTTGCGCCTTTGCCCACCCTACGATTCAGTCTCTGAGGCAAGAGCAGATGGACCAGTCAGTCGCAGCGAAAGAGCAGCCCCGCTACATCAAGCTCAACGAGCGCGACAATGTCGCGATCGTCGTCAATGATTTCGGGCTTCCCGCCGGCTCCCGCTTCGCCTGCGGGCTGACGCTGCGCGCCTTCGTGCCGCAGGGACACAAGACGGCGCTGGTCGACATCGCACAAGACGCGCCGATCATCCGCTATGGCGAGGTGATCGGCTACGCGCTGTCGCCGATCCTGGCCGGCGAATGGGTGGACGAAGCCCGCATTCGCATGCCGGAGGCCCCTGCCCTCGACAAGCTCGAAATCTCGACCGCCGTCCCGGCGCCGCTGCCGCCGCTCGAAGGTTTCACCTTCGAGGGTTATCGCAATCCCGACGGATCGGTCGGCACCAAGAACATCCTCGGCATCTCCTCCTCCGTGCAATGCGTCAAGGGCACGATGGAATATGCGGTCAAACGCATCCGCGCCGAGCTCTTGCCGAAGTACCCGAACGTCGACGACGTCGTGCCGCTGACCCACGCCTATGGCTGCGGCGTCGCCATCACCGCGCCCGACGCTGTGGTGCCGATCCGCACGTTGCAGAACATCGCGCTCAACCCGAATTTCGGCGGCGAGATTTTGGTCGTCGGCCTCGGCTGCGAGAAACTCGCGCCCGAGCGGCTGGTGCCGGAAGGCGTCAGCGATGCCATCGTGCGCATGCAGGACGAAGCCTTCGACGGCTTTGGCGCCATCGTCGATGCGATCATGACTCAAGCCGAGGCACGGCTGAAGGTGCTCAACACCCGCAAGCGCGAGACCTGCCCGGCCTCCGATCTCGTCATCGGCCTGCAATGCGGCGGCAGTGACGCCTTCTCCGGCGTCACCGCGAACCCCGCCGTCGGTTTTGCCGCGGACCTCCTGGTCCGCGCCGGTGCCACCGTGATGTTCTCGGAAGTCACCGAGGTGCGCGACGCCATCCAGCTCCTGACGCGGCGCGCCATCAACGAGGACGTCGGCCGCGCGCTGGTGCGCGAGATGGCCTGGTACGATTCCTATCTCGCCCGCGGCGGCGCCGATCGCAGCGCCAACACCACGCCCGGCAACAAGAAGGGCGGCCTCGCCAACATCGTCGAGAAGTCGCTGGGCTCGATCGTCAAGTCCGGATCGTCTGCCATCACCGGCGTGCTCTCGCCTGGCGAGAAGGCGACGCAGAAGGGCATGCTGTTCGCGGCGACACCCGCCTCCGACTTCATCTGTGGCACGCTCCAGCTCGCCTCCGGCATGACGCTGCAAGTGTTCACCACCGGCCGCGGCACGCCCTACGGCCTTGCGGCCGCGCCCGTGATCAAGGTCGCCACCCGCAGCGAGCTTGCCCGCCGCTGGAAGGACCTGATCGACTTCGACGCGGGCCGCATCGCCACCGGCGAGAAGACCATCGAGGAAACCGGCTGGGACCTGTTCCGCCTGATCCTCGACGTCGCCAGCGGCCGCACAAAACCGTGGTCGGACCGCTGGGGCATCCACAACGACCTCACCCTGTTCAATCCGGCGCCGGTGACCTGAGGCCGGCGAGCCGGCCTCACTGACTGTCGATCAGGTGCATGTCGCCCAGCGTGACGGGCAGGCTGCGCGTGATGAGATCGGCGATCGCTGCGCGCAACCGTTCGCTTGACATCGGACCGTCGAACGTGTCGTCGATCGCGCCGCTCGGACCGGCGATCCTCATGGTCCCGGTGTTGTCCAGCGGCGCGGCCGCCCTCTTCTCGATCACGTCGAACGACTTGCCGTCGATCACGCGGACCTCGTACAGCGCGTGGATCAGGCCGTAGTTTGCAAGCAGCGTCCGGTATTCCGCGAATCCTACGCCCTCGACGGCCCGGCCGTTTCCGAGCTTCGATTTTGCTCGTGTAATGATGATGTAGGCGTCCAGCCCCTGCGGGGCGACATCGCTGCGAACCAGCTCCTTGAACGGATCACTGCGCAGGAGATTGACGGGCGCAACCGCCGAATCCCGGATCGCGGCGAAGGCTGCGCGCCTGTAGTTCACCGGCTGCACGCGAAAACGTCCGCTCAGCAGCCTCGTCGCCTGCTGCACGATCATCTCGTCCAGCCCCCATGCGCTGATCGGGACGCTTTGCCCGGTGTTGCCAAGGCCCGTCAGGCCGGCTTGCGTCAGGCTCATCTCCTCGCCGATCGCCGAGACGATACCGACGGTTTTGATCGCCTGGAGGCGGCTGGCGCGCGTCTCGAACGCCGCGGCGGCGCCGAGAGCGACGCAAGCGGCCGCGAGGCCAATCCATAGAAAAGCAATGCGGCGCATGGCGAGCTATCGAATCCTGAAATCGAAAGAATAGGACGCACCGAGCCCAACGGTGATCTGGTTCGACGATCCCCGCAGCTTCACGAGCGGACTATCCGCGGCGTCGCCGAGCAGCTTCTCGTATTCGACATAGGCATGGACCTCCCACTGCGGATTGATGCGGTAGGAGATCTGGCTGCCGAAGCCGACCGAGTGCGCGCCGCCTTTGGCATCGTACATCGGCAATCCCGACGCCAGCGCCTGCGCGGCGTCGACGCCGAAATAGGGCGCGGTCGCCTTGGTGCTTTTCCAGGTGAAGCGCGGGCCGGCCGAGATGGTGAGCCTTTGAATCAGCGGTACGATGACGTCAGCGGAGACATCGGCGACCGTGCCGGTATGGCCACCCATGCCCTGGCGCAATTCGCTGCGCAGGCGCAGCCAGTCGACCGGATAATACTCGACGAAACCGCCAAGCTCGTAGGCGGCCTTGACGTCGCCGAGGCCAGTCAGCTCGGCATATTTGTCGCTCTTGCGCGAAGAGACGTACTTGAAAGCCGGCCCGGCGCGAAAATTGCCGACGTCGAGCAGCGCGATGCTGGCGCTGTCGCGCGGCCCGCGAAACTGGTCGATCGATCCGGCGCGGCGGATGGTGAAGATCGGAATCGGGAGAAACTTGCCGTTCTTCGATCCGACGAAATCAGGGGTGTATTCGCCGCCGATGCCGACCATGACGGTCCAGTTTCCGGACGGCGATGGCAGCATCGGCAACTCGAACGGCGGCGCCGGCAGGGTGAACGCGGTCTGCGCCGATGCGGACGGAGGGATCGTCACGATCGCGCCGAGTGCGGCAAGGAAGGCGGTCGTCAGCCGCGCATTCACCGTGAGGCGGAGAGCGGCTTCGTCAAAATGCTTCATTACGGGGCCCCGGACCAGCCTTCCTGGCCGGTCGACTGATGTGGTTAGAAGCCACAGCATTGGTCCGGCAAAATTGCCCCAAGATTGCAACGGGCGACCGTGCCCGCGACATTCCGCGCACCAGGTGCGCCGCAGGACGAACATTGCCCCAACATTGCAAGGTCGCGCTCGAGCTCCAAAACTTCGACGGTCGGCGCCAGTCAGCCCGCTCGTGCCTGCCTTTTATTCGCCCAGCTCGATGCCTTAAAGGGAACTCGCGCGCGAACCGAACCGCCGACTTCGGCCAGAGAGCGTCAACGTCGGGGCCATATGGCCCCAGGAGAGTCAGGGACGACCCGCGTGCGCTCGCTCGTAATCGAAGACGAACCGCAGATCGGCGCCTATGTCAGCCGCCTGCTCGGGCAATTGCACGGCGTCGTCGACCTCGTTGGCTCGATTGCCGATGCCCGCCAGGCGCTGGACAATTTCAAATATGATCTCGCCATCGTCGACCGGATGCTGCCCGACGGCGACGCGCTCGACGTGGTCACCGCGCTGAGCCAGTCGCCGGAGCGCCCTGCGATCATTATGCTGACGTCCAAGGACGCCAAGGAGGATGTCGTCGAAGGGCTCAACGGAGGCGCTGACGACTATCTCGGCAAACCATTCGAGCCGCAGGAGCTGCTTGCGCGGGTGCGCGCGGTGCTGCGGCGGCCCCGGCTGCTCGCCCCCTCGGTGCTGTCGCTCGGCAATGTCGAGCTGCATCTCGGCAGCAACGAGGCGGTGGTCGCCGACACCAAGATCCTGCTGCGGCGGCGCGAGGCGCTGATCCTGGGGGCACTGCTGATGCGCCGCGACCGCGTCATCACCCGCGCCGCCTTGATCGAGGAGATCTACGGCTTCGACGACGAGATCGAATCCAACACGCTCGAAGCGCAGGTTTCCCGCCTGAGGAAGAAACTGGCTGAGCTCGGCGGCGACGTCGAGATCCGCAGCATGCGGGGCATCGGCTACATCCTGCGGCTGGCAACACCGCGATGAGGTCGATCGCCAGAACCTTTGCGCTGTCGCTCGGCATCGCCGCGACGACGATCTTCCTGATCATGCTCGGCCTCTTCATCTGGCGCTATCCGATGGAGGAACGCGAATTCAGGGCTTGCCGGGTCGTGGTCGCCGTTCTCGATCGCGCCACCGATATCGAAGGGCAGAAACTCACGGTGCGCCCGACCCGCGCCCTCGAAGAGCTGAAGGCGGACAGCCCGAACCTCTGGTACGTCGTGTCCGCAGGCGACATGGTTAGCGAGTACGGCAGCGAACGCCGGCCGGCCCTCCCCTTCGCATTTCCCTATCACGGGCCAGTCGGCTCATCGGTCTTCAACACGCTCGACCAGAAGAGCACCTTCTGCCTCGCCGTCGTGCAAAGGGGTTCGCTGCAGCTCGCGATGATGGTCGGCGAGCCTCAAGTCCGTTTCGGCCGGATGGCAAGAAACTTTCTCATCCGCAGTGTCTTTTCGATCATGCTGCTGGCGCTGGCCTTTGCCGCGACCGTTGCCGTCGGCGCGGCGCTGGCCGCGCGCTTCGTCTCACGCGGTATCGAACGGGTCGCGCTTCGCGCGCTCGCGATCGACCCTGCGGCGCCGCAAGGTCTGATCTCCCTGAGCGAGGTCCCCCGCGAGTTGAAGCCGCTCGTCGAGGCGCTGAACCGCGCCTTCGGCGAGATCGACGCCTATATCAGGATGCAGCGCCGCTTCCTCGGCAATGCCGCGCACCAGCTGCGCACGCCACTGACGCTGCTGCGTGCGAAAATCGAGGACGTGCCCGAGCCGGCCCTCAGGACCGAATTGGTGCGCGACGTCCGCCGCCTGACCTCGCTGGTCTCCGCCATGCTCGACCTGGCGCGGCTGCAAAATCATGCGATCGAGAAGCGGCCGATCGATCTTGCCCAAATCACGCTGGACGTGCTGGCCGATTTCAGCCCCTCGGCGCTGGACGCCGGTATCGAGCTTGCGCTGGAGCAGGACGGCGAAGGTCCGTTCCTGGTGCAAGGTGTGGACGCTGCGGTTCGCAGTGCGCTTGCCAATCTCGTCGGCAATTCGCTCATCCATGCCCATGGCGCCCGACGCATCGTCGCCACGCTCAGCCGCGATGGCATCTCGATTCACGATGACGGCGCCGGCCTGCCCGATGGCGCCGAACACAAGCTGGTCGAGCCGTTTCAAACCGGCAACATCACGGGTAATGGCGCGGGCCTCGGCCTGTCGATCGTCCGCGAGATCATGGCCGCCCACGGCGGCGAGCTGGTCATCTCCTCAGTCCCCGGCCGCGGCACGACGATGAGCCTGCGCTTTTCCGCAGCTAGCGCGCCGGCAAAAGCTCCGCAGCTTGATCTGCAAGAGCACTAAGCGAGGCGCGTCGGCTCTTCCGCGAAACCGTCCGGAAACATTGCCGCGAAAAACTTCGTGCGCGTTTCGTCCTTTCGCATCACGCAACCACATTTTCGTCGACGGCGATGGGAATGTTCGCGCGCGAGCGAACCTGTTCCGGCACCGACGCGACCAAACCTCCGATTGACATCTTCCACGGAGATTTTTCCAATGCGTGTTCTCTCGATAATTGCCGTTGCCGGCGCCATGATTGCAAGCTCGGCCGGTGCCTTTGCCAGCGAGCTTCCCTCCTACGAAGTGACTTCGTTTCCGATCTCGGCGACGCAAGTGCAGGTGCTCGGCGGCGCCGGCGTCGAGGAGCAGTCGGCAAGCCCTGCGATGATCGTCGCCGGCATGCCCGCTTCGCCCGCGCAGGTTTCAGTGCTGACCCCGCGCGTCAAGCGGCTCGCGAGCGCGGGTTCGGAAAACCAGGCGCACTAAGCTTCGCTTTGTCATTCCGGGTTCGGCGCTCCGCGCCGACCGGAATGACACGCGGGTCTACGTCATGCTGCCCGGCATGAAGCAGCGCACGCGCGGATGGCCGTCGATATAGTGCTTCCACACCATGGTGCGGCCGATCTTGTTCGGCACAGTGATCACCGCACCGTCGGGCACCACGACCCATTCGTCGTCGATGCGGACGCGGTAACGGCCGCGATCGGATTCCCAATCGACGTCGGCAATGACGTAGCCGTCGGCGTCGGAGCAGCACTGTCCGAATTCGCTGTGCAGGCTTTCGAACCAGGGTTTTAGCGGCGAGTTGGCGTAGCGCCCGTCGTCGCGCGCCAGCGCCGATGTTGCCAAGAGCGCTGTCAGGGCCAGCAATGGCGCCGCACACAATCTTGCAAGTCGCATATCGTCTCCGCGGGTCGACATGATCGCCGCGGGGGGACAACGCGCGCCGACCGCCTTCCGCGGCTCGGCGAAAGGCGTGAAGGCAGCGACTCGTTCCCCCAGCAGCTTTGCGGATAGCTATGCAAATCCGGCGCCAGCTTGCATTCCGGGCAACTACTGGAGCGGGCCCGCGGCGCGTTCGTCTTTCGGCGGATATGACCGCCGCCGACTTTCCGTCTTCCCCGCCAGTACGAGGAGTGATGATGATGTGTGGAGCTACTGCCGACGAGGCGGCACAGTGCGCGAGGAACGCCCTTACTGCTTGGGCGCCGGCGCCATCATCGCGCCGCCCTTTTTCGTCGCGGGTGCCGCCGGCTTCGTGGCAGCGGCCTGCGCAGGGAGATATTTTGCCACGATGGCAGGATCGACCTGGGCCATGTAGGCATCCGGCAGGCGCGTCCAGGTCTCGTCCTTGCCGAGCAGCGCGATGCCGAGATAGCCGCGCAGCGTCAGGGTCTGGCCATCAGGACTGACCTTCATGTTGGCCTTCCAGATCTGGCCGTCGCGCGGATTGAGCACGTTGCCGCCTTCGTACTTCAAGCCTTCGCGCTTCATGTTGCGGACGAAGGAGATGCCGAGCACTGGCGCGTTCTTGCGATCGTCGGTGCACTTGGAGCAAACCTCGTTCGGATCGTCGGTTGGCCGCGGAAAGGTCTTAGCGATCACGCCTTCGAAGACGCCGTTGTGGTCGACGAAGAGAAACCATCCGACTGTCTTGCCGTCTTCGACCTTCTGCCAGAGGCCCGCCGCCGTAGGCTCGGCGGTCTGTGCCGCAGACGGTGTCACCGCAAGGAGCGACAACGCGAGCGCGAGGAAGGGAAGCAGCCGAGAGCTGGACAGGAAATTCCGCATTAGATCACCTTGCTATTCCACGACTGGAATGGCCGCAGACTACGGCGATTTCGCGAACGGTTCCAGCACCAGAAACATGGGGCATCGCCTCCCTGCTCAGCGCCGTCAGTTGACACCGAGCTTCTTTTGCAAGCTGGAGGATGAGGTCGTGTACTGGAACACCAGCCGCTTCTCCGGATAGACGTAACGATGGGCTTTTTGCGACATCAGCGCGCCCTCGTGGAAGCCGCACAGGATCAGCTTGATCTTGCCGGGATAGGTGTTGATGTCGCCGATGGCGAAGATGCCTGATACGTTGGTCTCGAACGCCGACGTCTCGACCGGCACCAGATTGTTCTCCAGCGCAATGCCCCAGTTCGCGACCGGGCCGAGCTTCATGGTCAGTCCGAAGAACGGCAGCATGGTGTCGCAGGCAATTTCGGTCATGGCGTTGTCGTTGCCCTTGATGGTGGCGCCGGAGAGCTTGCCATCAGCGCCGGAGAGCGCCGTGACCTGCCCGAGCCTCAGATCCATCTTGCCGCCTGCGACCAGCGCGCGCATCTGCTCGACGCTGTGGGGCGCGGCGCGAAACTCGTCGCGCCGATGCAGCAGCGTGATGCGCTTGGCAATCGGATGCAGATTGAGCGTCCAGTCCAGTGCGGAGTCGCCGCCGCCGACGATCAGCACGTTCTTGTCGCGGAACGTCTCCATCTTGCGCACGGCGTAGTGCACCGAAGTGCCTTCGTAGGCCTCGATCCCCGGAACCGGCGGGCGCTTGGGCTGGAACGAGCCGCCGCCGGCCGCGATCACCACCACCTTGCATTCGAACACCTTGCCGGCGTCGGTGGTGCAGCGAAAGGCGGGATCGCCGATCTTCTCCACGGTCTCGATCATCTCGCCGAGATGGAAGGTCGGGTGAAACGGCTTGATCTGCTCCATCAGCGCGTCGGTCAGCCCCTGGCCCGAAACCTGCGGAATGCCGGGAATGTCGTAAATCGGCTTTTCCGGATAGAGCTCGGCGCACTGGCCGCCGACCTTCTCGAGGATGTCGACGAAATGCGCCTTCATGTCGAGAAGGCCAAGCTCGAAGGCGGCGAACAGACCGCAGGGGCCGGCGCCAATAATCAGCACATCGGTTTTGATCACGTCGCTCATGTCGTCTCTTTATCGGTCGTTATCGGTTGGACGGCGCCCTTTGGGCCGAGGTGACCCCGCCTGTCTAGCCAACGGGGATGGAACAGGGAAGGCATAAAAGCGGGAGCGCCCCGCTGCCGCACCCACTTGCCGGGTCAAAATAACTGGGTTGTAACGAGGAAGGATATGACGGAGATCAATCGGTGAACGCACCAAGCCGCCTCGATAGGACGCCGCGCCTGGAAGACTACCCTTATCGCCTCAGCGACAACGTTCGGTTCGGCGATCTCGATCCCAACCAGCACGTCAACAACGCCGTCTACGCCACCTATTTCGAGACCGGCCGTGTCACGCTGATGAAGCTCCCGGAATATGGGCTGACGCCGCCGGGTCTTGCCTGGATCATGGTGCGGCTCGACATCCATTTCCGGGCCGAGCTGCACTGGCCGAACACGATCGAGCTCGGCCTTGGCGTGGTGAAGCTCGGACGAACGTCGGTGACCTTCGAGCAGGTCGTATTCTCGCAAGGAAAGTGCATCGCGTCGGCGAATTCGGTCGGCGTGATGATCGACGAAGCGTCACGGCGGCCAACGCCGCTCACTGCAGAAGTGGTCGCGAAGCTAAGCCCCTGGCACAAGCGCGGCATCGAGGTCGCGCCGCCGCGCGCCTAATCGATGATCCGGACCCGAAGGGCCGCGCTAGCTGCAAAGCGTGCAGCGGTTTTCCGGAAAGATCTGCCCTATTAAAGATCTGCCCTATTGAAGGGAAGATCAGGCCTGGCGTTCCGGCGTCCCGACGACGAGCCCGTCGAGGTCGTCGGAGACCTTGATCTGGCAGGACAGGCGCGAGTTCGGGCGCACGTCGAAACCGAAGTCGAGCATGTCCTCTTCCATCGGCGTCGGGCTGCCGACCTTCTCGCGCCAGGCTTCGTCGACATAGACATGGCAGGTCGCGCAGGCACAGGCGCCGCCGCATTCGGCCTCGATGCCGGGAATGCTGTTGCGGATGGCGGCTTCCATCACGGTTGCGCCGTTCTCGATTTCCACCGTGCGGGTTTCGCCCTTGTGGTCGACAAAGTGAATCTTGGCCATGTGTGCTCGTGCTGCCGCGGTGCTTGGAATGAAGGTGATGGGTCCCGGCTGTCCTATAACGGGTCGGTCCGCCCGGCGCCATAGCGTTTTCGCGCGACGTGGATCCCGCTTCGCGGCAAGAAAACGCGTCAAAACAAAAGAGTAGAACCGGGTTCTGACAGTCCGCGCTTAAGACTTCAGCATCGCCTCGATGGCGGTGCGGGCCTCGGTTACCGCCTCTTTCAAGGCAGCAAGGGCGTGGGGCCGGCCATGGCCGGTCCGGATCGCGGTCTCCAGGCTGGCTGCGGCATCGGCCACCGCAAAGGCACCGATCCCGCGAGCCGAACCCTTGAGCTTGTGGGCGAGTGCGCCGGCCTCGGCCGGCAGCGCCGTCATCGCCGCAATCAGGCGGGCCGCCTGCTCGGCGAACATCGCCAGCACTTCCCGTTCCAGCTGGGCATCGCCGAGCGTCATGCGCGAGAGATGATCGAGGTCGAGCGGGCTGTCGATGGGTGCAAGCGGGGGCGAGGGCATCCAGTCCATCCGTTGCAGTTCAGGCGTCATGACCCAGGCCCCGGCATCGCGCGATGGTCCCGCCGGTCCGGCGGTCAGGTTCCTCCCACCCAAGCATGAAAATGGTTAACGAAATGTTTGGGCTGTTTGACGCAGATCCGCCGGTTTGTTGACTAAAAGTTGCCGCAATCGGCCAAGTTCGGTGGAGAATTGCATTTATTGCTAAGGCGTTACGGCCCGATCCTGTTAACGATGATTAAGATTGTCTTAATCGCGGGCATTTCATTCGCGACGCTCTGCCAATAGGATGTTGCAGAAATTGGCGGACAAGCCGTCCGGGTGGGGACGGCTCGGAGATCCGCGCAAGCGGCATGATCCGGTCTGTGGGCTCGCGTAGCGCGCAGGGCTCGCGGGGGGACGCGTACAAGTAACGAGGGCTCGGACTGAACATGGCGAACACTCCGAAAAAGGTCAAAGACCCCACAGAAGTTGCGCTTTCTGCGATCCAGGAAGCCCTGAACATCAGTGACACCGCTGCGGATACGAGCCGCAACGCCGCGATGCGCAACGAAACGCCGCCTCCGGTGGCGCCGCCCGCGCCGCCGAGCTTCGACGAGCCGAGCTTCGAGCCGCGCCCCGCCGCCAACGAACGAGCGACTGCGTTCGACCCGATCGAGGAGCCCCGCACCTCGCGCCGCGCCGCCAACGACGACCGCGAGACCATCGGCCAGCTGCTCCAGGCGCTTCAGAAGGGCCGCCCTGCCCGCAGCGTCTACACCTTCGCCACCATCTTCGCCGGGGTCTGGCTCGCCGCCTGCGCCGCGCTGACGTTCGGCTTCCTGCCCTCGATCCAGGCCGCCATGGGCCAGAGCGGCGGCGTGCTCGTCATTGCCGGCCTGATCGCGATGTTCTTCGCGCCGATCATGCTGTTCTACTTCCTGGCGAGCCTCGTCTGGCGCGGCCAGGAAATGCGCATGATCGCACAGGCGATGGCGCAGGTTGCCATCCGCTTCTCCGAGCCGGAAGGCTCGGCCTCCGACTCCATGGTCACCGTCGGCCAGGCCATCCGCCGTGAGGTCGCAGCGATGGGCGACGGCATCGAGCGCGCGATCGCGCGCGCCGGCGAGCTCGAGACGCTGGTCGCCAACGAGGTCGCGGCGCTCGAGCGCGCCTATTCCGACAACGAGGTGCGCATCCGCGCCCTACTCCAGGACATCGCGCATCAGCGCGACAATCTGGTCGGCCAGGCCGAGCAGGTCCGCAGCGCAATCTCCGGGGTCCAGATCGACCTGCGCCACGACATCGCGCTGATCTCGGACGCGATCGCCTCGCGCGTCGACGAGGTCGCCAAGTCCATCACCGGCGCGCTGGAAGAGCGCGGCGCCCACATCACCAGCGCCTTGAGCAGTGCCGGCGACAACATGATCCTGGCGCTCGGCGAGCGCGGCGGCGACCTGCTCGACCGCCTCGAGGAGGCCAGCAACGAGACCACGCGCGCCGTGCTCGACGCCAGCGAGCGGCTGACCACCAGCCTCAACTTCAAGACCGGCCACGTCCACGACGAGTTCGTCGACCTCGCCGACCGCGTCCACGAGATGCTAAACGAGCGCATCGACCGCATCACCGGCGAATTCGAGCAGCGCTCCGCCGCGATCGTCGACGGCATCTCCGAGCGCACCGAGCAGGTGCACGATTCCCTGAAGAATTCGTCGGACTCGCTGCTGCTCGAGCTCGAGCTGCGTTCCAACGACATCTCCGCCAAGATCGACGACGCCGGCAACCGGCTCGCCGGCCAGATCATGACGAGCGGCGACAAGGCGAGCGAGGCGCTCGACGCCACCGTCAACACCCTGGTCGCCAAGGTCGTCAGCCAGACCGAGACCGCGCACGATTCGCTGTCGCTCCAGATGAGCGCCTTCGACGAGCTCGTGAAGAACCAGGGCACCGAGCTGGTCGAGAAGTTCGCCCGCGACTCCGGCACGCTGGGCGCGCTGATCACGCGCCACATCTCCGAATTCGACCGCACCGTGAAGACCTTCGGCGGTGAGATCGTGGAGCGCATGGGCCAGCGCACCGAGGACATCGCCGAGACGCTGAAGACCTATGTCGACAATTTCGACACCCGCTTCACGTCCAATGGCGGCGCGATCACGGCCGTGCTCGACCAGCGCCTCGTGCAATTCGAGACCACGATCGGCGAACGCGTCAGCAACTTCGACGCCTCCCTGAACGGCAAGTTCGCCAGCCTCGACGGCACGATCGAAGGCCACATCAGGACCTTCGACGAACAGCTCGTCGGCCGCGTCGCCGCGCTCGAGCAATCGTTCGACAGCCGCGCGAAGTCCATGACCGAAACCATCGACGGACGCATCGATACGCTGGCGACGGCGCTGAGCGACGGTGCCGCGCAGGCGATCCAGTCGATCGATGGCCGCCTCACCCATCTCACGACGTCGCTGACCAGCGGCGCATCACAGGCCATCGAAACGATCGATACGCGCCTCAACCACCTCACCACCTCGCTGACCGACGGCGCGTCCCAGACCATCCAGTCGATCGACACGAGGCTGACGCATCTCACGACGACGCTGACCGGCGGCGCGTCGCAGGCGCTCGAATCCATCGACTCCCGCCTCACCTACCTGACCACGGCGGTGACGAACGGCGCCTCGCAGGCCGTGCAGTCGATCGACACGCGCCTCACGCTGCTGACCTCGACCCTCACCGACGGCACCGCGCAGGCGATCGAAGCCGTCGACCGCCGCATCACCGGCGTCACCGAGATCATGGACGGCCGCAGCACGCATCTGGCCGACACCGTCACGGCGCGCTTCCAGGAGATCCACCAGGCCATCGAGACCAAGGTCGGCTCGGTCGCCAACGACATCGACGTGCGCGTGGCGCAGTTCGAGGATCTGCTCGGCTCGCGCGTCGAGGCCGTCGCCGGCCGCATCGAGAGCAGTGGACGCCAGGCCAGCGAGGACATGATGTCCCGCGCCGAGATGATCTCGACCGCGATCCGCTCGCATGTCGAAGACGCCGAGCGCTCGCTCACCAACCTCGTCGTCAACACCAGCGAGACCATCCAGACCGGCGCGCGCACCGCTCAGCAGTCGCTGATGACGGTCTCCTCCGACGTCAACGCCCAGCTCAAGATGACCTCCACCGAGGTCGAGCGTGCGCTGACCGCGGTCGGCACCGGTGCTGCGAATTCGATCCTGACCAGCGCCCGCGAGGCGCAGTCGACCCTGGTCGCCGCATCGGGCGAGGCGTCGAACCAGCTCAAGGGACTCGCGGCCGACGTCGAACGCACGCTGTCCGCGGCAGGTTCGGCCACCGCCGCCTCGATCCTGGCCGGCGCCCGCGAAGTGCAGACCACGCTCGTCACCGCCTCTTCGGATGCAACCAACCACGTCAAGACGCTCACCGCCGACGTGCAGCGCTCGCTGTCGCTGGCCGGCACCAGCACGGCGGAGTCGATCGTCGCCGGCGCCCGCGATGCGCAAGGCGCGCTGATCGCGGCCTCGACCGAGACCGCCAACCAGATCAAGTCGCTGTCTTCCGACGTGCAGCGTTCGCTCTCGATGGCGGGCACCTCGACCGCCGAAACCATCATGAGCGGCGCCCGCGAGGCTCAGAGCACATTGGTCACGGCGTCTTCGGATGCGGCGAGCCAGGTCAAGTCGCTCGCGGCCGAAGTGCATCGTTCGCTCTCGCAGGTTGGCGTGTCGACCGCCGAGACGATCACCACCAGCGCCCGCGACGCCCAGAGCACCCTGCTCGCAGTTTCGGCCGAGCAGACCAGCCAGGTCCGTTCGCTCGCGGCCGAGATGCAGCGCGCGCTGGCGACCGCCGGCGGCGCCACCATCGAGGCGCTCACCGGCGGCATCCGCGAGGCCCAGGGCACGCTGATCTCCGCCTCGACCGACGCGGCGAGCCAGATCAAGTCGCTGACCACGGACATCGAGCGCACGCTGACCGCGGTCGGCGCCGACACCGCCTCGACGATCCTCAACAGCGCGCGTGAGGCACAGACCTCGCTGACCTCGACCTCGGCGGATGCCGCGAGCCAAATCCGCACGATCTCGACCGAGATCGAGCGTACGCTGAGCGCGGCCACCGCGAATGCGACCAACGACATCCAGACCAGCGCGCTCAACGCCCAGAACGCGCTGATATCTGCCTCCAACGAGGCGAGCTCGCGGGTCAAGTCGAGTTCGGCCGACGTCGAGCGCTCGGTGCTCGCCGCCAGCAGCAGCTTCGGCCAGGCCATGACCGGCAAGACCGACGAGATCGTCACCTATGTGCAGCAGCAGGCCGACCGTCTGTCGAACATGATCGACGCCAAGCGCGGCGCTCTGGTCGACGCGATCGGCTCCAAGACCAGCCAGCTCACGCTCGACATCGACCGCGTCACCTCCGACGCGCTGAAGTCGATCGAGACGCGCGGCCAGGCCTTCTCGCAGACCATGATGGGCAACGGCTCGGAAGTCGCCCGCGCCATCAATACGGCGAGCGAGATCGCCACCGGCGCGGTCGGCAAGTCGCTCAAGGACCTCGAGCAGGCCTCGCGCTCGGCGATCGACCAGTCGCGCCAGGTCTCGATCGCGGCCGTCACCGAGATGCAGGAGACCAGCAAGATCCTGCGTACCGACACGGTGGCGCTGTTCGAGCGGCTGCGCGAAGGCAACATCCTGCTCCAGGAGGTGCTGACCGGTGCGCACGACAACCTCAACTCGCTCGAGCGGGCGCTGGTGACGCGCGTCGCCGACTTCGTCTCGGCGATGAACGACGTCACCTCGCGCAACGGCGCTGCGACGCAGAACCTGGAAGACCAGCTCAACGTCTTCAACAGCAAGACCACGAAGGCGCTCCAGGATCTCGGCGAGCTGTCGACCCAGTTCGATAAGCATGGCAAGGCACTCGTCGAGGCCGCGCAGGTCGTCGAGCAGAGCAACAAGAACACCACCGCCTCGCTCGCCGAGCGCAAGCAGGCGCTGGAATCGCTCGTCACCACGATCGACCTGCGCACGACCGATCTCGACCAGCGCCTGTCGCGCTTCACCGGCCTGCTCGATGAATCGCTGGCCGCAGCCGAAGAGCGTGCCCGCGACATCGCCCGCGTCGTCGCAGAGACCGCCGGCGCAGGCTCGGCCGCAATCACCCGCCAGTTCGAGGCGGTGCGCGCGGCGTCCGAGGAGGAGCACCGGCAGACCATCGAAGCCATGCATGACATCTACCGCCAGACCACGGATGAAGCGGATGTGATGTTCAAGCAGTCGACCGAGAAGTTCTCGAACCTCGTCTCCAGCATGAAGCAGATGGCACTCGAGATGCACAACGAGCTCGAGGCCACCCGCAACGAGCTGCGCCGCGGCGTGCTCGAGATGCCGCAGGAGGCCGCCGAGAGCACGGCGCAGATGCGCAAGGTGATCGTCGACCAGATCGAGGCCCTCGCCGAGCTCAACCGCATCGTGGCCCAGCATGGCCGCGGTCTCGACGTCACCACGACGAACCGCGCCAGCGTGCAGCGCCATGACGAGCCGGCGGTGCTGGCAGCCGTCGGCGGCCGCGCCACCGAGACCCGCGTGCGCGACACCGGCAGCGCCTCGACGCTGCCGCCGCCGGACCTCGGCATGCCGGCTGCACGCCGCACCGAGGCGCCGTCGGTCGCGCCTGCCGGCAGCGACCAGGGCCGCGACGGCTGGCTGTCGGACCTGCTCAACCGCGCCGACACCGGTCCTGCCACTCCGAACGGCCGTGAGGCTCCCCGCGGCCGTGCGGCACCCGCCCCGCAGCCGCAGGCGCCGCAAGGTGGTGGCAATCCGCTGGAATCGCTGTCGCTCGACATCGGCCGGCTGATGGACCGCAACCTCGCCGCCGAGATGTGGGACCGCTACCAGCGCGGCGAGAACAAGGCCTTCACCAAGCGCCTCTACACGCCCGCCGGCCAGAAGGCCTTCGACGAGGTCGCCCGCAAGTATCGCGCCGACCGCAACTTCAAGGGCACGGTCGACCGCTATGTCGCGGAGTTCGAACGCCTGCTCGACGAAGTCGCCCGCGACGGCCGCGGCCCGCAGGAGCTGCGCAGCCACCTGATCTCGGAGACGGGGCTGGTCTACACGCTGCTGGCCCACGCGGCAGGACGGCTGGGGTGAGGCGCCAATAGCAACAGCGAATTGCGAATGAGAACGGAGGCCTCACGGCCTCCGTTCTTGTTTGGGCTTGTCATTGCACCAGCAATTTACCGCGCGGTAGGAACTACGCGGCCCCAACAAGCACCGTCATTGCGAGGAGCTCTTGCGACGAAGCAATCCAGACTGCCTCCGCGGAGACAGTCTGGATTGCTTCGCTTCCGCTTTCGCTCTTCGAGCTACAGCGGACAAGTCGCTCGCAATGACTGCTCGCCCTCCTACCGCCTGCGCTCGGCCGCCGCCGGCTTCGGCGGCTCGGGCGGCGGGGCTGCTTGCGATGAGTTGCTGGCGCCGAACAGGACGCGGGTCGGGTTGCGGTCAAAATTGTTCACGGCGCGGCTGATGTCGCCGAGAGTGCGGCGGCCGTCGCTCATCAGCGCGCCGGAGCGCTTGTCGAAGTCCTCGGCCAGTTCGCGGATCGACTTGACCGCCTGGAACAGCTCGCCGCCGTCCTTGCCGCCGGCGAGCGTGTTGAGGCCGAGCATGAGACTATCGGCCTTGAGCATGACGCCGTCGACCTTGGCCATCATGCCGTCGATCTTCTCGGAATTGCGGGCGAGCGAGTTGGTGAAGGTCTCCAGATTCTTCAGCGAGTTCTTCACCGATTCCTGATTGTCGGCGACGATCTTGTTGATGTTCTGCAGCGTGCCGCGGATCGCCTCGGTGACGTCCTGGAGCTTGTTGGGGTCCGCCGTCAGCGTCGGGATGCCGTCCTGGTCGAGCGGCGGTGCGGCCGCGGCCTCGTCGCCACCCTTGAGCGAGATTGCGGCAACCCCCGTGAGGCCCTGGAATTCGAGGCCGACCAGCGTGTCCTTGCGGATCGGGGCGTTGTTCTCGATCATGGCGAGTGCGACAACCCGCCGCGGGTTGTCCAGCTTCACCGAGACAACCTCACCCACCCGGATACCGTTGAAGTTGACGCTGCCGCCGTTGCGCAGGCCCGCCGCCGGGCCCTCGAACACGACGCGCAGGGGGGTGCGCTGCTTGGTGGTGTGCAGCGACTGAAACCACAGCACGAAGCCGATCGCGGCGGCGATCACCGCCAGTGTGAACGAGCCGATCAATACGTAATTCGCCCGCGTTTCCATCAGGTGCTCCGGCTAACCAACCCAGCTCTCAACCCATGACCGCGCGGGCGCGCTTGCCATGGAAATACTGCCTCAGCCAGGGATGCTGCGAGGCCTGCATGTCGGCGATCGACCCTGCCGCAATGATCTTACCGTTCCCTAAAACGGCGATGCGATCACATGCTGTGTAAAGGCTGTCGAGGTCGTGGGTTACCATGAAAACGGTCAGGCCCAAAGTGCGCTGGAGCGTCCGGACCAGCTCGTCGAAATCGCCGGCGCCGATCGGGTCGAGACCCGAGGTCGGCTCGTCCAGGAAGACGAGATCCGGATCGAGCGAAAGTGCGCGGGCGAGCGCCACGCGCTTGATCATGCCGCCGGAGAGCTCGGACGGGAAGCGCTCGGCAACTTCCGGCTTGAGACCGACCATGGTCAGCTTGGCCATGGTGATCTCGTCCATCAGCCGCTGCGAGACGCGCAGATATTCGCGCATCGGAAACTGGATGTTCTGCCTCACGGTCAGTGAGGAGAACAGCGCGCCCTGCTGAAACAGCACGCCCCAGCGCCGCTCCACATTTCGCCGCTGCGACGTGCTGGAGGAATCGAGGTCGACGCCGAACACTTCGATGGAGCCTGCGACCTTCGGCACGAGGCCGATGATGGTGCGCGTCAGCACCGATTTGCCGGCGCCGGATGGGCCGACAAAGCCCAAAATCTCGCCGCGCTTGACGTCGAGGTTGAGGCCGTCGAGCACGCGCGTCGCGCCGAACTGCACGGTGATGTCGCGGACGCGGATGATGGGATTTTGAATCTCACCTGCCATCGTCACATCCCGATCGAGGCGAAGAAGATGGCGAACACGCCGTCCATCACGATGACGAAGAAGATGCCCTTCACCACCGATGCCGTGGTGTGCTGTCCCAGCGATTCCGCGCTGCCTTGCACGGCGAGCCCTTCGACGCAGGCGACGATGCCGATCACGGCGGCCATCACCGGCGCCTTGACGATGCCGACGATGAAATGATCGATCGAGATGGCGTCGCGCAGCCGCAGCAGGAAGGCCTCCGGCTCGACGCCGCCATAAAGCCAGGCGACGAGCCCGCCGCCATAGAGCGCGGCCATTGCGCCGAGGAAAGCGAGGATCGGCAGCGCAATCACGAGCGCCATCATGCGCGGCAGCACCAGGACCTCGATCGGGTCGAACCCCATGGTGCGCAGCGCGTCGATCTCCTCGCGCATCTTCATTGAGCCGAGCTCGGCGGTGTAGGCGCTGCCCGAACGGCCCGCCACCATGATCGCGACCAAGAGCACGCCGATCTCGCGCAGCACCAGCACGCCGAGCATGTCGACGACGAAGATATCGGCGCCGAACCTGCGGAAATGAAAGATGCCCTGCTGCGCGATGATGCAGCCGATCAGGAAGGTGATGAGCACGATGATCGGCACCGCGCGCCAGCAGACCTGCTCCATGTGGTGCACGGTCGAGGTCAGGCGGAGCGAGCGCGGATGGATCAAGACGCGAAAGCCTGCCGCGAGCACCGCGCCGAGCATGTCGACGAGGCCCGCCACCGTGCCGGCAACACCGGCCACGGTCCGGCCGATCTGCTCCAGCATGCCGGTGATGGTGATCGGGCTGCTGTCGATCACGGGGGTCGCCCGCACCCGCCGCACCTCGTCGACGAGGCTGGAATAATTGGCGGAGAGCCCGGCGATCTGCGCCTCGACGGCGCCTTGCGTCAGGCTGCGGCGCAGCCGCTCGATCAGCCAGGCGCCGAAGGTGTCGAGCTTGGCGACCTCGGAGACGTCGATGAAGATGCTTTGGGGGCCGCCGGCGAGCTTCTCGGCGTCCGCCACCATCCGCTCCAGGACCGGCGCGAAGCTCGCGGTCCAGGTTCCGGTGGCGCAGAGTGCCAGCGCATTGCCCTTGGCAATCCGTTCCAGCTTCGGATCGCCACTCAAGATGTCCGCTCCCGTGCCGAGGCGCAGGAAACGGATAGAATCGGATGGTTGCGCACGCGCCCTTACCTAGAGAAGGTATCCCCAACTGCCCATTGTTAGTTGCTAGAGGTAACTAGCAGGTTCAGATTTCGCCAGAGTTCAAAATGACTTCCATGAAATTTGCCTCCCTGGCGGCGCGAATCGAGCGCTTCCCCATCGCCGGCAGCTTTACCATCAGCCGGGGGGCCAAGACCGAGGCCGTGACGGTCGTGGCGGAGGTCAGCCAGGGCGGCCTGACCGGCCGCGGCGAGTGCGTGCCCTATCCCCGCTATGGCGAGACGCCAGAGGCGACGCTGGCGGCCATCGAGGCCATGCAGGACGCGGTGGCCGGTGGGCTGACCCGGCAGGCCCTCCAGGCCGCCATGCCGCCCGGTGCTGCCCGTAATGCGCTGGATTGCGCCCTGATCGACCTGGAGGCCAAGGCGGCAGGCCGGCGGGCCTGGAACCTGCTGAGCCGCCCGACGCCCCGCGAATGCACCACGGCCTACACCATCTCGCTCGGCACCCCCGAGGCCATGGCCGCGGCGACCGCCAAGGCCGCGCACCGGCCGCTGCTCAAGATCAAGCTCGGCGGCGAAGGCGATGGGATGCGGATCGCGGCCGTGCGCAAGGCCGCCCCCAAGTCCGAGCTGATCGTCGACGCCAACGAGGCCTGGAGCGGGGCCAATCTGGAGCACAATCTTGCCACCTGCGCCGCCGCCGGCGTCACCCTCGTGGAGCAGCCGCTGCCATCAGGCAAGGACGAGGCGCTGGCCCGGATCAAGCGGCCGCTCGCGGTCTGCGCCGACGAGAGCGTGCATGACCGCTCGTCGCTCGCGCCGCTGCGCGCACGCTACGACGCCGTGAACATCAAGCTCGACAAAACCGGCGGCCTCACCGAGGCGCTGGCCATGGCCGATGCCGCGCAGGCGCTCGGCTTCGAGATCATGATCGGCTGCATGGTCGCGACCTCGCTGTCGATGGCACCTGCGATGCTGGTCACGCCGCAGGCGCGCTTCGTCGATCTCGACGGCCCGCTGCTGCTGGCGCGCGATCGCGATCACGGCCTGCGTTACGACGAAAGCCTGGTCTATCCGCCGGACGCCTCGCTGTGGGGATGAGGCTTGAGCCGGTGCCGCGCCGACCAGATCACGAGCGCACCGGCAGCGGCCATCGCGGCCATGACGTAGTACAGGCCGTCGCCGATATGGGCGTAGATCGCGCCTGACGCGATCGAGGTCGTTGCGCCCAATAGACCGTTGCACGCGGCGTAATAGCCCTGCCCCCGCGCGATCTGATGCGGCGGCACGCGCTGCACCAGGAGATTCATGGTGCCGACGATGGTCATGCCGAAGCTGAGACCGTGACCGAGCTGCACGATCGCGAGCAGCGCCAGCGGCGGCTCGTTGGCGGTGACGATCCAGCGCACCACCGCACTCGCTCCGCCGATCGCCATCATCGTGGACGGATGCAGCGAGAAGCGCGGCGACAGCGCGAACACGACGATCTCGGCGATCACGCCCAGCGTCCACAGCCCCGCGATCGTCAGCCCACTGATCCCATGGAGCTGCCAGTTGATGGCCGAGAAGGTGTAATAGGCGACGTGGCTGCCCTGGATCAGCGCCGCTGAGGCGATGATCGCCCAGAAGCCGACATCGCGCAGCAGCGCCTTGCCGGCATGCGTCTCGGTGGTCTTGCGCCTGACATCGTCGAGCGGCTGAAGCAGCAGACTGGCGAGAACCGCAACGGCGGCCCATGCGACGATGACCCAGATCAGGTCGCGCGGCGCGATGCTGTCGACGAGATAGCCGCAGGCGAGCGAGCCGGCGGCAAACGCCGCCGAGCCCCACAGCCGCAACGGCCCATAATCGAGCCCGTAACGCGCGACACCGCGCAGCGCATAGGCGTCGGTCAGTGGGGTCGTCGGCGTCCACATCACGCAGGTCAGCGCATAGATCAGGAGCAGCGCCAGCGGCTGCTGCTGCAAGCCGACCGCGGTAAAGCCGATCGCCGTCGCCAGCACCGACACCATCATGGCGGTGCGAATGGCCTGGCGCTTTTCGGCAAAGGCGGTCACTTGCGGCAGCGTGGTGAAGCGTGTGATCGCCGGCAGCGCGTTGATGAGCCCGATCCAGGCCGCGTCGATGCCGATCGCCTTCAGCCAAACCGGGAAGAACGGCAAATGCGTGCCCGAGACCGCGAACACAGCCGAATAGAACAGCGCAAGACTCACGGCGAATCGCCGCTTCTTCGCTGCCGCGATGGGGATTTGTGATTCGGACTGCATCAAACCAATTGCGATTCGGTCGATATCGTGGTGATCGTTACAGTAACGCGCGGTGATTTGCGCGACGAGATTGTCATGGCCAACGAAGCATTCGCCCTCTCGCCCATGTCTGCCCGCGCGGCCGAGCCGAACGAGCAGGATTACGACGCGATCCGCGAAGCCTTCATGGAGACCGCGCGCGGCCGCTGGTTCCTCGGCGAATACGCCAAGCGCAACCGCAACGCCGACACGCGCATGGTGCTCGATGCGGTCGCGAAGATCGAAGAAACCCTTGCGGCACAGCGACAACCCGTCGTCGAGGACCGCCTGCCCGAGGCGCTGATCGAGATCCGACGCGCCATCCGCGAGGCCGAGACGATCGCAATCGCGGCGTTCGATTCCGCGGCGATCGAGGCGAGCCTTGCGCCGATTCCGCGCGGGGTGCGCATCATCAAGGAGATCTCCTGGCGCTGGCGCGAGATCGGCGCCGACGGGCGAATCTGCGACCTCATTGATTCGCAGCTCGCCTCCATCGAGGCCGCCTGCGGACAGATCTCGACCATCGACCCCCGTGTCGAGCTCAAGGCGGCCTTCGATCTACTGAAGGATCGGGTCGAGCAGCTTGACGGCGGCGCAACGCCGCAGGCCGCGCCGGCTCCCAGGCAGGAGGCACCGTCATCCGCGGCAGAAGCGCCGCATTCGGAGGTCGCGCTTGGCGCGACGGCGAGCGAAGGCCCCGTGGCTTTTACGGAGACGTCGCAGGACATCGCCGCCGCTCCCGAGGTCGAAGCAGCTGGCGTCACTGATACTTCCGCCGTTGCCGAGCAGGCAATCGCGCCCGAGATCGTCGCCGAAAGCCAGGCAGCAGTTGAAGAAGCTGCACTTGAAAAAGCGGCGGATGAAGACGTCGCTTTTGAAGAGCCGGCCGCTGAGCCCGCCGCCCTCGCGGAGATGAGCGACGAGTTCTCGCTCGACGCCGCCGCGGAAGCCGAAGACGAAGCCATCCTTGAGGCCATCGCGCTGGAGATGGCCGCGCCCGATCCGGAGTTCGACGAGATCATCGAGCCGGTGGAGATGGAAGCGGTCGCTCCGGAGCCGACGGCTGCGGAGATCGCAGCTCCCGTTGCAGCGGAGCCGCCGGAGCCGATCGCGCCAGAGCCGGTCGTCGCAGCGGTCGCGGAAGAGCCCGCCGCGGACGCGCCGATCGCGATGGACTCGCTCGCGCGCCTCACCGACGCCATTGCGGAAGCCGCTGCCGAAGTGATGGAGCAGCCGGCCCCGACCATGGCGGCCACAGCAACATTCGCCGCGGCACCGAGCGCGACGCTGCCGATGCCCTCGCCCTTATCCACGTCCTTGCCCGAGCCCTCGCTCGGCGCCACCATCCTCGCCAGCGGCATCCTGCAAAAACCCCGCGCCGCCGCCAACGACCCGCTCGCGCCGATCCGCCGCATGACCCAGGCCGAGAAGATCGCGTTTTTCTCGTAAGAGAGCACGCTCTCGCCACACCGTCATTGCGAGCGCAACGAAGCAATCCAGAATCCCTCCGCGGAGACAGTCTGGATTGCTTCGTCGCAAGAGCTCCTCGCAATGACGGGCTAGCTGCGTCGCGTCCCCTCGTCACCCGCAATTCCAGATCGGCCCGATCGGCGTCCGCGTCCAGCATGGACCGAAACTGCCGCCATTGTAGCGGCCACCGCCGAAGCCGGGGCGGCCGAAATAGTGCCACTCGCCATCCCAGCGGTAATACTGAGGGACCGGGTCGATGTACCAGTGGCGCCGGTCGGCGCGCGACAAGCGACGCATCGCGTCCTTCTGCTTGTAGAGCGGAATGCTGTTGCTTAGCGGCTGGCGATAGCCCGGCAGGAAGCCGTAGCCGCGCCAGACCGGCTTGGGACGCTTCTGAACGGGCTCGGCGGGCGCGGCGGCGGGCAGCAGAGACAGGATGACAGCAACGAATAGACACACAATGCGCGACATGAATCGACAATAGTCGATCGATTGCGCGGAGGCCATCCTCCCAATCGATCCCCAACCATAGCAGGTTCCAAGCGTGATTCAGATCACGCAACTTACCATCGTGATAGGGATCACGGACGCCGGAATCGAACGCGGTCAGGCTTGCTCGCAACCAATCTCGCATCGAGATGAGTGGCAAAGGAGCACGCCATGTTCCGCCTAAAGCCTTTCCTGATGACTGCCGGCCTCCTGGGAAGCCTGTTCGGCTTCGCTTGCGGGCCCGTTTCCGCGCAAGTCGCCCCGGCCCAGCCGGCTCCCACCGCGCTGCAAGGCCCGGAGCAGCGGGTGGCGCTGGTGATCGGCAATGCGAACTACCAGAACGCGCCGCAACTTGCGAACCCCGACGATGACGCGCAATCGATGGCGCAGTTCCTAAACTCGGCCGGTTTCGAAGTGGTCGCCGCGACCGACCTCACCCAGAACGACATGCTGCGCGTGGTGCAGGACTTTTCCGCCAAGGTCGCTTCGCGCGGTCCGAACACGGTGGCGATGGTCTATTACGCTGGTCACGGCGTGCAGCTCGCCGGCGAGAATTATCTCGTACCCGTCGATGCGAAGGTGTCGAGCCCGACCGAGCTCGTCAACAACTCGGTGCGTCTGGTCGACGTGATGTCGACGCTGGAGACGATCCCGAGCCGCATGCGCATCGTCATCCTCGATGCCTGCCGCAACAACCCGTTCCCCCAAGTCAACGACGCCGGCCGCGGCCTAGCCATCGTCGATGCGCCGAACGGCTCGATCGTCGGCTACTCGACCGCGCCGGGCGCCGAAGCGCTCGACGGCACCAGCGGCCACAGCCCCTACACCCAGGCGTTCCTGAACGTCGCGCGCGAGCCCAACGTGCCGATCGAGCAGCTGTTCAAGCGCGTGCGCCTGCAGGTGAACCAGACCACCAGCGGTGCGCAGATTCCGTGGGAGAGCTCGTCGCTGACCTCGGACTTCACCTTCTTCGGCGACACCGCCGTTGCCGCCAATCGGCCGCCGGTAAAAGCGCCGGTGGTGCAGATGGCCTCCAACCTGCCGAGCCGCTCGACCCGCCAGGCCTATGACTACGTGGTGTCCGAGGGCCGGCCGGAATATTATCAGGAGTTCATCCAGATGTACCCGCACGACCCGCTGTGCGACCACATCCGCTGGCTGCTCAACAACCTCCTGCTCACGCAGGCCTGGCACAAGGCCGTGCTCACGAACTCGCCGCTCGGCTACAAGAGCTTCTATGACAGCTACGGCAACAGCCCCTATGCGCAAGTCGCGCTGAAACTGCAGGCGCAGCCGAAGCAGATCCCGTTGATGCAAGCGACCAAGTTCCTGGCGCCACAGAACATCGCCCCCACGCTGAAGATCGGCAATCTCGGCCAGCCCAAATACATGCCGCTGATGCAGCAGGGCAATGGCGGCGCGCAAGTGAACGGCAATCTGCCGGTCGTGCAGAAGCCGATCGACGGCAACGTCATCGGCAAGCTCGGCAATGGTGGCCAGATCATCAACCTGCCCTCAGGCAACAACCAGCCGAACGGCACGCCGTCGCAGACCCCGGGCAAGATCGTCACCCTGCCTGCGCCGACCAACGCGAGCAACAACACTGGTGGCACCGGCAAGATCGTGACGCTGCCCGTGACCAACACCAAGCCGAATGCCAGCAACGCCAACGGCAAGCCGGGCAAGATCGTGAGCATGCCGGTGAATGTCGGCAAGGGTGGCTCGACTATCGATGTGAAGCCCGTTCAGACCCAGAACCAGCCGATCCGCATCAACAACGGCAACACCGGTATCGTGAAGCTCAACAACAATCCGGTGAACAAGGTGCAGGTGCAGAACAACGTGCAGACCAACCGTCCGCAGCTCAACACGACGCCGAACCGCATGGTCAACAGCGGCAACAACTTCCGGCAGTCGATGAACCAGGCGCCGAGCACGGGCGGCGGCAACAATCGCCGGAACTTCATGCACTGATCGCCACGAGGAAGGTGCGCTCCCTCCCCCGCCTGCGGGGGAGGGTTGGGGAGAGGGTCTCTCCGCAACGGGACAATCCCCAAGAGGAAAAAGCCCTCACCCGGCACTGCGTGCCGACCTCTCCCGCAAGCGGGAGAGGTTGCACCGAGCAAGCGGAAAGTTCGAACCACAAGATCGACAAACACCCAGAAGGGGCAGAGCGGCAACGCTCTGCCCCTTTCTTCTCGTCATGACTGGATGAGGACGGGCACGGTGCCGGCCTTACCTCTCCCCGGCGGGGAGAGGTCGGATTGCGCCAGCAATCCGGGTGAGGGGCCGCAACGCTCGCTGAGACCGTAACCCCTCACCCGGATCGCATCTATCTATGCGATCCGACCTCTCCCTTCGGGAGAGGTGGACTGCGGCTCGCACCATTTCAACCAAACTCAAGCCACCAGCTCGGCGAACAACTCCGCATCGACATTACCGCCGGAGAGCACGATGACGACGTTCTTGCCGGCGACGTCGAGACGTCCCGCCAGCAGCGCGGCAAGGCCCACGGCGCCGCCCGGCTCCACCACGAGCTTCAGCTCGCGATAGGCGAACGCCACCGCGGCGCCCACCTCGGCGTCCGATGCGGTGACGCCGCGCGCCAGCAGCTTGCTGTTGATGGCAAAGGTCATCTCGCCGGGCATCAGGGCCATCAGCGCATCGCAGATGGTGCGGCCCGCCGGCGGATGCGGCTCACGATGGCCGGCGGTCAGCGAAATGCCGTGATCGTCGAACGCCTCGGGCTCGGCGACCACGATCTCGGCGAGCGGATAGCGCGCCTTCACCGCCGTTGCGACGCCCGCGATCAGGCCGCCGCCGGAGGCCGGCGCGACCACGATGTCGGGGGCAAGGCCGAGGCCCGCCATGTCCTCCGCGATCTCGCGGCCGGCGGTGCCCTGCCCCGCAATCACGAAGGGATCGTCGTACGGCTTGACCAGTGTCGCGCCGCGCTTCTCGGCGATGCCGCGCGAGATCGCCTCGCGGTCGTCGCGGTCGCGATCGTACAGCACGACCTCTGCGCCGTAGGATTTGGTGCGCTCGCGCTTGGACAGCGGCGCATCCGCCGGCATCACGATCGTCGCCTGCATGTCGAGGATTTTTGCCGCGGCCGCCACGCCCTGGGCGTGGTTGCCCGAGGAGAACGCGACGACGCCGCCGGCGCGCTTGTCCTGCGGAATCGAGAACACCTTGTTGAAGGCGCCGCGGAACTTGAAGGAGCCGGTGCGCTGGAGCATTTCCGGCTTCAGGAAGACCTTTGCGCCGACGCGCTCGTTGAGCACGGGAAAAGACAACAGCGGGGTGCGGATGGCGTAAGGCGCGATCACGCGCGCTGCGGCATCGATGTCGGCGGGGCCGACCGGGAGGAGCTGTTCGGTCATGGCCGACTTTATCGCGGCCGACGAGCCGCGGGCAAGACACCTCCCCGCGAGGATTTTCCCCGTCAGGCGACGAAGCGTGGCTGTTCCGCCCCGTTCCGGCCCGGCAGTACCGCGCCGACCGCCTCGATGCTAGCCACGAAAGCCCTGGCCGAAGCCTCCCAGGTGTAATTGGCGGCGAACGCGACGCAGTCCTGCCGGGAGATGTCGAGCGCGGCGAAACAGGCGCTGCGCAGATCGTGATCGAGAACGCCGACCGGCGCATTGCCGATCACGTCGCGGGGACCCTTCACGGGGAAGGCCGCCACCGGCAGGCCGCTCGCGAGCGCTTCCAGCAGGACCAGGCCGAACGTATCGGTCTTGCTCGGGAACACGAAGACGTCGGCCGCAGCATAGATTTCCGCCAGCGCCTCGCCATGCTTCTCGCCGAGGAAGATCGCATCGGGATAGGCCTGTTCGAGCGCGGCACGCGCCGGACCGTCGCCGACGATCACCTTGGTGCCGGGCAGATCGAGGTCGAGAAAGGCCTCGAGATTCTTCTCCACCGCGACCCGGCCGACCGACAGGAACACCGGCGCCGGCAGACAGAGGTCGATCGCGCGCGGGTGGAACAAATGGGTGTCGACGCCGCGCGGCCACAGCACGACATTGTCGAAGCCGCGCTCGCCGAGCTCGCGGGCGAGCGCGGGCGTTGCCGCCATCACGGCGCGGCTGGGCGCATGGAAGCGGCGCAGCGCGCGCCAGATCAGCGAGCCCGGCACCGGCACGCGGGCGCGGACATATTCGGGAAAGCGGGTGTGGAAGCTGGTCGTGAACGGCAGCCTGCGCTGCCGGCAATAACGGCGGACCATCAGGCCGATCGGCCCCTCCGTCGCAATGTGGATGCTGTCCGGGCGCGCCTCTTCGATCAGCCTTGCAATTCGCGCCGGACGCGGCATCGCGAGGCGCACATCGCGATAGCTCGGCATCGCAAAGGTGCGGAACGATTGCGGCGTCAGGAACGTAAACGCGATGCCGAGCCCCTCGGCGGCGTCAGCGAGTTTGGCCAGCGTCCGAACCACACCGTTGACTTGCGGGTGCCAGGCGTCGGTCGCGACCAGGATGCGCATCAGGCAGCTCTCATCAGGCAGCTCTTGCCGCGACCTGCGGGACTTGTGCGGGCTTCTGCAAATGATCCGCCCAGGTGATGATCTCGAAATGGCCGTCGTCGTGCTCGACGAGGGCCGTGCAGCTCTCGACCCAGTCGCCGCAATTCATGTAGCGGATGCCGGCCTCGTCGCGGATCACGGCATAGTGGATGTGGCCGCAGATCACGCCGTCGGCCTCATGGCGCCGCGCTTCGGCGGCGAGCGCCTGCTCGAACGCGCCGATATAGTTGACGGCGTTCTTGACCTTCTGCTTGGCCCATTGCGACAGCGACCAATAGGGCACGCCGAACAGGCGGCGGAAGAAATTGACCAAGCGATTCATCTGGATCGCGAAGTCGTAGGCCTTGTCTCCGAGATGGGCGAGCCAGCGCGCATTCTGCACCACGAGGTCGAAGATGTCGCCGTGGATGACGAGATAGCGCTTGCCGTCGACGCCGGTATGGACGGTGTTCTCGACCACGTCGATGCCGCCGAAATGCGTGCCGTAATAGTTGCGCAGGAACTCGTCGTGATTGCCGGGAATGTAGATGATCTTGGCGCCCTTGCGCGCCTTGCGCAGCAGCTTCTGGACCAGGTCGTTGTGCGATTGCGGCCAGTGCCAGCTCGATTTCAGCGCCCAGCCGTCGACGATGTCGCCGACGAGATAGATGGTGTCGGCATCGTGGTAGCGCAGGAAGTCGAGCAGAAGGTCGGCTTGAGAACCGCGGGCTCCGAGATGAACGTCGGAGATGAACAACGTGCGAAAGCGCCGCTCCGGGCTCTCGTCACTCACATCGTAGCTTCCCATGCGCCAGCCTGTAACAATGTCCCGTGACAGGGGGATGACCGATTGAACCTTCGAGGCACCTTCAAATACGAATCACGCCTTGCCTCGCCCTGCCCGCGAATATCAGTCGCATGCGACAATCAGGCGACATCGCGCCGCAACGGTCTCCGCAAGACCAGATTCCCGCTGGAACCCACGAGGCAAGTGCGCTCCCTCTCCCGCTTGCGGGAGAGGGTTGGGGTGAGGCTGCCTCCTCAAGCGATGACCCCCGAGTGGAGAGAGCCCTCACCCGCGCCTTTCGGCGCGACCTCTCCCGCAAGCGGGAGAGGTTGAGCGAGCCCGCGTCAGTAAAACTTGTGGAAATGATGGATCGGTCCGTGGCCATGCCCGACGCTGAAGCGGTCAGCGGCCGCGATCGCGGCGCTGATCCAGGCCTTGGCATTGCGCACCGCTTGCTCGAGCTCCTCGCCCCTGGCGAGCCCCGCCGCGACCGCCGATGACAGCGAGCAGCCGGTACCATGGGTGTTCTTGGTGGCGAGGCGCGGCGCGGCGAGCGCGATGGTGCTGTCGGCATCGATCAGATAGTCGATGCTCTCCGCGCCCGCGCCGTGCCCGCCCTTGACCAGGACTGCGCGGCAGCCGAGCGCCAGCAGGCGGCGCCCCTGGCTTTCGATCTCGGCCTCGCTTTCCGCCACGGGCTCCTCGAGCAGCGCAGCGGCCTCGGGCAGGTTCGGCGTGATCACCGAGGCGAGCGGTATCAGTCTCGTGCGCAACGCTTCGACGGCCTCGGAGGCCAGCAGCCGGTCGCCTGACGTTGCCACCATCACGGGATCGAGCACCACGTGGCGCGGCGCCCAGCGCGACAGCGCGGCCGCGATCGCCTCGATGCTGGCGGCCTGGGCCACCATGCCGATCTTCACCGCGCCGACATCGAGATCGGAAAACACCGCATCGATCTGTGCGGTGACGAACTCCGCCGGCACCGCGTGAATGCCGGTGACGCCGCGCGTGTTCTGCGCCGTCAGTGCCGTGATGGCGGAGGCGCCATAGACGCCGAGAGCGGCAAAAGTCTTCAGGTCCGCCTGGATGCCGGCGCCGCCGCTCGAATCGGAGCCGGCGATGGTGAGCGCGACCGGGGTCGTCATCGCGGGATGCATTTGCTTGAGGACACCGCCATGGCCTGTCGTAGCGCGACCGTGGAACAGCAGCAAGCGCCACGGCCCGCCGCCATGATTCGTGGCGGCCCGTCGCGCCCGCAACCGGCGCGGCATCGCCCCCGCAATCGTGCCGGCCTGAAAAATCGAGCATCGCCATAGCCTTGATAACCTGCCCTTGGCGTCCGCACCGATGAGTGAGACGTTAGGTGGTGGAATCGTCCAGCGACACCATTCGCGCGAGCCGCCCCCGGCTCGCACGTTTTCCCGGGGTGGAATTATGTGGGCCTATTTTGAACGTCTCCTCGACTCCTCGATGCTGTCGCCGCACGGCATCTGCCTGTTGTGGGAACCCGAACTGATCTGGCTCCATGTCGTTTCCGACGCCTGCATCGCCGCCGCTTATTTTTCGATCCCGTTCGCGCTCGCGATCCTCGTCACCAAGCGGCGCGACCTCAAATTCGGTTGGGTCTACTGGGCGTTCGCGATCTTCATCATGGCGTGCGGCCTGACCCATGTGCTGTCGATCTACACGCTTTGGGTCCCGATCTATGGCATCGAGGGCCTCGTCAAGGCGACCACAGCGGTCGCGTCCGTGGTGACCGCCGCTGCGCTCTGGCCGCTGCTGCCGAAGATCCTGACGATTCCTTCTCCGTTCGAGCTTCGGCAGGTCCAGGCCGCGCTCGAGGAGGAGGAAATCAAGAGCCGGGACGCGACGCTCCTGCTCAAGCAGGTCGGGGAAGCCCAGCGCGCGATGCGCGACAGCATGGCGCGCCTCACCGCAATCGTCGAGACCGCGGTCGACGGGGTCATCCTGTTCGATGCGCAGGATCGAATCCTGCTGTTCAATCCGGCCTGCGAGCGCTTGTTCGGCTACCGGGCCGACGAGGTGATGGGCCGGCACATCGGCATGCTGATGCCCGAGGCAGCTGCTGCGTCCGACAGCCGCACGGGGCATTTCGCGACCGGCGGCGAGGCCATCGGCCTGCGCAAGGATGAATCGACCTTTCCGATGGACCTGTCGGTGGGCCAGGCGCGGCAGGACGGCGAATTGATCTTCGTCGGCATCATCCACGATCTGACCACGCGCAAGCTGACCGAGCAGCAGCTCCAGCAGGCGCAGAAGATGGAGACGGTCGGCCAGCTCTCCGGCGGCATCGCGCACGATTTCAACAATCTCTTGACCGTCATCATCGGCAACGCCGAGCACCTCAGCGAGCAGCTCAAGGCGAGGCCCGACCTCAAGCGGTTTGCCGACGACATCTGCCAATCGGGCGAACGCGGCGCCGAGCTGACGCAGCGCCTGCTCGCGTTCAGCCGCCGCCAATTGCTCCAGCCTCAGATGATCGATTGCCGCGGCCTGCTCGATTCCATGTTCAAGCTGCTCAAGCGCACCTTGCGCGAAAATGTCGAGATCAGGACGAGCTCCGGGCCCGGCACGATCATGGCCTTTGCAGATCGCACCCAGCTCGAATCCGCCGTGCTGAACCTTGCGCTCAACGCACAGGATGCCATGCCATCCGGAGGACATCTGACGCTGAGCACGGAGCTGGTTGCGATCGACGACGACTATCGTGTCCTTCACCCGGAAGTCGCATCCGGCACTTACGCGTTGATCTCGGTCACCGACGACGGCGAAGGCATGACGCCTGATGTCACCGCGCGCGCCTTCGAGCCGTTCTTCACCACCAAGGAGGTCGGCAAGGCCTCCGGCCTCGGTCTCAGCATGGTCTATGGCTTTGCCAAGCAATCCAATGGCCATGTCTCGATCTACAGCGAGGCGGGTCTTGGGACGACGGTCCGGATCTACCTGCCGCGCGCCGACGCAGGGCAAACACAGGCCGACCTTGCGGACGGCGAGGACACGGCGCCCAGAGGATACGAGACCATCCTGATCGCCGAGGACGATCCGTTCGTCCGCTCCTCCGCGATTCGCAGGGTGGAAGCTCTCGGATACCGCGTCGTCGCCGCCGTCAATGGCAAGGAGGCCCTGCAGCAGCTGCGCACCGATCCCAGCATCGACATGTTGTTCACCGACATCGTGATGCCGGGCGGCATGAGCGGCTGGGAGCTTGCTGATCAGGCGCGGCGGATTCGCCCGGGCCTGCCGGTCCTGTTCACCTCGGGCTACGCGCTGGAGACCCTGGTGGAGCAGGGCCGCGCGCATGCCCAGGCGATCGTGCTGACCAAGCCCTATCGCAAGGTCGAGCTCGCGCAGCGGCTCAGGGATGCATTCGCCGCGGCGGCCGTCGCCTCCTGAGCGCCTGATAGCCATCTGGCGGCCGGCAAGTTCGCTTGCTAAATGCGGCCGGTTTTGGCCTATTAGCCGGCCAGATGTGCTTTCGGAGTGACCGCGATGGTTCCCTTTTTCGTCCAGATCAAATGCAAGCTCGGCCAGTCCTATGTGGTCGCCAATGCGCTCGCCGAAGCCGAGATCGCCTCCGAGATCTACTCCACGGCCGGTCAATACGACCTCCTGGTGAAGTTCTACGTCGACAAGGACACCGACATCGGCCACTTCGTCAACGAGAAGGTGCAGGTGCTGCCGGGCATCCAGGACACCCTCACCATCATCACGTTCAAGGCGTTCGGCACGAGCTAGCGCCGCGTCTTTATGTGAGATGAGTTCGGTAAAATCGATGCGAGCCAAGAGGTCAGCTCTCCCGAAGGGAGAGGTCGGATCGCATCGATAGATGCGATCCGGGTGAGGGGTTACAGTCTCACTGAACGCCGCAGCCCCGGACATCCGATCGAGCTACACTAGCTGCCCTGCTTGCGCTTGGGCGGCGTCGGCCCGTCCACAGGCGGCAGCGATTTGACGTAGTCCGCCATCGCCGCGAGATCGGCGTCCGGCAATTGCGAGGTGTTCTTGATGACGCGCGTCATCGCGCCGCCGGCGCTGTCGCCGTCGGGCAATTCGCCGGTCTTGAGGAAATAGGCGATGTCCTTCGCGCTCCAGTCACCGAGGCGCTTCTGGGTGATGTTGGGGACCCACCCCTCGCCTTCCGGATTGGGCCCGCCGGCAAACCGCTCGCCGGAAATGATGCCGCCAAGCGCGTTGCGCGGGGTGTGGCATTCGGCGCAATGGCCGAAACTGTTCACGAGATAGGCGCCACGATTGAATTCCGGCGACTTCGCGGCGTCGGCGACGAAGGGCTTGTCGTCCAGAAACAAGAACTTCCAGATGCCGATGTTGCGCCGGATGTCGAAGGGAAAGCCGACGTCGTGGTCACGCACTTTGCCTGCAACGGCCGGCAGCGTTTTCAGATACGCAAAGAGATCGAGCACGTCCTCGCGCCTGGCGTGCTGATAGGAGGTGTAGGGAAACGCCGGAAAGTAATGCTGCCCGGACGGCGAGACCCCGTGCATCACCGCATTGACGAAATCGGCATCCGTCCATTTGCCGATGCCGTCGGCCGGATCGGGCGAGATGTTCGGCGCGTAGAACGTTCCGAACGGCGACTTGATCGCGACGCCGCCACCGAGCCTGAGACGATCGGGCTGATTGGGAACGGCATGGCAGGACGCGCAGCCGCCGACGTTGAACATCACCTCGCCATTGGCAAGATCAGGCGCATGGGGCGGCGGCGTGGTGCTCGCAGCCGCCACCACCGGCGCGCTGAGCCACCAATAGATGCCCGTAGCGGCGATCGCGACGAGCAGCGCCACGAAAATTGTTCGTTGCAACATGCTGATCCATTCATTCGTTGCGGCGAACCTATGACCGATCTCCGTGCGGCTCCAACCACAAAGAATTTAGCCCGCCCTGGCCGGAAACGGGAATAAACTGAAATGCCGACTGTTGAAAGTTAGCCAGCCCGAACGGGTTTTGCAGGGAGAATGTCATGAACAAGACCGTCATCGCCATGTGCGCGCTCGGTGCCGTCGCTTTTGCAGGCCCGGCCTGCGCCGAAAAGCTGAAAGCCACGCTCGACGGCAAGTCCGAGGTACCCGCAACGACAACCAGCGGCACCGGAACGGCCGATTTGAACTACGATGCCGCCAGCAAGAAACTGTCCTGGACCGTCAACTATTCCGGGCTCTCTGGCCCTGCCACCGCGGCTCATTTCCATGGCCCGGCCGAGGCGGGCAAGAACGCCGGCGTTGCGGTCGCGATCCCGAACGCGGCGGCGAGCCCGGTCAAGGGCGAAGCGACGCTCACCGACGCGCAGGCCGCCGATCTGCTCGGCGGCAAGTACTACATCAACATCCACACGGCGGCGAACCCGGGTGGCGAGATCCGCGGCCAAGTGACGAAGTAAGCGCAAACGCTGTTTCGCTGCGGAAGGGCCGGACGCAGGAGGGGCGTCCGGCCTTTTCGATTCTCGCCACGCTCAAGCCGCGTTCAGCGCCTGCGCGAGGTCGGCGATCAGGTCCGACGGATTTTCGATTCCGATCGACAGCCGGATCGTGGAATCGAGGACACCGATTTTCCGGCGGATGTCGGCGGGAACGCCGGAATGGGTCATCGTCGCCGGCAGGCTGGCCAGCGATTCCGTTCCGCCGAGACTCACGGCGAGCTTGAAGATCTGGAGCGCGTTGAGGAATTTGACGGCCGCTTCCTTGCCGCCGACGATATCGAACGAGAACGTGGAGCCGGCCCCTGAGCACTGCTCCGCGAACACCCGTCCGGCTGGCGATGCGTCCTCGTGATGACCGAGATAGTGGACTTTCGCCACCTTGGGGTGATCGCGCAAATAGTCCGCGACGAGGCGCGCATTCACATCGGCCTTTTCCATGCGCAGGCTCAGCGTCTCGAGCGACCGGTTGATCATCCAGCAGGAATGCGGATCGAGCTGGGTGCCGATGGCGCCGCGCAGCGCCTTGATCCCCTTCATGAGCGCCTTCGAGCCGAGCGCGGCGCCCGCGATCAGGTCGGAATGACCGCCGACATATTTCGTGAGCGAGTACAAGGAAATATCTGCGCCGTGCTCGATCGGCCGCTGAAACACCGGTCCGAGCAGCGTATTGTCGCAGGCGATGATCGGCGTGTGTCCCTGAGCCTTTCCGATGACTTCGGCGACACGGCGCATCATCGCAATGTCGACCAGCCCATTGGTCGGGTTGGCGGGAGTTTCGATCAGGATCATCGACACCCGACCCTTGCCCATGGCCTCCTCCGCAGCCTGCTTGACTGCCGCCTCGTCGATGCCGTCGGCAAAGCCGACCGCGCCGATCGACAGACGCGCAAGCGTGTTCGTCAGCAGCGTTTCCGTCCCGCCATAGAGCGGCTGGGAGTGCAGAATGACGTCGCCGGGGCGCACGAAAGCCAGGATCGTGGTTGCGATGGCCGCCATGCCGGACGAGAACAGAGCGCAGCTCTCGGTGCGCTCATAGATCGAGAGCCGGTCCTCGACGATCTCGCTGTTGGGGTGATTGAAGCGCGAATAGACCAGGCCTGCGCCCATCCCCTCCGGCGGCTCGCGCCGGCCGGCGACGTAGTCGAAGAAGTCCTGGCCGTCGTCGGCCGTCTTGAACACGAAGGTCGAGGTCAGGAACACCGGCGGCTTGATGGCGCCTTCCGACAGTTGCGGGTCATAGCCATAGGTCAGCATCAAGGTTTCCGGATGCAGCATATGGTTGCCGATGTGGGTCTTCGACGGGAATGGTTTTGCCATGGCCTATCTCGCTGTTGCTTCAGTTCCTCGCCGGGCGTTGGAACTCCTGCTATCATGAGGCAGTCAGGCGCGAGATGCGCCAGCATCCAACAGCTCACATCAATGCCGCGGCGGCTGAAGCAAACATAACCGCTCTCACGGCGATCCGTCAGGCCTTGCGGAGGTAATTTCCTGTCGCGCTGCGCTGCGACTCGCGGCCCATGGTCGCGCAAAAAAGGGCGGCTGCTTTCGCAACCGCCGTTTCGTGAGTCCTAGTAGCCCGGATGGAGCGCAGCGCAATCCGGGACGGACTATCATTCTTGGATAGATCTCCCGGATTTCGCTTCACTCCATCCGGGCTACGGACTTGGCCCTGTTATTTCAACTTCACCCGATACGTCTCGTGGCAATCGGTGCAGCGATCGTTGATCGCGGTATAGGCCGCTTTCAGGCTCGCGACATTGGTGATCTTGCCTTTGACGTCGGCGATCGCCTTCTGCACCGGAGGGATTTTGGAGTCGAAATCGGCCTTGTTCTGCCAGACCTTTTGCGAGGCGCCATAGGTCGCGTTCACCACGTCCTGCTTGGGATTGACCTCGAAGGTCTTCGCGATCTTGGCGACATCGGCTTCCATGCTGGCGATGGCCCGATCGACCGCTTTCTGGTCATAGGGGATGTCGCCCTTGGTCATCTTCTGGATGATTCCATACTGGTTCTTGGCGATCGAGCGCATCAGATTGTCCTGCTGAACGGCGATCTCCTGCTGCGCCGTCACGGCGCCCACACCCAGCAGCAGGGTACCCGCGACAATCATCGTTCGTCTCATCGGCTTGTGTCTCCGAGGCGGTTGGGGGAATTCGGCCATCATGAATAGAACCCCGCGCAGGGCGTTTATTCCCGCGCGGGAGGATCCGGGCTAGAGACTGTGACGGCGGTGATGCTCGTTGATCGCGATCCACACCCGCTCGGGCGTTGCCGGCATGTCGATGTGGTCGATCTTGTATTCGCGCCAGAGCGCATCGACGATGGCGTTGACGACGGCCGGACAGGAGCCGATCGCGCCGGCCTCGCCCGCCCCCTTCACGCCCAGCGGATTGGTCTTGCAGGGGATGTTGTTGGTCTCGAACACGAAGGCCGGCCCGTCCGCCGCGCGCGGCAGCGCGTAGTCCATGTAGGTCGCGGTGATGAGCTGGCCGTCGCTCGCGCCATAGACCACCTGCTCCATCAAGGCCTGGCCGATGCCCTGCATGGCGCCGCCATGCACCTGCCCCGCCAGCAGCAGCGGGTTGAGCGTCTTGCCGAAATCGTCGACGATCACATAGTTGACGATCTTGATGATGCCCGTGGCCGGATCGAGCTCGACCTCCGCCAGATGCGTGCCGTTGGGATAGGTGCCGTCGGCGCTGGCGAAGGTGGCGCTGCCGTTCAGCTTCGACGGATCGGCGCCGGGCCGTTTGGCGAGGTCGGCGAAGGAGATCGAGCGGTCGGTGCCGGCGATCCGGATCACGCCGTCGGTAATCTCGAGGTCCCCCGCGCTCGCTTCCAGCGCCTGCGCTGCGAACTCCTTCAGCTTCTTGCCGAGATCGCCCGCAGCACGCTCCACGCAGACGCCGCCGGTGGGAATCGAGGCCGAACCGCCGGTGCCGAGGCCCGTCGCAATCTCATCGGTGTCGCCCTGGTGGATATGCACACGCTCCGGCGGCAGGCCGAACTGTTCGGCGACGATCTGCGCATAGGCCGTCTGATGACCCTGTCCGCTCGATTGCGTGCCGATCAGGACGGTGACGTCGCCATTGGGATCGAGGCGGACATTGGCCGTCTCCTCACCCATCACGCCACAGATCTCGACATAGCTCGCAAGGCCGATGCCGCGGATCAACCCCTGCTTCTTAGCCGCCTTGGCACGCTTGCCAAACTCCTTCCATTCCGCGATCTCCATCGCGCGCTTCAGATGCGCGGCGAAGTCGCCGGAATCGTAGACCTTGCCGGTCGCCGTCTTGTAAGGCAGCGCCTTCGGCGGGATGAAATTCTTGCGGCGGATGGCGTCCGGCGTCATCTCGAGTTTGCGCGCGCAGGCGTCGACGAGGCGTTCGATGACGTAGGCTGCCTCGGGCCGCCCCGCACCGCGATAGGCATCGACCGGAACGCTGTGGGTGAAGATGGTGCGCACCCGGCAATGGAAGGCCTGGATGTCGTAGAGGCCCGGCAGCATGCCGGCGCCGCCGTGCGGGATGTAAGGCCCGAAGGTCGACAGATACGCGCCCATGTCGCCCATCAGGTCGCAATCCATCGCGAGGAACTTGCCGTCCTCGGCCAGCGCCATCTTGGCGGTGGTGACGTTGTCGCGGCCCTGCGCGTCGCCCATGAAATGCTCGGAGCGATCGGCCGCCCATTTCACGGCCTTCTTCAGCTGTCGCGCCGCGACCGCCATCAGGGCGTATTCCCGATAGGGAAACAGCTTTGTGCCGAAACCGCCGCCGACGTCGGGGCAGATCACCCGCATCTTGTCGGTGGGGATATTGAGCACGTTCTGGCAGAGGATGTCGCGCAGGCGATGACTGCCCTGGCTGCCGACGGTCAGCGTCAGATGGTCGCGCTTGGCGTCGTATTCGCAGACGGCCGCGCGCGTCTCCATGAAGCTCGCGACCACGCGCGGATTGACGATGGAGATTTCGGCGACCGCATGCGCCTTGGCAAAGGCGGCTTCGGTCGCTTGCTTGTCGCCGATCGAGACGTCGAACAGCACGTTACCCGGCTTGTCCGGCCAGACCTGCGGGGCCCCGGGCTTCACGGCGTTGACGACGCCGGTCACCGCCGGCAGCGGGCTCCATTTGACATCGATCGCCTCGATCGCGTCACGCGCCTGATCGATGGTCTCGGCGACGACGAAGGCGACGGCATCGCCGACATGGCGCACCTCATCCTTGGCGAGGATCGGGTATGGCGGGCCGGTGAAGGGATCGGTCTCGAGATTGAACAGGCACGGCAGATTGCCGAGATCCTTGACGTCATCGGCAGTCAGGATCAGCGCAACGCCGGGCAAGCCGCGGGCACGGCTCACATCGATGGTGTATTTGGCATGCGCGTGCGGCGAGCGCAGCATCAAGCAGCGGAGCGCGGCCTGCGGCGTGTAATCGTCGGTATAGCGGCCCTTGCCGCGGATGAGTGCGTCATCCTCCTTGCGCAGCACGCTTTGGCCAACGCCGAACTTGATGGGAGCCGCCATTTTATCTTCCCGTTCTCATGGTTGTTTTGGCGGCATATTGCCGTGGAAAAACTTGCAAGGCAAACGGGTTTAGGCATGCAGCGTCCGCGAAAGTTGTTCGCTGCCCTCGCCTGTCGGAGCGGGATGGGCACGAAAGGTCGCAGCTCGGTCATTTCCCTGTGAAGATCGATGCGGTTATTGGCATGATTAGTTGCCGAACTAACCCGCAGCGCACTCCCATGAACAAGCGGCCGTGCCGACCGCCGCTTGCTCGCAAAGCGCATGTCCACGTCTGATGCCTATCAGTCACATCACACCACGGCTCCATAGATGCATCGCCCTATCTCTAAGCGCATCGATGGCTCGTTGAGATGTGATGTAGTCGATCTCGCTACGCGTCAAGCCGATGTCCATCAGCTCCCTGTCACTGAGCTCCTGCAAAGTGACCCGTAAGCCCTGGCGCTGGCGCCGCCGCTGAAACGCTCGCCAACACTGCTTGAGCAGGCCTAAGACGCTTTGCGCCGAACTGGCCGCTGGTCCAGCAGTATCCTTTTCCAGTGCAACGGGAAGGTCGAGACGGAGCGCCGCGGCATCGCGCTCGGTCTCGGATGTGATGATCGTCTGATGGGGTGGCATCGGATGCTCCTGCTGTTGAGCCGGCAGGAGCGTGGCCAAAGAAAAGGCCCCGTCCGATGCCGGCGGGGCCTGGTGGAAAAGATGTCGTCGTCGAAATCCTAGCGCGCGACTCCTCCCACGGCCCAGCCGAAGCGGGTCATGTGCATGAAGTTGACGGTGCGCACGGATTTGATCATGAGGCGCTCGTACCACAACAATCGCGTAAAATCAAGGGATGTGCCGATGTCGGTTGCATCCTAAAAGCGAGCCCTCGCGCCGGCGCAGTCGTCTCTGGAAATTCGGTCAGCGGCACCGCGAAGAAGAGCACCAGCAGCAGATTGGTTTTGCTTCCCCGGCGCACACCGAGATGCAGTGCTTTGGCGAATGTCATGGCGCCCTAACGCTCTTCCGAGTATTTCGGCGTCTTGCCACTTATTGGAGGACTTGCCACGCGGGTTTCGTTCGGCAAGACTGCTCGCATTTCAAGTACTTGTTTTGAAGGGGTGTCCTCATGCCCGAAACATTGGAAAGTCTATTGTGGTGTGCCGCACTGGCGACGTGGCTGATGCTTTTCTTCGGAATCACTGCCGAGCGCTTGAAGCCTCTGTCAAAATTCCTCAGCCATCTGCTCGAGGTTACGTTCAGGCTGAGGGCGAAGTGACGCAATAGTGGGCTTAAGGCAGTGGCCTTAAGGCGCGGCTTGGCCGCTGCCAAACTGGCAAGGCTGCGCGTCGCCTTGATGACGCAGGGCGAACGAACCAAAGCGCGCACATCGTGCGGACGCACTCTCTCAGCTCTGCGAGGGAGCGCGATGCTTTGCGCCTCCAGGCAGTTCAGGAAAATTATGGCTATTGACGCTGAGAAACGAACAACGCTGCTAGCCTGCCAGCCTCCGATCGAGGGAGAACCGTCCCCCTCCGGTGACCAAGATCAACAGAGCGCCTCCCAATATCGAGATGTTCTTCAAGAAATTATTGTACTGTCCAATCTGTTGCGGACCGGCGGGATATTCCCAGTAACGATGTGCGATTGCAGTAGCCGCGACGACAAATAGCAAAACCAAAATTGCGCAGTAGCGCGTACCAATGCCGAGTATCAAACCAGCCGATATCAGTATTTCCAGCAGGACGGTTACTGTCGTGAACAGCTGGGGCATTGGAAGGTTCAGCGACCGAAAATAGCCCACTGAGCCGCTGAAATTCGTAAGTGCTCCGTACGCGCTTCCAACGAAGACCCATGCAAGCAGGACGCGGCCGATCAGGATCAGCAGGTCGGCATTGCTGGTGGCGAACTTGTCAATTTGAGATGTGGGCCAGGGAGGGCGGAATGTCATGGTCACTGCCTCATCGCTTTGTTGCCTGAGGACGGCACCTGAATATGCCAGAGATCGTATCATGATCGGCGAACCGCATGAAAGGCCCCGGCGGGGGCATCGCACGGCGCGGTGACGGCGGGGTAACGGCTAGCCTCGCACCAGCGAGATCAGCCAGTTGCGGCCGAACAGGGTGAGGATCGCGAGCGCGTAGACGATCGTGCCCCCGATGGCCAAGAGGGCCAGCGTCACTTCGTCCCGGAAGGCTTGCATGGAGGCCAAAATGCCCGCGCTGAAGTGCGCAGTCAGCCAGAAGGTGGCGGCCAGGATCAATCCGGTCAGCAGGAATTTGGCGAGCGACATCAGCCAGCCGCGGTCCGGCACGAGAAAGCCTCGCCGCACTGCGAAGAAGAGCACCAGCAAGAGGTTGGTCCAGACACCAACGGCTGTTGCGAGCGCGAGGCCGATCTGGGCGAGCGATCCCATTAACGCGACTTTCAGGGCGACGTTGACCGCGATGCCGGTCAGCGACGCCCGGACCGGCGTTGCCGTATCCTTGCGCGCATAGAAAGTCGCGACCGCACTGCGGATCAGTACGAAGGGGATCAGGCCGATGGCATAGGCGGCGAGCGTTGCACCTGCCGCGGCCGCATCGGCCTTCGAGAACGCGCCGCGGGCGAACAGCGCGCGCATGATCGCCTCGGGCACGGTGATGAAGGCCGCGACGAACGGCACCGAGAACAGCAGCGTGAAATCGAAGGCACGGCGTTGCGCCTTCATCGCACCGTCGTGGTCGTTGGCGGTGATGCGCCGCGACATTTCCGGCAACAGCACCGTGCCGATGGCGATGCCGATCACGCCGATAGGGAGCTGGTTGAGGCGATCGGCGTAATAGAGCGCCGACAGCGCGCCGGCAGGCAGGAAGGTCGCAATGATGGTATCGGCGAACAGCGCGACCTGTGTCCCCATCGAGCCCAGCGTCGCAGGCCCTAACGCCTTGAAGAAGCCGCGGACGTCTTCATCGAGCCTCAAGGGCGCAAAGCGCGGCAGGCCGCCATGACGCGCCAGATCGCCGGCGAGCAGGAAATATTGCAGGAAGCCGGAGATCAGCACGCCCCAGGCCGCAGCGTGGCCCGCGGTTGGAAACCAGGCGGCCAGCGCCAGCGTCATCATCATCCCGACGTTGAGGAAGATCGACGCGGCCGCGGCACTGGCGAAGCGCTGCATCACGTTGAGCATGCCGCCGTAGAGCGTCACCAGCGTGATCAGCAGCAGATAAGGAAAGGTGATTCGCGTGAGCTCGATCGCGAGCTTGCGTTGCTCGGCGTCCTCGGAAAAGCCTGGCGCCAAAATGCTCATGGCCTGCGGCATGAACAGCCAGGCAACGATCAGCAGCACGACTTGCGAGGCCAATAGCAGCGTGAAGATGCGATCGGCGAACAGGCTTGCCGCTCCCTCCCCCTTCTCGCCATGGACATGCGCATAGGCCGGCACCCAGGCCGCGTTGAAGGCGCCCTCGGCGAAGATCGCCCGGAAATGGTTGGGCAGCCGCAGCGCCACGAAGAAGGCGTCGGCCACCGGGCCGGCGCCGAGAATCGCCGCGAGCATGATGTCGCGGGCAAATCCCGTCACCCGCGAGAGCAGCGTATAACCGCCAACCGTGAAGATGCGTCCGAGCATGCGAACTGTTCTAGAGGCTTATCGGACGGAGGTCGATTGCATCTTGCGATGCACATTGCTGTGCCCTCTCCCCTTGTGGGAGAGGGCAGCGCCGCGAGTAGACACGAACTCATTGGGGTGAGGGGTCTCTCTCCGCGTTTTCCGTACGGAGAGAGACCCCTCACCCGTCTCGCCGCTATCGCGGCGAGCCACCCTCTCCCACAAGGGGAGAGGGGGAGAATCGCGAGATCAGCTTGAAAGCGCGCCGCGCACGGCGGCGATGACCCGCTCCTGGTCGGCTTCGGTCAGGTAGGCGTGCATCGGCAGGCTGATGACGTCCTGCGACAGGCTTTCACATCCCGGCAGGCCGCCGTCTGCGACCGGGTAGTGCTTGTAGGCGGTCTGCTGATGCATCGACTTGCCGTAATAGATCGCGGTCGGCACGCCCTGGGCCTTCAGCGCGGCGGCAAAGCCGTCGCGGTCGGTACCCTTGGGCAAGCGGATCGTGTACTGCGCCCAGACCGATGTGTTGCCGGGCGACAGACGCGGCACGGTGACGACGTTGGACAGGCCACGCGCGTAGCGTTCCGCAACCTTGTTGCGGGCGGCGATCTCGTCGTCAAAGATCTTCAGCTTCTCGATCAGGATTGCGGCCTGCATGGTGTCGAGCCGGCCGGTCAGGCCGAGGCGGACGTTGTCGTATTTGTCGACGCCCTGCCCGTGCACGCGGATGCTGCGCAGCGTGGCCGCGAGTTCGTCATCGTCGGTGAAGATCGCACCGCCGTCGCCGAAGCAGCCGAGCGGTTTGGCGGGAAAGAAGCTGGTCGCGGTGGCGTGCCCGAGCGTGCCGAGCTTGCGGCCCTTGTAACTCGCACCAAAGCCCTGCGCGGCGTCGTCGAGCACGAACAGGCCTTCGGCCTTGGCGATCTCGGCAATAGTGTCGTGATCGGCGGGCTGGCCGAACAGGTCGACCGGAATGACCGCGACCGGCTTGAGCCCGGCCTTGCGGGCGGCCGCGATGCCGCGCTTCAGCGACTCCGGGCTCATGTTGAAGGTGGTCTCATCCACGTCGACATAGACCGGTGTCGCGCCGGTCCGGGCCACTGGCGAGGCGGTCGCGATGAAGGTGAAGGAGGGACACAGCACGGCATCGCCGGGTCCGACATTCTTCGCCATCATCACCATCAGGATCGCGTCGGTGCCGCTGGCGCAGCCGATGACGTGCTTGGCACCGCTGTAGGCCGCAAGCTGCTTCTCCAGCTCGAAGACCTCAGGTCCGTTGACGAACTGGCAATGGTCGAGAACCCGTTTCACGGCCGCATCGAGCGAGGCGCCGAGCCGGCGGCGCTGCGCGCCGACATCGATGAAGGGAATGGGATCGGAACGCAGATGCTGGTTCATGGCGCCTTGCTGATTTTCTCGCGACGTTTGAGAAGCCGACATGGAAAGGGATTAGCCGGCGACGCGGCGCGGGCCCTTGCGGGCGGGCGCCGCGGCTGCGGGCCGCGACGGCGCCTCCAGGCACTGCGTCGCGATCTCGAGGCTGGCGACGCCTTCGTCGCCGGTCACCGCCGGCGTCTCGCCGTTGCGCACTGCTTTCAGGAACGCAATCAGTTCGGCCCGCAGCGGCTCGTCATGGCCGACAGGCAGATGCCGCATCGAATAGCTGCCATCAGGCTTGAAGCCGAAGCATTCGGTGACCTGGCGCGTCAACAGATCGCCCATCACGTATTTGTCGCGCGTCGCGACCGTGACGCTGCGTGCCTTGAACGGCGTCAGCCAGTTGGTGTTGATGTGGGCGAGCACGCCATTGGCGGTGCGGAACTGCAACAGCGCGATGTCCTCGCGCTCGGCAACCGCGCTCGACAGTTGCGGCTGCACCTCGACGATGTCGGATTCGGTGAACCAGCGGATCAGATCGATGTCGTGCACGGCGAGGTCGATGACGACGCCGACATTGGACATGCGCGGCGGGAACGGGCCGACGCGGGTGATCGCGATCGACAGGATGTCCTCGCCCGCGATCGCCTGCTTGACCGCGGCGACCGCCGGATTGAAGCGCTCGACATGACCGATCATCAGCGTGACGCCGGCCTTTCGCGCGGCGGCGACGATCTCGCGGCCCTCTTCGACCGTGGATGCGATCGGCTTCTCGACCAGGACGTGGATGTTCTTGGCGATGCAGGCGAGCGCGACCTCGTGATGCAGATGGGTGGGCGCCGCGATGGTGACGGCATCGACGCCCTCGGCGAAGAGCTGGTCGAGCGTCTCAAAACCCTGGCAGCTCGCAAGCTCGGTGGTGCGGGTGCGGTGCGTCGGCGAAGGATCGACGATGCCGACCAGGCTGACGCCGGGAAGACCCGCGAGCACGCGCGCGTGGTTGCTGCCCATCACGCCCGCGCCAATGACGCCGACTCGCAGGCCGGCCTTGGCCGGTGCAGATCCTTTGGAACTCATCTGATGGAACCCCGATTCAACCCAAATCCCCGGCGCCGCTTCTAGCACGGGCGCCACATTTGTGGCGAATGACGCGCTAGCGGTCCGGACACGATTTGATTCAAAAAATTACACGTTCCCCGGGCCTTAAGCCGGAAAAGATACCGCTCTTCGGGCCCGGATCGCGTGATTCGGAGTTTGCTGGTTACGACCTTTGATAGTCGTCTTCAATCCGGATGATGTCGTCTTCCCCGAGATAGCTCCCAGTCTGGACCTCGATCAGCTCCAGCATGATTTTACCGGGGTTCTCCATCCGGTGAACGGCGCCCATCGGAATGTAGACCGACTCGTTCTCGTGCACCGCTTTCACGGTGTCGTTGACAGTCACCTGTGCCGTGCCTCGCACCACGATCCAGTGCTCGGCACGATGGTGATGCTTCTGCAGCGACAGCCGCCCACCCGGCTTCACCACGATGCGCTTGACCTGATGCCGCTCGCCATTGTCGACGGACTGATAGCTGCCCCAGGGCCGGTGCACCTTGAGGTGTTCCTCGGTGACCTTGGGCGCCACCGCCTTAAGCTTGGTCACAAGACGCTTCAGGCCGTTGGCATCCTTCTGGCGCGACACCAGCACCGCATCCGCGGTCGCGACCACCACGAGATCGTCGACGCCTTCGAGCGCGACCAGCGCGGAATCGGTGGTGACGTTGCAGTTGCGGGAGTCTTCGAACACCGCAGTGCCGTGCGCGGCGTTGCCTTGCGCGTCCTTCTCCGAGAGCTCCCACACCGCGAGCCAGGAGCCGACGTCGGACCAGCCGCACGACACCGGCACGACGGCTGCGCGCGAGGTCTTTTCCATCACCGCATAGTCGATCGAGATCGCCTTCGCCGCGCCGAACGCCTGCGGCTCCAGCGTGACGAAGCCGAGATCGCGGCCGGCATTGGTGACGGCGCTCGTGACAGCCTCGATGCTCGCCGCATCCACCCTGCGATATTCGTCGAGCAGCACGGCCGCCGGGAACATGAAATTGCCGCTGTTCCAGAGATAGCCGGAAGTGACGTAGTCCGATGCCTTCACGGCATCCGGCTTCTCGACGAAGCGCGCGACCGCGTGCACCTCGCCGGTGATCACCTCGCCCGGGTTGATATAGCCGTATTCGGTCGCCGGCCGCTCCGGCTTGACACCGAAGGTGACGATGCGCCCGGCATTCGCGGCCGCAAGGCCTTCGCGGCACGCGGCGACGAAGGCGGCATTGTCCCGCACCACGTGGTCGGCGGCGAGCGCGAGCACGATCGCTTCATTGGCGCGGTTCTGCGCGAACACCGCGCCAGCCGCGATCGCAGGTCCGGAATCGCGCCGCATCGGCTCGAGGATCACATCGGCCTCGATCCCGATCTCAGCGAGCTGCTCCAGCACCATGAAGCGATAGGCCGCATTGGTGATGACGATCGGCCGGTCGAACAGCGAGGGATCGGAGACGCGCAGCAGCGTGTCCTGGAAGGTCGAGCGGGTGCCGAACAGCGGCAGGAATTGCTTGGGCCGCACCTCGCGCGAAGCCGGCCACAGCCGCGTGCCGGCACCGCCGCACATGATCAGGGGGATTATGCGTTTGTCCATCGTCATCTCAAACCTTGAAATAGTCCCGATACCAGGTGACAAAGTTACGGACCCCATGCTCGATCGGCGTTGACGGCGCAAAGCCGGTGTCGCGCATCAGGTCCTCGACATCCGCGAACGTTTCCAGCACATCTCCCGGCTGCATCGGCAGCAATTCTTTGATCGCCGTCCGGCCCAGTTCCCGCTCCAGAAGACCGACGACGTGCATCAGTTCCTCCGGATGGTGATTGCCGACGTTGTAGAGCTTTGACGGCGCATTTGCGGCAGCCGGATCGTCCGCAGGCACAAGATCGATCAGCTTGGATACTACACGCGTCACGTCATCAATATAGGTGAAGTCGCGGCGCATCCTGCCATGGTTAAAGAGCCGGATCGGCCTGCCCGCCATGATGGCATCTACAAAGAGGAACATGGCCATATCAGGCCGTCCCCACGGGCCGTAAATGGTAAAGAAGCGCAGGCCCGTGACCGGCAGCCGGTAGAGATGGCTGTAGGACTGCGCCATCAATTCATTCGCCTTCTTGGTCGCGGCGTAGAAGCTCACGGGATGGTCGGTGCGATCCTGCACGGCAAATGGCATTTTTGTGTTGGCGCCATAAACGGAGGATGACGAGGCGTAGACGAGGTGACGACAGCCATTGTTGCGGCAGCCTTCGAGCACGTTGAGAAAGCCCTGGAGATTGGAATCGGCGTAGGCATGCGGCTGCTCGATCGAGTAGCGCACGCCGGCCTGGGCCGCGAGATGCACGACCTTGGCAAATTGATGTCGCGCAAACAGCGCCGCGATCGTCTCGCGGTCGGCGAGGTCGGCCTCGACGAAGGAGAAGCCGGACTCGTTACTGAGCAGTGCAAGGCGTGCTCGCTTCAGCGCGGGATCGTAATAGCTGTTGAGATTGTCGAGCCCGACGACGGACCGGCCCTCGGCCAGGAGCTGCCGGGCGACGTGAAAGCCGATGAAGCCGGCAGCGCCCGTGACCAAAATCGCCTGATCCGTCATCCTGTTCCCCAGAGATCCCTCGCCCGCAGAACCTGTTTAGCCGCCGCATCGTGGAGGCCGCAATAGGCCTGCCGCTCCTCATGAGGGCCCTTCAAGACGCCACTGCACGGCTTACACACGGCTGACGACACACGGCTATTGCAAGATTGGCGCCAAAACCATACCAAAGCGGCCGAATTCGGCGCCTCGCGTCGGGTTGCCTCCAATCTTCGCAAACCCTGTTGATGCGGGCGAGATGCGCCGAATCCTGCTTTCTGCGGCCAAGATCCTGATTTCCGCGGCGCTGCTCTATCTGGCGCTGCGCAAGGTGGACCTGTCCGAACTGTTCTCGCGCTTCACGGTGACCAGCCTGGTCTGGATCGGCGTGGCGATCGCGGTCACGTTCCTGCAAATCTTCGTCGGCGTCCTGCGCTGGCGCGAGATCAGCGCCGAATGCGGCGCGCCGCTCGAGCTCAGCCGGGCCATGCGCTACAACGTGATCGGCGCCTTCTTCAACCAGACCCTGCCGTCGGCGATCGGCGGCGATGCGGTCCGGCTGTGGCTGGTCGCGCGTGCCGGCGCCGGCTGGCGCGCGGCGACCTACTCGATCTTCGTCGATCGCGCGATCGGCTTGATCGCGCTCGCGGTTCTCATCGTAGCAAGCCTGCCCTGGAGCTACGCCCTCATCACCGATCCGAACGGGCGCTCGGCGCTGCTGCTCCTCGACTTCGCGGCGCTGGCGGGCGGCCTCGGCTTTCTGGTCTTCGGCGCGTTGAAATGGCGCTGGCTGAAGACCTGGTGGGCCACGCATCACATCCACGCCTGTGCCGTGGTCGCCAATCGCGTGATCTTCAACCGCAGCCGCGGACCGATCGTCGCGATCCTGTCGATCCTCGTTCACGTGCTCGCCGTCGTCATCGCCTGGTGCGTGGTGCAGTCGATCGCGGCACCGATCAGCTTCGGTCAGATCTTCCTGCTCGTCCCGCCGGTGATGCTGATCACCATGATGCCGATCTCGATCGCGGGCTGGGGCGTGCGTGAAGCCACGATGGGCCTCGCGTTCGGCTTCGCCGGACTCGCCGCAAACGAGGGTGTCAACGTCTCGCTGCTGTTCGGCGCGGTGTTCTTCATCGTCGGGGCGATCGGCGGCCTGGTCTGGATCCTCAGCGCGGAGAAGGCCGCGCAAGGATCGGCGCCGATCGGGGTGCCCGAGTGAGCCCGTCCGCCGACGCCCTCGCCGCCATGCCGTCGCTGCTTGCCGTCGCAATCGCCGCGCTGATGTCGGCGCTCATCACCTGGACCAGCCGTCCCCTGCTCCAGCGCTACGCGCTGGCGCGGCCGAACGCGCGGTCCTCGCATCGCATCCCGACCCCACAGGGTGCGGGCATCGCCGTGATAGCCGCGACGCTGATCGTCGCCTCGCTCTTTGCGATTATCGCGAACGTCGCGATCCCGCCGGCGCTGGTTGGTGCGACGGTCTTGATCGCGCTGGTCGGATTCGCCGACGACATCGTGTCGCTGCCGGTGCTGTTGCGGCTGGTGCTGCAGGCGGCAGCCGTCGGCGCCGTGGTATTCACTGCGCCCGAGACTGCGCGCATCGTTCCGGCGCTGCCGCTTGCGCTGGAGCGCGGTCTCATCCTGCTCGCAGGAGTCTGGTTCGTGAACCTCGTCAACTTCATGGACGGGCTCGACCTGATGACGGCAGCGGAAGTGGTGCCTGTCACGGTAGCGCTGCTGCTGCTGGGATGGCTCGGCGAGCTGCCGTGGCCGGCCGCGCTGATCGCGACGGCGCTGTGCGGCGCCATGCTCGGCTTCGCACCGTTCAACCGTCCGGTCGCAAAGGTCTTCCTGGGCGATGTCGGCAGTCTGCCGATCGGCCTTCTGCTCGGCTGGTGCCTGCTGGAGCTCGCCTTTCGCGGGCAGCCGGCCGCGGCGCTGCTGTTACCCGCCTACTATCTCGCCGATTCCACCATCACGCTGTTTCGACGGATCGCGCGGCGCGAGCCGTTCTGGTCGGCGCACCGCACGCATTTCTACCAGCGCGCCACCGACAACGGCTTCACGGTGCCGCAGGTGATCGGCGAGGTCTTCCTGCTCAACCTCGTGCTCGCCGGGCTTGCCATCCTCACCATCCGCGCCGCCGCGCCCGCGATCACCGTGTTCGCGCTTGTTGCCGGCGCGATCGCGGTCGCATTCGTGCTGCGCCGCTTCTCCCGGCCTCAGGGCTCCTGATCCGATACTGCCAGGCGCAAGCCCTCCTCGAGGGTGACCTGCGGCTGCCAGCCGGTTGCGATCGCCTTCGAGATGTCGAGCTCGAGCGAGCGAATCAGGCCGTCTTGCATATCCTGACGGCCCGTCACGCGGAGGACCGCACTGAGCAGCTTTGGCGGTATGCCGAACAGCCGGGCGCTCTTGCCGGAGGCTCTCGCCAGGCACGCGATGAATTCAGGCGTCGAGACCCGCTCCCGGTCGGCCAGCAGAAAGATCTCGAAATTGCTCGCCGGGTCGGAATGGGCGAGCCGGTGCAGGATGAACGACGACAGGTTCTGCACGGAAAGAAAGTTGCGGCGGTTGCGGATCGCCGCAAAGGGCAGCGGCAGTCCCCGCCTGACCGCGCGCGTCAGCAGCGCGAAATTGCCCTTGGCGCCCGCGCCATAGATCAGAGGCGGCCTGATCACCGAGATTTTCATGTCGCTGTCGCGCGCCAGCGTCCTCAAGCCCGCCTCGGCCTCAGCCTTGGATGTGCCGTAGAGACCGCGCGGCGTCGGGACATCGCTCTCGCTGAACGGCGCACGGCCGTCATTGCTGCGGCCGTGAACGAGAACGGTGCTGATGAAGATGAACTGGCGCACGCCGACCGTCGCTGCGGAGCGCGCCAAATGCAGTGTGCCGTCGACATTGACGTCGCGGTAGAGCTGGACCGCGTGCTCCTCGTTCTTGTAATGCACGCGCGCGGCGAGGTGGACGACGGCGTCGACGCCTTCAAGCGCGGCCTGCCAGTCGGTTTCGGGGCCGATCGAGTTGATCACGACCTCGCCGGTACCTTCCGGGCTGCGCACCGCGCGGCGGACCGACCATCCCGCCCGCATCAGCGCAGGCACGATATGGCGGCCAAGGAAGCCGCTCGCCCCCGTCACCAGCGCGACCGGCTTTATCTCGCTCATCATTGCTCCGCCGGAACAACATTGCGCAACAATCCGTCGACCAGAGCGGCACAGGCGACGACGATCTTGCCTCGAGGCTGCATGGTCAGGCCGCGGTCGACCCGAATTCGGGGACCGCATCCTTCAGGATGGTCCTGATGGTGGCGCGATCGTCGCGCGCGATCGCCTGCTCGAGCGCCGCAATCCATTTGCGCAGGGTCTGCATCGGCGGCTCGTTCGGCTGAGCGGCCATGATGCCGGGGACGCCGATCTCGCGGGTCGGCTCCTCGGAAGCGAACAGGATCTCGTGCAGGCGCTCGCCCGGCCGCATGCCCGTGAACACGATATCGATGTCGTAGCCCGGCTGAAGCCCGGAGAGCCGGATCATGCGCTCGGCGAGATCGACGATCTTCACCGGCTGGCCCATGTTGAGCACGTAGACCGAGACGTCCGAATGCTGCGCTCCGAGCGCGTGCGTTGCCGCCGTGATGACGAGATCGCAGGCCTCGCGGATGGTCATGAAATAGCGGACCATGTCGGGATGCGTCACGGTCACGGGGCCGCCGGCCTCGATCTGGGCCTTGAATTTCGGCACCACCGAGCCGTTCGAGGCCAGCACATTGCCGAACCGGACCGAGATCAGCCGCATCGGCGGCTTGGCACCGCCGCTCGCTGCCGCAAGATCACGGTCGAGCGCCTGGCAGTACATCTCGGCGAAACGCTTGGTCAGGCCGAGCATCGACACCGGCTCGATCGCCTTGTCGGTCGAGATCATCACCATGGCTTCCGCGCCGGCGGCGAGCGCTGCGTCGGCCACGTTCATGGAGCCGAAGATGTTGGTCTTGACGCCCTCGCTCCAGTCGCGCTCGAGAATCGGCACGTGCTTGAGCGCCGCGGCATGGAAGACCATGTCCGGCTTGAACTCGGCCATCAGGCGCATGATGCGCTCGCGGTCGCGAATGTCGGCGATCCGCCCTTCAATCTGGGCCGCCGAATGCGCGGCGAGCGCTTCGGTGACCGCGTAGAGCGCCGGCTCGGAATTTTCCACGATCAGAAGACGCGCGGCGCCGAAGGCGACGACGCGCTCGCAGATCTCGGAGCCGATCGAGCCGCCGCCGCCGGTGACGATCACCGCCTTGCCCCTGATCAGGGTTTCGAGGCGCAGATAGTCGATCTTCTCGCTCGGCCGCAGCAGGAGGTCTTCGACCGCGACAGCCGTGAGCCGCGGCGTGTCGCCGCTCTCGAGCGAGGGCATGCGGTTGACGATCACACCCAACTTGCGCGCCCGCATCAGGATCGATTCCGGATGCGCGTCCGGCTCGAACGCCGACGGCGTCATCACCAGGCGGGCGATCGGTTTGTTGCGCTTGGCGAAGTCCGCGATGACGTCCTCGACATCGTCGATGCCGCCCAGCACCGGCAGGTTGCGGATGAACTGGCCTCGATCCGCAAGCGACGGCGACAACACGCCAACCGGCCAGATGCGCTTGATCGCCCCGCTCTCGATGCCGCGCAGCAATACCTCCGCATCCGCGGCGCGGCCGATCAGCAGCGTCGGCGCGGCATCATCGGTCCTCGCATGACGCCGCACCCGCGTATAGCGGAAATAGCGATAAGTCATGCGCAGAGCGCTGAGGAAGGAGATTTCCAGGAACCAGTAGAGGACGATCGTCACCTTGCCGAGGAAGAAGGCACCGCGAACGTTGGGCGCGACGAAGATGTAGTCGAGCACGAGCAGGGCAACCGTCAGCACGGTCGCCGCGCGAATGATGTTCAGCGCGTCCGGCAGCGAGATGAACCGCCATTTCGTCGTGGTCAGGTTCAAGACGAAGAACACGACCACGCTGAAGGCAAGAAAATAGGGCAGGATCTGGAACAGCAGCGGCAAGCGTTCGAAGAAGCCTTCGCCACCCTCGAATCGTAGATAAAAGGCGGCGAAAAGCGCCGCCGTGGTCGCCAGCAAGTCGTGGAGCGCGATCAGGAAATTGCGCAAAGTGAGATGCGAAAGACGCGTCATCCGCCGACCGATGAAAACCCAGTTAGATGCAACCTGCCCGCGCTGATAACCCATCTCGGCAGGACATGCCAGAGAAGGCTTGCGAGGTGACGCTAGCAGTCGAGGCCTGCCGGCCGCGAGGGCCGTTCAGGAACCGGCCTCTTCCGGCTTCGCCTCGGCCCGTTGGGCCCGGATCACCATGCCGCCGGCAACACCGACGCCGATGACGTACATCCAGCCCTCGTGAAAGTCGAACAGGTGGGAGTTGAACAGAGAGGTGAAGACGTTCTGCACCACCACCAGGAGTCCGATCCAGTTGGCGAAACCGTCGCCGCGAAACAACAGCAGGTGCAGGATCCAGATCGCGTAGAGAACGGCGATGCCGATGGCGCCCCATTGCACGGCGACGTTCAGCGTCTGGTTATGCGGATTGCCGATCACTTCGGCGGACGCCTGGTACTGCCCCCCGGGTGTCGCGACCCGCTCGAACAATCCGCGCGTCGAGCCCGTGCCGTGCCCCACGACCGGCGCCTCCGCGAAGAAGCCGAGCGATTTCCGCCAGAATTCGAGCCGCAGCCCGATCGAGGTCGGCTCGCCCCTTTCCACATAGCGCGTGTACTCGTTGGTAAACCTCTCAGCGGTCTGGCGCAAATGCGGCGAAGCCTGCCAGGCCAGAACGGCGCCGGCGAGCAGAGCGGCGGCGATGATCGCAATGCTGCGCCATTTGAGATGAAGCAGCGCGAACACGCCGAACATGATCGGAATGGTGACGAGCGCCGTGCGCGACACCACCACGAAGGCCATGTTGACGAAGAAGCTGAGCGCCAGCGCCGTGAGCAGCCCGGCGAGCCAGTAACGCTTCTCACGCAGCAGCATCACGATCGGATAGGCGAGCGCGACCGCGCAAAGCGTGAATTCCTGGCTCTGGTCGATGTAGTTCTTGACGAAGATGCCGCGTTCGGGCGCATCGGTCTTGAGCGCGAGGTTGGGATAGAAGGCGACCAGCCACGACATCACCGACAACAGCGCACAGGACACCAGGAAGGCGACGAGCACCCAATGCCCGCGCTGCGAGCGCTCGAAATGGTAGAGCAGGACGGGCAGCACGAGCAGCTTGACGGTTGGATTGACCGCATACAGGCGCGCGCCCCAGGTCGCATCCGACCACAGCGTCCCGACCAGCGCGAGAACGACCAGTGCGATCGGCGCAACGCAGATCGGACGCTTCAGCGATTGCAGGAACGTGCGGAGGTCGAGGAACGGCACCATGCAGAGCAGCATCAGGGCATTGAAGATCCCCGCAAGCGACGTCGACCATGGCAGCGAAGCCGCGGTCAGCACCGCAAGAATGTCGACCGTCTCGCGCCAAGCCGCCGGGCTGCGCAGGCGCCGCCCGAGCATCTGGCCCGCCGTCTCGCGGGCGAGCGCCGTCACTTGTCCTCTCCCCGCGCGCGATGCACCAGCGCGGTGGTGCTGAAGCCCTGAAGGATATCGACCAGCACGACCGTCCCACCCGCGGCCTCGACGACCTCGTGGCCGACGACCTGCTCGCGGGTGTAGTCGCCGCCCTTGACCAGCACGCCGGGCTTGATCTTGGTGATCAGCTCGATCGGCGTGTCCTCCTCGAAGATGACGACGAGATCGACGGCCTCCAGCGCAGCCAGCACCTCGGCACGCGCGCGCTCGTCCTGGACCGGGCGATCGGCACCCTTCAGCCGCCGCACCGAGGCGTCGCTGTTGAGACCCACGATCAGGCGGTCACAGGCGGCGCGCGCCGCGGTCAGCACTTTGACGTGGCCGGGGTGCAGGATGTCGAAACAGCCATTGGTGAAGCCGACGCGCTGGCCCTGTCTCTTCCATTCGGCGAGTTGCGCGTCCAGCACGCCCGGCTCGAGCACGATCTTCTCCTCGGCGGCGAGATAGGCGTGCGGCAGGATCTTTCGCCGCAGCTCGGCCGCGCTCACGGTGGCGGTGCCCTGCTTGCCGACGGCGACGGCGGCGGCGGCATTGGCCATGCGCAGCGCCGCGTCCCAGTCCGCGCCCGTTGCGAGCGACACCGCAAGCGCGGCGGCGACGGTGTCGCCGGCGCCGGAGACGTCGCGCACCTTCACCGGGAAAGCCGGAACATGAACGGCCTCGCCGCTGCGCGGCACCAGCGTCATGCCGTGCTCGCCCAGCGTGACCAGGATCGCCTCGCAATCGGCGAGCCGCATCACGTCCTCGCTGGCATCGACGATGCTCTGCGTGGTGTCGGCGCGGCTCCGCGTCGCTTCCGAAAACTCCTTGCGGTTGGGCGTGAGCAGTGTCGCTCCGCGATAGATCGCCCAGTTCAGGCTCTTGGGATCGACGATCACGGGCTTGCCGAGCTTTCGCGCAGCGTCGATGGTGTGGCGGATCACGCGTGCGGTCAGCACGCCCTTGGCGTAGTCGGACAGCAGCACGATGTCGGCGCGCGCGATCTGCGGCAGGATCGCCTCGATCAGTTTCGTCTCGGTGGCATCGGAGGCAGGCCCCGCCTGCTCCCAATCCGCACGCAGCATGTGCGTGGAAAAATGCTCGGAGACGAAGCGGACTTTTCGCGTGGTCGGGCGCGAGGAGTCGCTCACCAGAACGCTGTCGATGCCGGCGTACTCCGCCAGCGCCGAGGCGAGCCGCCTGCCCGCATCGTCCTCGCCGACGAGGCCGACGAAGATGCAGCGCGCGCCGAGGGAGGCGACGTTGCGCGCGACGTTGCCGGCGCCGCCGATATGGATCTCGCTGCGCTGTGCCGAGATCACCGGCGCGGGCGCTTCCGGCGAGATCCGCGACACCTCGCCATAGACGAACTCGTCCAGCATGATGTCGCCGACGCACAGCACCGTGCGGCCGCCGATGGCTTGTGCGAGGGCATCGAAATCGAGAATGGGTGTCGGCATGATCGCGGGGCCTCAGCGGAAGCGGTCGGGCCGGTCGAGATAGTCCCCGACATAGGCCCTGACCGCATCCTCGAGCGTCGTGAAGCCGCCGTTGTAGCCGGCGCGGTGGAGACGATCGACCTTGCTCTGGGTGAAGTATTGATAGCTGCCCCGGATCGCCTCGGGCATGTCGATGTATTCGATATTGGGCCTTTTGCCGAGCGCGGCATAGGCTGCCAGCATCAGGTCCTTGAAGCTGCGTGCCTTTCCGGTCCCGACATTGAACAGGCCGGAGACCGACGGCGTCGCCAGCAGCCACATGACGACGCGCACGACGTCGTCGACATAGATGAAATCGCGGCGCTGGTCGCCGTCTTCGATGCCTTCACGATGCGACTTGAACAGCTGCACGACGCGGCCCGCTTTCACGTCGTCGAAGCGGCGCGCCAGCACGCTCATCATCGAGCCCTTGTGGTATTCGTTGGGGCCGAACACGTTGAAGAATTTCAGGCCCGCCCATTGCGGCGGCAGCCGATCACCGTTCGCGACGCGCTCGGCAACTGTGAGGTCGAACAGGTGCTTGCTCCAGCCGTAGAGATTCATCGGCCGCAGCTTCTTCAGCGCGGGCAGCGAGGCGTCGTCGTCAAAGCCGTCCGCGCCATCGCCGTAAGTCGCCGCCGATGAGGCATAGATGAACGGCACCGCATTCGCCGTGCACCAGTCCAAGAGGCGCATCGACAGGCGGAAATTGGTCTCGATCACGAGATCGCCGTCGATCGCAGTGGTCTCGGAAATCGCCCCGAGATGGATCATGGCGTCGAGCTTGCGGCCCTTCAGCCAGTCCCCCAGCTCGGCTGGCGGGACGATATCCACAAGCTGCCGCTTGGCGAGGTTGCGCCATTTGCCGTCAGAACCGAGGAGATCACAGACCACGACGTCGCTGCGGCCGGCCTCGTTGAGCGCGGCGACGACATTCGATCCGATAAAACCGGCCCCGCCGGTCACCAGCAACATTCCACCTACCTGCCCGATTTCTGAAAGCCCGGTCCTGCCGTAGCGCATGATCCGGCAAAGTGTAAGCGGTTTTGGGATCGGTCCTCAGCCGGCTTTACCTGCCGGCCCGGAGCGGCTAACCGAACGGCCATACAGCTCGCTTTCGGCCCAATTAACAAATGAATATAGATTCGCAGCTTAGTGGACATGCCGACCGGGACGACACAAGCCCGATCCTGATCATTCCCTACATGTGGATCGGCGATTTCGTCCGGAATCACACCGTCGTGCGGGTCCTGAAGGAGCGCTGGCCCAACCGGCCGGTCGATCTCCTGACCACCTCCCTGTGCGCCCCGCTGGTCGATTACATGCCCGGCGTGCGCGCTGGGATCGTCCGGGACCTGCCGCGCGGCCGGCTTGCAGTGAGCCGCCAGCTCAGCTTGGCAAAACTCCTGCGCGAGCGGAACTACGGCACCGCCCTGGTGCTGCCCCGAACCTGGAAGGCGGCCATCGCGCCCGCGCTGGCGGGCATTCCTGAACGGGTCGGCTTCGTCGGCGAGTTCCGGTTCGGCCTGATCAATCGCTGGCGCTGGGGCGAGAAGAAACTGCCCCGTTTCATCGACAAGAACGCCGCCCTCGCCCAGCCCGATGGCGCCCCGCTGCCTCCGGAATGGCCGGTGCCGCAATTGCGCGTCCCCGCCGAGGAGATCGTCCGCTGGCGGCAAGCCAATGGCCTCAACGCCGGCACAGCCGTAGCGCTGGCCCCCGGCTCGGTCGGGGTGTCAAAACGCTGGACCTACTATCCCGAGGCCGCCCGGTTGCTGGTCGAGCGCGGCCTGGAGGTCTGGGTGGTCGGCGGCCCCGCGGAAAAGGGCCTCGCTCAGGAAATCGTCGCGGCCGGCGGCGCGGGGGTGCGGGACCTCACCGGCAACGATTTGCGCAACGGCGTGCTGGCCATGGCCGCGGCCGGCGTCGCCATCTCCAACGATTCCGGCCTGATGCACATCGCAGCCGCCCTGGGCACGCCCACCATGGGCATCTTCGGCCCGACCAGCCCCTATCTCTGGGCCCCCCTCAACGGCCTCGCCGCGACCGTCATACAGGACAAGAGCGTGCTGTCCTGCCAGCCCTGCCAGAGCACGATCTGCAAGATGAACGATCACCGCTGCATGCGCGACATCGCGGCGAGCGAGGTGGTGGCGATAGCGCAGCGGGTGCTGGGTGAGGTGGGGGCGCGGGCGACGACGTGAGCGGGGCGAGCAGCGCCAATGATGACATCCTGCCAGTGTTTTGCCCGACAAGTCAAACGCGATTCGAAAAATCCGCAAGAAAAACGAGCTCCCAGCCAAGCCATTGATCTTGCTGACCGCGGCTACTGTGCATGGGGTTGTTTTCGCACTTTTTGTTTGGCGGTCGCGAAAAAGCCGGTTCAGAGCAGCGGCCGATAGACCTCGCCGATCCGCGCCGCCTCCGCATCCAGGCTGAAGCGTTCGAGCACCCTTGCCCGCCCGCGCGCGCCCATCGCGGTCGCGGCGTCCACATCACGCATCAGCGGCTCCAGCGCGGCGACCAGCGCATCGACATCGCCCGGCGGCATCAGCACGCCGGTCACGCCATCTTCGACCACGAGCTCGGCTGCACCGGCGCGTGCGGCGACGAGGGCGCTGCCGGCCGCCATCGCCTCGATCAGTGTCAGGCCAAAACCTTCATTGCGTGAGGTGAAGGCGTAGATCGTCAATCGCTGATACCAGCGCTGCACCTCGCCGATCGGCAACTCGCCGGTGATGACGATGCGCGATTGCAGGCCGGCGGCCGCGATGCGCTGCTTCAGGTCGTTGGCAAAGGGCGTCTGCTCGGGCGTGACCTGGCCGACGATGACTGCGGTGAAATCGGGATAGCGCGGCAGCAGCCGGCACATCGCATCGACGAACACGTCGGTGCCCTTCTGCGCGCGCACGCGGCCGAAGCAGCCAATCGCGTGGCGGCCCGGCAGCGCCGCTTCCGCGAAGGCAGCGGCGCGATCTGTCGGCGGTGCGTAGACGTCGGTGTCGACGCCATGCGGAATCACGGTTGCCTTCACTTTCAGGAACGATGCCGAGATGTCGCTCGTTGCAATGATCGCATCCATGCGCCGGATCAGCCAGCGCGTGATCCAGCTGTGATGCCGCTGCGCCGCCGAGGTGAACACGAGCTTCAAGGGCCAGCCCAGCGCGCGCAACACGACGCCGGCGATCATCTCGTTGTTGCGGCGCGCATGCCAGATCAGCGGCGCCTTGCGCCGCCATAGTTTCACGAAATCCGCAGCGCTCAGGCGCGCAATCCCGTCCGGCGCATCGGAGCCGAACCACGCCGCGCGATACAGTTTCGCCAGCCGCGGCGCCACCATCCGATTGGTCGCGGTGACCCCGGAATAGCGCCTGTGCAGATTTGGCACGATCAGTTCGAGATCGCCGGGGAAATTCGCCACGTCATGCTCCGTTTAGCAGATCCCCTATACGCAACATTAAGCATAGTGACCAGTTCAGCCGCGCCGATACCCCCTCTTCACCACGCCAGCGCTAGTTTGCGCGTTGATCGAAGACGGGTGAGATCATGACTGTGCTAGTCACCGGCGGCGCCGGCTACATCGGAAGTCACACGGTCCTGGCGCTGGCGGAAGCCGGCGAGGACGTCGTCGTGATCGACGATCTCTCCACAGGTTTCTCCACCTATCTGCCGGAAGGCGTGCCGCTGTTCATTGGCGATGCCGGCGACGAGAACCTGCTCGAAGGCGTGATCGCGCAGCACGACATCGAGAGCATCATCCATTTCGCCGGCTCGGTCGTCGTGCCGGATTCGATGCGCGATCCGCTCGGATACTATCGCAACAACTTCACGACCGCGCGCAATCTGCTCAACGTCGCAGTCAAGCGCGGCATCGGCCGCTTCATCTTCTCCTCGACCGCCGCCGTCTACGGCAATCCGGACCAGGTGCCGGTGCCCGAGCACGTGCCGACGCGGCCGCTGTCGCCTTACGGCTCGTCGAAGCTGATGACGGAGATCATGCTGCACGACGTCGCCGCTGCCTTCGGTATGCAATATGTGACCTTGCGCTACTTCAACGTCGCCGGCGCCGATCCGCAGGCGCGCATCGGCCTTGCCACCGTCGGCGCCACGCATCTGCTCAAGATCGCGGTGGAAGCCGCCACCGGTCAGCGCGCCAAGATCGACGTGTTCGGCACCGACTATCCGACCCCGGACGGAAGCTGCATCCGCGACTTCATCCACGTCACGGACCTCTCGCAGGCGCATCGCTCCGCGCTGGCGTACTTGCGCAATGGCGGCGCCTCGACGACGCTCAATTGCGGCTATGGCCGCGGCTATTCGGTGCTGGAGACAATCGACGCGGTGCGCCGGGTTTCGGGCCGCAGCTTCGCCGTGCAATACGCCCCGCGCCGGCCCGGCGACATCATGACCATGGTCGCCGACACCAGCCGCATCCGCGGCCTGCTCGACTGGAAGCCGCAATACGAGGACCTCGAGACCATCGCCGCGCATGCGCTGGCCTGGGAGGACAAGCTGTTCCGCGAGCGCCACGGCGAGCTTCGCCACGCCGTCTCGGCCTAGAATCATCCCGAGCGCAAGCCCTTAATTGGGCTTGAAAAACCCCGCTTGAGCGGGCACAGAGGCCCATCGATCCCTGACGCGCGGGCAGGCTTTGTCCTGCGCCGTCAATGGACACCGGATGGCCCAGTTTCCAAAGAAAATCACCGACGATCCCTATGCGGCAGCGGTCCTGATTCGCCGCCTGGTCATGGAACAAGGGGTCGTCTACTGGCGGCGCTACCTCGTCGCCTTTGCGCTGATGGCGCTCGCCGCAGGCTCAACCGCATGCGCGACCTATGTGCTCGGCCAGGTCATCAACCAGGCCTATGTCGACAAGAATATCCCGGGCATCGCGATGTTCTCGGGCATCACGGTGGTGCTGCTGTTCATCAAGGGCGTGGCGACCTACGGCCACATGGTGATCCTGACCAAGATCAGTAACGCCATCCTCGCCACCAACCAGCGCCAGCTGTTCGCCAAGCTGATGCGCGAAAGCGTCGGCTTCTTCTCCGAGCGGCATTCGTCTGAATTCCTGGCGCGGCTGACCGCCGGCGCCAAGTCCATCACCGACGTGCTCAACATGCTGGTCAACGCCATCGGGCGCGACCTGTTGATGCTGCTCGCCATGATCGGCGTGATGGTGTGGCAGGATCCGCTGATGTCGTTCATCGGCCTCGTCGCGGTGCCGCCTGCGATGCTGGTGCTGCGCAAGCTGGTCAAGCGCATCAAGGGCCTTGCGCACAACCAGTTCACCGGCACCGCCGACATCCTGGAGACGATGCAGGAATCGCTGCAAGGCATCCGCACGGTCAAGGCGTTCACGCTCGAAGACACCATGCAGAACCGCATCGACGAGAACATCGCGGTCGTCGAGCGCAACGCCAACAAGATGGCCCGCGTCGCCAACCGCTCCAACCCGCTGATGGAGATGCTCGGGGGCTTCGCGGTCGCCGGCTGCCTGATGTACGGCGGCTACGCCGTGGTCGCGCTCAATGCGACGCCCGGCGCATTCTTCTCCTTCATGACTGCGTTCCTGATGGCGACCGAGCCGGCCAAGCGGCTGGCGCGGCTCAACATCGACCTCAACAGCCAGCTGGTCGGCGCGCGCATGCTGCTCGAGGTCGTCGACAGCCCCGCGAGCGAGCAGTCCGACGACGACAAGCCGGCGCTGAAGCTGTCAGATGCCCGCATCGAGCTCCGCGACGTCAGCTTCTCCTATCGCTCAGGCGAGACCGTGCTCAATCGCATGAGCTTCATCGCCGAGCCGGGCAAAGTCACCGCACTGGTCGGCCCGTCCGGCGGCGGCAAGTCAACCGTGCTGGCGCTGCTCTTGCGCTTCTACGAGGTGACGCAAGGCGAGATCGTGATCGACGGCCAGTCGATCAATTCAGTGTCGCGCAAATCGCTGCGGGCGCAGACCGCCTATGTCGGCCAGGACGTCTATTTGTTCCGCGACACCATCCGCAACAACATCGCCTTCGGCCGGCCCCGCGCGACCGAACAGGAAATCATCGAGGCGGCGAAGGCGGCCTGCGCGCATGATTTTATCATGGGCTTCCCGCTCGGCTACGACACGCCGGTGGGCGAGCACGGCACGCAGCTCTCCGGCGGCCAGCGCCAGCGCATCGCGGTGGCGCGCGCGCTGATCAAGAACGCGCCGATCATCCTCCTGGACGAAGCCACCGCCGCGCTCGATTCGGAGTCCGAGCGTCAGGTGCAGGAGGCGATCGAGCATCTCTGCCGGAACCGCACCACCATCGTGATCGCGCACCGCCTGCACACCATCATGCACGCAGATAGCATCCTGGTGGTCGAGGGCGGCGAGATCGTCGAGCAGGGCCGGCATGACGAGCTCTTGCGCCGGTCCGGCCGCTACGCCTCGTTCTTCCGCCTGCAACATCACGATGCCGGCACACTGGCGCCGATCAGCGCAACCGCATAGAGTTCCTTATCAACCTCAAGAGCCGCGAGACCGCTTCATGAACGCCGCCTCCTACGTCATTCCGCTTCCGCCCCAGGCATCGCTTCCCGTCGTCGGCGAAAGCGGCCGTTACCCGGTGCGCCGCATCTGGTGCGTCGGCCGCAATTATCTCGAGCACATCCGCGAGATGGGCAATGACGAGCGAGCCCCGCCGTTCTTCTTCGCCAAACACGCCGACATGCTGGTGCCCGACGGCGCAACCATCCCCTATCCGCCGCTGACCAAGGATCTGCATCACGAGGTCGAGCTGGTCGTCGCGATGAAGAGCGGCGGGCTGAACATCCCCGCCGACAAGGCGCTCGACCACGTCTACGGTTACGCCGTCGGCATCGACCTCACCCGCCGCGACCTCCAGATTGCCTCGCGCAAGAAGGAGCGTCCCTGGGAGATCGGCAAGTCGTTCGACGGCTCCGCCCCCTGCTCCGCGGTGCAGCCGGCCTCGAAGATCGGCCATCCCTCGAAGGGCAAGATCTGGCTCACCGTCAACGGCAAGGAAGCGCAGAAGGGCGACCTCACCGAGCTGATCTGGAACGTGCCGGAGATCATCTGGCAGCTCTCGCAGCAGGTGAAGCTCGCCGCCGGCGACATCATCATGACGGGCACGCCGGCCGGCGTGTCGCAGCTCCAGGTGGGCGACAAGCTCGAATGCGGCGTCGACGGCGTCGGCACGCTGAAGGTCTCGATCGGCCAGCCGGAATAGGCTGAGCTCGAGATCACGGACAGGCAAAGCCCCGGACGTCACGTCCGGGGCTTTTTTTGCGGCCTCAAGTTCGCCGCTCGTGCGCGCCAGCCACGTTGATGTCCTTCCCGGTGTAATCGGTCATCATCGCGGTTGCGGCCAGCGTCATGACAGCGCAAATCGCGATGTAGACCGCGATTGCGGTCGCCGAGTGGAACGTGCCGAACAGCCAGGTTGCGATCAGCGGCGCCGGGCCGCCGGCGATCACGGATGCAAGTTGATAGCCGAGCGAGGATCCGCTGTAGCGCAGGCGTCCGGTAAAGCTCTCGGCGATCAAGGCCGCTTGCGGACCGTACTGCATGTCGTGCGGAATCAACGACAGGATGATCGCAAGGAAGATGATGGTTGGCGATCCGGTGTTGAGCAGCGCGAAATAGACGAAGCCGAAGATGCCCGTCACGGCAGCGCCGATCATGTACATGTTCTTGCGGCCGATCTGATCGGAGATATGTCCGCACAGCGGGATCGAGACGAACGACAGCACCGAGGCCGAGAGCACCGCGGTCAGCAGGAAGTCGCGCGAAACGTGCAGGGTGCCGATGCCATAGGAGAAGACGAAGGCGGTGAAGATGTAAAACGGCGCCTGCTCCGACATGCGCGCGAAGGCCGACAGCAGGATCTCCTTCGGGTATTCCCGGATCACCGTCAGCATCGGCGTGCGGTCGACCTGACGTTCGGCCACGAGCTTTGAGAACACCGGCGTTTCGAGAATGCCGAGCCGGATATAAAGGCCGACACCGACCAGGATGATGCTGAGCGCGAACGGAATACGCCAGCCCCACGCCAGGAACTGATCGCCCGCCATCTGGCTGAACGCCAGCACGGCGAGATTTGCGAGGAACAGGCCGCAGGGCACGCCGAATTGCGGCCATGACGCGATCAATCCTCGGGATCGGTCGCTGCGGGCCCATTCCATCGACATCAGCACCGAGCCGCCCCACTCGCCGCCAACGCCGACGCCCTGAATGAATCGCAGCACGGTCAGGATCACGGCGCCCCAGATGCCGATGCTCGCATAGGTCGGCACCACGGCCACTGCTGCGGTCGCCAGTCCCATCAAAAGCAGCGTCGCGATCAGCGTCGATTTACGTCCGATGCGGTCGCCATAGTGTCCAAAGATTGCCGCGCCGATCGGGCGCGCGACGAAGCCGACCGCGTAGATCGCAAACGCCTCCAGCGTGCCAACCCAGGGATCGGACTGCGGAAAGAACAGCTTTGCGAAAACCAGACCGGTGACGGTGCTGTAGAGGAAGAAATCATACCATTCGATCGCGGTCCCTACCGTGGACGCGATCACCGCGCGACGAAGCTGGCGCTGATGCTCGGATTCAGTAAGTCGGGTGGCATCAAGGTCGAGTGTTGCCATGGGAGCGTTTCCCTCGAACAGCCCCCCTGTTGCGCATTTTTCACCGGTTGTTCGTTGAGGAACAAACGAGATCAGGTTCCAAGCGTTCCGGCCGAACTGGAGCGAGAAGGTAAAACTTTAGTCGGCCAATAAAGTCGGCGGCGCACGCTGCCGGACGGCTTGGCTCTACCAGGCCTTCACCGGCCGATTGGCGTGGCTCGCCTGGGGCACTCCGCGGTTGAGCGACATGTGGGAATGCACACACAGCCAGCCGTCGGCGGTCTTGGAGAACACCATCGTCGCCCGGCCGGGCCGCGCAAACGCGCTGCCATCAGGATGGTAGCCCGTGCTCGTCCATGGCGCGATCACGGTCGCCATCGTGCCGTCGGACGATGCCAGGATCGAGGTCTGATCGAGCACGAAACGAAAATCGGTCGTCTTCGGCCAGACGTTGTCCCATTGCGTCGAGACCCATTGGTCGAGACCGGGGATGACATCGTTATGCGTGCCGAAGGCGAGCACATCCGGATGGAAGAGCGGCCGCGCCGAGGCGTAGTCGACTTCGCGGACATAGCCCGCGAAGGTGTCCAGCCACTGGCGGAAGAACCGCACGATCTCCGTATTCGCGACCGGCAAGGGGCTCATCGCGAGGCGCCGATCACCGCAACGCCGACAGCACGATGAGGCCGAGGATCAGCGCCGTCAGCGAATACTTCAGCGTATAGTAGACGTTGCGGTTCCATTCCTTGACCTTACGGCTGCCGAGATGGATCTCGTAGAGCTTGCCGAACACCTTGTTGAGCACGCCGACATTCTCGCCGTCGACGTTCTGCGTCGCCGACGCCTTGACGATGTGATGGCTGACCCAACGGTTGATCGCGGTCATGAAGCCGAACTTCATCGGGCGCTCGACGTCGCAGAACAGGATGATGCGGTTGACGTCGGTCGCATTCTCGGCGCTGTGGATGAAGGTCTCGTCGAACATGAAGGCTTCGCCGTCGCGCCAGACGCATTCGACGCCGTCGACGAGAATCCGGCATTTGTTCGAGTTCGGCGTAACGAGGCCGAGGTGATAGCGCAGCGAACCCGCGAAGGGATCGCGATGGGCGCCGAGCTTGCCGCCCGGCGGCAGCATCGCGAACATCGCGCCGTGCACGCTCGGGATCGAGTTCAGCAGCTCCACCGTCTTCGGGCAGAGCGTGCGCGCCGAAGGCAGGAAGTCATCGTACCATTTCAGGTAAAACCGCTTCCAGCCGCTCTTGAAGAAGGAATAGAAGCCCCAGTCGTTGTTCTTGGCGGCGGCGCGGATAAAACCCTCGTCGAACAGGCGCACCGCCTCGTCGCGGATGGTCTCCCAGTTCTCGCTCAGCGGCTTCAGCTCGGGAAACTGATCGACCGAGATCACCGGCTTGTTGGGCACGGCCGAACCGGCATACATCAGCACGTTGTAGGGTGCGAGGTAGGTCGAGTGATCGCCGAGCTGGCGCGCGAAGCGCAGCCGCTGCTTGCCGCGGAAGTGAACGTAAATCGTCGAGGCCGCCAGCACATAAAGAATGACAAGTTGCGGCGCAAAAAGCTGTTTCAGCATTTCCCCAATCCCAAGTGACCCAGCCGGGGTGTCGTGTAGCCCGACAGGGCCCGAGCGGCAAGATATTCACCGCCGGGTTGCAATCACGCTGGGGAGAGCGCTCGAGCGGAACTTGGGGCCGAAACCGCCCAAATCAGGCCCGCGACAGCGCCTGGAGCCCCTTGAACGTCAGGCGCTTGGGATCGGTGACGCCGGCGAGGTAGAGACGGCGGATGAAGGCGATGACGGCGTCGCGGTCGCAATCGGTCAGCGCGACGACGGCGTCGACCGCGATTCTCTGGGCTTCCATTGGGCTCACCTCGGCCTTGCGAGTCACCCCGGCCGAGACAGGCTAGGACCCATCCGTTAATCCGGCGTTAACCGTTGGGCAGGATGGCCGATTCAGACGGGCGGCCGAATACGCAAACAACATTGGCGGGCGGGGCGCCCCGCCCCAGCCTCGGCGATATCCTGATTCCGATGCGCGCTATTCGGCGCCGGACGTTCTCGCATTGCGTGTCAATGATTTCAGCAATTCGGCTTGCTGTCGCACCAACTCATACTGCTTTCGCGCATGTGAGCTCGACAACTCGACCCACTGCGAGAGCGTTCTCACGCGGCTCAACTCGCGCGTATACTGCAGGGTCGCGCCTGCATTCACTTTCATCAATTCGAGCACGACCGCGTGGCACTCAGCGGCAGCTCCGTCCAGGACGTCGCTTTCCGGGCTGGCAATATCCTTCGTATATTCGAACGCAGTATGCACGCCTAACTTCATTGCCTCGAGAGCACGCGTCTGCATCTCTTTGGCGATCTCCACGGCGAGAGCGGAGGTGTTGCTGGCACTTTGGAATTGCGTCGAACCCAACTCCACCTTCGTAGACGAGCACGTCGCGACGTTGTCGATTGCCGCGGGAATGGCCGTCTCCGCAGGTACCTTTCGAGCAGGCGTCTTTCGAGCAGCCTTCTTGGCTGCCCGCTCGCTCCGGAGTCCATCGCCCCGTGGGACGGCGACCGGATCAGGCGGCATCTCCAAGAGGCTCTCGTCGATGCTACGGCTCACCGCCGCAGTCAGATCCACCAGCGACCGACGTCTGGCGCGTGCGCCATCAGCAGGCTGTCTCGACCGCGCCTTGCTCATGATGATTCGACTCCGCGAAGATGTGTTCCGAAATCCAGCGCCACAGCCCAACGATCTCGTCCGAGGCTTTTCCGTCCGGCGCAAACTCGGTGACGCCCAAGCCTACCCCGAGCGCATCCTGATGGTCGTTGCGCTGTCCAATAAAGGGAAGCGCAAGCACCCCAAGCGAGTTGAGCGACGTGGCAGCTTCACTCAGCCGGCACCCCCGTGTGGGCGTCTGATTGAGGATGAAGGCGAACCGGCGGTTACCCCTACGAATGGCCAACAGCGTAGGGATGGCAGCTTCGATATCGGCCGGGCTCGGACGCGCCGGAATGAGACAGAGGTCGGCGTTGGTGATGGCGCGCAGCGCCAAGGCGTTATTCGTGGCGGCCGTGTCGATGATTGCGAGCCCAATTCCTTCAGCCTGGAGCCGAGATAGCACCGGCTCGATCTCCGCCGGATCCGCAACGCACTCGACACGAGGAAAGGAATTCTCGCGACGCTGTTTCCATTTCGAGATGGTACCCTGCGCGTCCGCCTCGATGAGAGCGACGCGCTCTTCGCGCTCCATCGCGGCCACTGCAAGCCCAACGGCCAGCGTACTCTTGCCGCTTCCGCCTTTTTGCGTGACCAGAGCAACCACCTGCACGTCCCGCGCTCCCATCAATGCCAGCGACGCGGAACTCAGGCGCTGTCGGAACTAAATTGCATGCAACGCAGCAATACTACTTGAAGTCGCGGTTCACCTCAAGCGATCGACGGGTTCCTCCGGCAACATACGGAGATCAGGAATACTTCATCACGCCGTCGTCGATCCGGCCGAAGCGCAAGGAGACGATATCGAGCGCGTAGTTCTGGTGGAGCCGCCACGGCCGCTTCGAGCCCTGCTTCGGCATCTTGGCGATCGAGCGCTGCACGTAGCCCGAGGTGAAATCGAGCGAAGGCTGTGCGGTGATCGTGGCATCGTCATTGTGCGGCTTGCACTGACGGAAATTGTGCCGGTCCATGTAGTTGATGAGCCGGCAGACATATTCGCAGGTGAGATCGCATTTCAGCGTCCACGACGCGTTGGTGTAGCCGAAGGCGGAAGCCATGTTCGGCACGTCGGCATACATCATGCCCTTGTAGGTCAGCGTGCTGGCGAAATCGACGGCGCGGCCATCGACGCTGATCTCGAGCCCGCCGACGACCTGGAGCACGAGGCCCGTCGCCGTCACGATGATGTCGGCCGCAAGCTCGCTGCCGTCCTTCAGGCGAATACCGTCGCGCGTAAACGTGTCGATCTCGCTCGTGACGACGGCGGCGCGCTGCTCGCGGATCGCCTTGAAGAGATCGCCGTCGGGAACGAGGCACAGCCGCTGGTCCCAGGGATTGTAGCGCGGCGTGAAATGGGTCGCGACGTCGTAGTCGGGGCCGAGTGCCATCTGCACACCCCTGAGGATGAGATCCTTCACCTTCGCCGGCCGGCGCCGGCTGAGCTGGAAGAAGAACATCCCCCACATCACATTGCGCCAGCGGATCAGGTGATAAGCAAGCCGCGTCGGCAAATTGCGGCGCAGCTTGTTGGCGACGGGATCCTGAGCGGGGCGCGACACCACGTAGGTCGGCGAGCGCTGGAGCATGGTGACCTGCGCCGCTTTCTTGGCGAGCTCCGGCACCAGGGTCACTGCGGTCGCGCCCGAGCCGATCACGACGACGCGCTTGCCCGAATAGTCGATGTCCTCGGTCCATTTCTGCGGATGCACGATGCGGCCCTGGAAATCCACCGTGCCCTTGAACTCCGGCGTGTAGCCCGCCTCGTATTTGTAATAGCCCGAGCACATGAACAGGAAATTGCAGGTGAAGCGCACGAGTTCGGTTGCGCCCTCGCCCGCGATGCGCTCGGCCTCCACGGTCCAGCGCGCCTCCGGCGTCGACCACGATGCGCGCTTGACCCGATGACGGAAGCGGATGTGCTGCTCGATGCCGTTCTCGGCGGCGGTCTCGCGGACATAGTTCAGGATCTGCGGCCCGTCGGCAATCGCCTTCGGGTCGGTCCACGGCTTGAACGAATAGCCGAGCGTAAACATGTCGCTGTCGGAGCGGATGCCGGGATAGCGGAACAGGTCCCAGGTGCCGCCGATGCAGTCGCGTCCCTCCAGGATGACGTAGCTCTTGCCCGGGCACTTCGTCTGCAAATGATAGCCCGCGCCGATGCCGGACAGGCCGGCACCGACGATGAGGACGTCGAAATGTTCTTGGGACATGGTTTCCTCCGCCGGGACGGATTGTCCGACCGGCGGCGGCGCCCGTCAATCGCCAATCGGCTCGCCACAACCGTTAGGAGAGCGATCGTTTTCTGGCCGACAAACAAAAAAGCCCCGGATCGATCCGGGGCTTTCGTGCCGTTGCTGGAGAAAATCTCAGTACCGATAATGATCCGACTTGTACGGGCCTTCCTGCTTCACGCCGATGTAGTCGGCTTGGTCCTTGCGCAGCTCGGTGAGCTTGACGCCGATCTTGGCGAGGTGCAGGCGGGCGACCTTCTCGTCGAGGGTCTTCGGCAGCACGTAGACCTTCTTCTCGTACTTGCCGTCCTTGTTGTTGGCGAACAGCTCGATCTGCGCCAGCGTCTGGTTGGTGAAGGACGCCGACATCACGAAGGACGGATGGCCCATGGCGTTGCCGAGGTTCACGAGGCGCCCTTCCGACAGCATGATGATGCGGTGCTTGTCGGGAAATTCGATCTCGTCGACCTGCGGCTTGATGTTGGTCCACTTCAGATTGCGCAGAGCGGCGATCTGGATCTCGTTGTCGAAGTGGCCGATGTTGCAGACGATGGCGCGATCCTTCATCGCGCGCATGTGCTCGATGGTGATGATGTCCTTGTTGCCGGTCGCGGTGACGAAGATGTCGGCGCGGGGCGCGGCGTCTTCCATGGTCACGACCTCGTAGCCTTCCATCGCCGCCTGCAGCGCGCAGATCGGATCGACTTCGGAGACCATGACGCGGCAGCCGGCCTGGCGCAGCGAAGCGGCCGAACCCTTGCCGACGTCGCCGAAGCCGGCGACCATCGCGACCTTGCCCGACAGCATCACGTCGGTGCCGCGGCGGATGCCGTCGACCAGCGATTCACGGCAGCCATAGAGGTTGTCGAACTTCGACTTGGTGACACTGTCGTTGACGTTGATCGCCGGGAACAGCAGCGTGCCCTTGTTGGCCATCTCGTAGAGGCGATGCACGCCCGTGGTGGTCTCTTCCGAAACGCCCTTGATGTTCTTGGCGATCTCGCCGAAGTAGCCCTTCGGCTTCTCCTTGAGAAGGCGCTTGACCAGCGCGTAGAAGATCTCCTCTTCCTCGGAGCCCGGCTTGTCGAGGAAAGCAGTGTCGCCGTTCTCGGCACGGACACCGGCATGCACCAGCATGGTGGCATCGCCGCCGTCATCGAGGATCATGTTCGGCGTGCCGCCGCCGTGCCAGTCGAACAGTTTTGCGGTGTAATCCCAATATTCAGTCAGCGTCTCGCCCTTGACGGCGAAGACGGGAATGCCGGCGGCCGCGATCGCAGCCGCGGCGTGATCCTGCGTCGAATAGATGTTGCAGGAGACCCAGCGGATGTCGGCGCCGAGAGCGGCCAGCGTCTCGATCAGCACCGCGGTCTGGATCGTCATATGCAGCGAGCCGGCGATGCGCGCGCCCTTCAGCGGCTGCTTCGGGCCGTACTCCTCGCGGGTGGCCATCAGGCCGGGCATCTCGGTCTCGGCGAGCGAGATCTCCTTGCGTCCGAAATCGGCGAGCGAAATGTCCTTGACGATGTAATCGGTGAAGCCGGGCTTCGCGTTCATTGCGAGTGTCCTGTTGTTGAACTCGTCATTCCGGGTCGCCCGAAAGAGGCGAACCCGGAATCTCGATGTGATGGATAAGGATCCCGGGTTCGCTCGCGTACCGCGTGCGCCCCGGGATGACGCTTAAAACTAGAGCGCGCGCTTGAGCGGCTCGACGAGGTCGGTCTTCTCCCAGGAGAAGCCGCCCTCATTGTCCGGCGTGCGGCCGAAATGGCCGTAGGCCGAAGTGCGCGCGTAGATCGGGCGGTTGAGGTCGAGATGGGTGCGGATGCCGCGTGGCGTGAGATCCATCGCCTTGGCGACGGCCTTCTCGAGCTGGTCCTCCGACACCTTACCGGTGCCGTGGGTGTCGATGTAGATCGACAGCGGCCGCGCGACGCCAATGGCGTAAGCGAGCTGGAGCGTGCAGCGATCGGCGAGACCGGCGGCAACGACGTTCTTGGCGACGTAGCGCGCCGCGTAAGCCGCGGAGCGGTCGACCTTGGTCGGATCCTTGCCGGAGAACGCGCCGCCGCCATGCGGGGCCGCGCCGCCATAGGTGTCGACGATGATCTTGCGGCCGGTCAGGCCGGAGTCGCCGTCGGGGCCGCCGATGTAGAACTTGCCGGTCGGGTTGATATGCCAGATCGTCTTCGGCGTGATCCAGTCCTTCGGCAGCGCCTCGCGCACATAGGGCTCGACGATGTCGCGCACCTGCTTGGAGGTGAGGTCCTCGATCAGATGCTGATGCGACACCACGATCTCGCGCACGCCGACCGGCTTGCCGTTCTCGTACTGCACGGTGACCTGGCTCTTGGAATCCGGGCCCAGCACCTTCTCGCGGCCGGAGTGGCGCGCTTCGGAGATGAGACGGAGGATCTTGTGGGCGTAGAAGATCGGCGCCGGCATCAGGTCGGGCGTCTCGTTGGTGGCGTAACCGAACATGATGCCCTGGTCGCCCGCGCCTTCTTCCTTGACCTCGCCCGGCTGCAGCGCATCGACGCCCTGCGCGATGTCGGCCGACTGCGGATGCAGCAGAATCTCGACGTCGCAGGTCTTCCAGTGGAAGCCTTCCTGCTCGTAGCCGATGTCCTTGATCGCGCCGCGGACGACGCTCTCGATCTGCTCGTTGGTCACCGACTTCGGACCGCGGGTCTCACCTGCGATCACCACCTTGTTGGTGGTCGCCAGCGTCTCGCAGGCGGCGCGGATGGCCCAGGGATCAATGCCCGCCTTCGGCCCTTCACGATAGAACAGGTCGACGATCTCATCGGAGATCCGGTCACAGACCTTGTCCGGATGGCCCTCGGACACGGATTCGCTGGTGAAGAGATAGGATGCGCGCATCAGTAACCCCTTGTTCCGCCTTTAGCCGGCGGGCGTTTGCGATGTTTACCTTTTGATGATGTCAATCACGCCGACGCGAGATGACGTAGGATTCGTCGAGAAACCAGAGCCCATTGTACTTGCGCAGCACGTCCCTGGCGGCATCCAGAGTGCGGCCGTTTTGAGTCATTTCTGTCAACCGGTCGTCCTCAATCTGAGCGACATACACCGCCGCATTCCACGCTGCAAAGGCCGTCGAGGTACCGATGGTGCCGGTGACCTCGTTGGGCAGCGCTTCCATATCATACCTGAAGATCGAACGGTTATCCGCGTAAGCATTAAAATTTAAGTCGCGGCCCACCGATCCAAGTTCATACTTAACTGCACGCAGTAGCTCATGACGGCTGACTGAGAAAGGATTTTCTCCAGGCCAGATCGCCTGGATCATTTCCATGCCCGGATCCTGGCCATGGGAGTGGATTCCGATCAGCCTGCCGCCAGGCCGGAGCGCCCGCGCCAAGGGTGCAATGATCCGCTTGGCCCGGAAATTAACCGAGGATAGCGCCCGGTAGGGCTGGGATGCGATGACGAGGTCGAAATTGGCCTCGGTCTGGCCCGGCCGCGGGATGGTCGAATCCAAGAGAAACCTGTGGTCTTCGCGATAGAGCACGAGGACGACGGGCCGCTCGTAGAGCGGCATAGCCGTGCGTGGGCTGATCGCGGCGCGCCAGTTCTGCTCCAGAAACGGCCGCAGTTCCGCGATCTGCTGCTCGAACTCGCCCGATGACGCGCCGCGCAGCGGCACCTCGTGCCAGACGGTGGCCGCCGCCGCCGCAGGCGATGCCGGCGTCAGCCAGGGCGCCTCCGCGTAGAACATGTTGGTGAAGACGAACACCGACGCCGGATGCTCGAAAATGCGATCCGGCACCTTCTCCAGCGTAAGGCGCAGGTCCTCGAGACTGAGCTCTTTACCGGCGACATAGAACGGCATGTTGGGAAAGCGCTGGTGCGTCGCGCGCAGCACCCGCGCAAGCACTGTGCCGTCGCCCACGCCTGCGTCGAACAGACGTAGCGCCGGCGGGCGCGGATGGATGGAACTTAGCTCCAAGGCGACCCTGTCTGCGATCACCCGTTTCTCGCTGCAGGTGTGGACGAACAGCAGGTATTTCTGGCGGTTCTCGAAGAAGCGGAAATTGCCGCGCGGGTCGCGCTTTTCCGGCGGCACCTGAAGTCCCCGTGGCGGCGGCACGCCGCCGGCCATCGATGCGGCCATATAGGCCTGGATCCGCTCCAGCGTGTCGATGGTGATGCGCTTTCCCTCGCGCAGCCGATGCACCAGCTTCCCATCGTTCACCGCGCGCCGACCGAAGGTCGATTCCGCCATGCCCGCCTTGCGGCAGAATTCGGTGATCTGGCTTAGGATTTCGTCGTTTTTCATCGGTGGGACGCGGTGGGCAGACGGATTGGGTCCTGTGTCCTAGCAAATTCTGCCCACTCAGGGAATAGCGGATCGATGCGCCTCGGTTGGCCGCGCGCCAGGGCGGGAGCCCGTGAACCCCTGCGCCCCGCCGGGCAACAAACAAGCGCTTCTCCTCTCACGAGATATCGTCATGCGCCGCCTGCTCGTCGCGCTCTGCCTGCTCATCGTCGCGCCGTGGTCCGGGCCCGCCTTCGCCCAGGCCCGCAATCAGCTCGGCCCGCTCTGCACCACCGAGACCACGCCCGCGGACCAGATGGTCGACGCCTGCACCAAGATCATCGCGCTGAAAGTGTTCAGGGCCGAGGAGCTCGCAACGGTCTACTTCTGGCGCGCGGTCGGGTGGAACAAGAAGGGCGACTACGCCAAGGTCATCACTGATGCCACGGAAGCGATCCGGCTCCAGCCGAGCCAGGCGGTCTACAACTTGCGGGGGTCGGCCTATTACGACAAGGGCGAGTACGAGATCGCGATCGCGGATTTCGACGACGCGCTGAAGCTCGGCCCGCCCAGCGGCATCATCTTCCACAATCGCGGCAATGCCTGGCGTGGCAAGCACGACTATGCCAAGGCCATTGCCGATTACGACATGTCGATCAAGGCCGATCCGAAATCGGCGTTCTCGTTCCAGAACCGCGGCATCTCGAAAGAGGCGCTCGGCGATCTCGACGGCGCGCTCGCGGACATCAATCAGGCGATCCGGCTCGATCCGACGCTGCCGCAGCCGCTGATCAACCGCACCGCGATCTGGCGCGCCAAGGGTGATCTCGATCGCGCCATCGCCGATGGCAGCGAAGCGATCCGGCTCGCCAAGGAAAGGCCGCCGGTCAACATCATGACGCCGCCCAACAGCGTGCTGATCTCCGGCTACATCCATCGCGCGCTCGCCTATGAGGTCAAGGGCGACTATGCGCATGCGAAGGACGACTACAAGGCGACGCTGGCGATCGTGGCTTCGGACGCCGGCAGCAAGGCCAACCAGGCCACCGCGAAGGTGCGGCTGTCGCTGCTGACGGATGCGAGCGCGCCGATCCCGCGCGATGCGCCGTCACCGACGACGCAGCCGACGTCCACCCCCGCTCCGCAGCAGGCGGGGCCGGCGCCGACGCCCTCGCCCGCACCGGTCGCCCCCGGCAAGCGCATGGCGCTGGTGATCGGCAATGGCGCCTATGCGCATGTCAAGGCGCTGCCCAATCCGCCCAACGATGCGCGCGCCATCGCCAAGAGCCTGCGCGACATCGGCTTCACCGTGTCCGAGGGCATCGACCTCGACCGCGCCGCGATGCAGAAGGTGACGCGCGATTTCTTGCGCGTGGCGGCGCGGGCGCAGGTCGCGATGGTCTACTATGCCGGCCATGGTGTGCAGGTCGACGGCCGCAACTATCTCATTCCCGTCGACGTCGCGCTCAAGCCGGGCGCGAACATGACGGAGGCGATGATCGAGACTGATACGATCATGGCCGGCCTCGACGACCAGGTCCGCACCAACATCCTGATCTTCGACGCCTGCCGCAACAATCCGATGGCGCAGCAGGTCGCATCCGTCGGCGGCAATCGCGGCATCGAGGGTGCCTCGGGCCTCGCAGCTCCAACGAGCCTGGGCACCGGCGTGACGTTGGGAGCCGGCACGCTGATCGCCTACGCGACCGCGCCGGGCCAGGTCGCGCTCGACGGCGAAGGCGCGAACTCGCCGTTCTCCGCCGCGCTGTCGCGTCACATCGGCACGCCCGGGCTGGAGGTGCAGCAGATGCTGACACGGGTACGGGCCGAGGTGGTCTCGACCACGAAGAACAAGCAGGTGCCGTGGTCGAATTCGTCGTTGCTGGGTGAGGTCTATCTGGCGGCGAAGTGAGGGCGGGTTTGCGCTTGGCTCATCAGGAGGGCCGCGCTGCTCGCCCAACACTCAACTGTCATCGCCCGGCTTGACCGGGCGATCCAGTACTCCGTTGCGCCAGTGATTGAGCCGAGAAGCCGCGGCGTACTGGATTCCCCGCCTTCGCGGGGAATGACAGCGAGCAAGAGGCGACTTACTTGCCCCACACTTCCTTCGCGATCTCCACCGCAAGGCTGAGCTTGGCCCACTGCTCTTCCTCAGAGAGGATGTTGCCCTCTTCCGTCGAAGCGAAGCCGCATTGCGGCGACAGCGCGAGCTGCTCCAGCGGGGCGAACTTGGCGGCTTCTTCCAGGCGGCGCTTGATGTCGTCCTTCTTCTCGAGTTCGCCGAACTTCGAGGTGATGACGCCGACCACGACGACCTTGTTGCCCTTGGGCAGGAAGCGCAGCGGCTCGAAGCCGCCGGCGCGATCGCTGTCGTATTCGAGGAAATAGCCGTCGTAATTGGTGCCGGCGAGCAGGGTCTCGGCGACCGGCTCGTAGCCGCCCGAGGAGATCCAGGTCGAGCGGAAATTGCCGCGGCAGACATGCGTCGTCACCACCATGTCGGCGGGCTTCTCGGCCAGCGCGTAGTTGATGATGCGGGCATAGATCTGCTGGAGGCCTTCGGGATTGTCGCCGCGCTCGCGCGCCTTCTGCAATTCGTCCTGCGAGCAGAGATAGGCCCAGACGGTGTCGTCGAACTGGAGATAGCGGCAGCCGGCGTCGTAGAACGCCTTCACCGCCTTGCGATAGGTCTTGCCGAGGTCCTCGTAAAAGGCGTCGAGATCGGGATAGACGTCCTTGGAGATCGACTTGCGACCGCCGCGGAAATGCAGCACCGCCGGCGACGGGATCGTCATCTTGGCTGTGACGTGGGCCTGATCGGCGTACTTCTTCAGGAAGCGGAAGTGATCCAGCATCGGGTGGTTGTCGGGGAAGTCGAGCTTGCCGATCACGCGCACCGCGTCGTGCCGGGTCTGAACGCCCGCGAACTGGATGCCGGTGTCGGGATGGAACAGCTCGCAGCCGGTGAGCTTGGCCAGGAAGTCGAAATGCCACCAGGAGCGACGGAATTCGCCGTCGGTCGCAAGTTTGAGCCCGATCGAGGCCTGCTTGTGCACGACCTTCTCGATCTCCATGTCCTCGATCTTGCGCAGATCGTCGGCCGAGATCTCGCCCTTCTCCAGACGGCTGCGGGCTTCCTTGATCTTGGCGGGACGCAGAAGGCTGCCGACCTCGTCGGCGCGGAAGGGGGCTTTGGTTCGCTGCATTGTTATCTCTCCCGAACTTTCAGTGGCGCAAGTTGTACTCCCTCTCCCCGCCTGCGGGGAGAGGCGAAGATCAATGGGCGGCCGCTCCGGCGACGCCGAGGTGGCGCTCCAGGACGGATGGGTCGGCCTTCAGCGCCGCGCTCGGGGCGTCGTGGACGATCGTTCCGCGCTCCAATATCACGACGCGGTCGGCCAGCCCCAGAATCTTTTGGGCATTCTGCTCGACGATGATCGAGCAGATGCCGCCCGCCCGGGTGATGGTGCCGATCGCCTTGAGCAGTTCCTCGACGATGATGGGGGCGAGGCCCTCGGTCGGCTCGTCCAGCAGCAGGACTTTCGGATTGAGCGTCAGCGCGCGGCCGATCGCCAGCATCTGCTGCTCGCCGCCGGAGAGCTGGTTGCCAAAATTGCTCCGCCGCTCCTTCAGCCGCGGGAACATCTCGTAGACCTTCTCGACCGTCCAGGGGCCGGGCTGCGCCACCGCGGTCATGTTCTCTTCCACCGTGAGCGAGCGGAAGATGTTGCGCTCCTGCGGCACCCAGCCGATGCCGGCACGCGCGCGCTGGTCAGGCCGGAGCGAGGTGACATCCGCGCCGGCAAGCGCGACCGACCCCGAGAAGCGGCGGGTGACGCCGACGATGGAATTGATCAGCGTGGTCTTGCCGGTGCCGTTGCGGCCCAGCAGCGCCAGCACCTGCCCTTCGGCGAGGCGCAGCGACATGTTGGGCAGCACCACCGCCTCGCCATAGCCGGCGCGAAGGGAGTCGATCGCGAGCAGGTCAGACATTGACCGCCTCCTCGCCGAGATAGACCGCCTTGACCTGCGGATCGCGCGCGACCTGTTCGGGCGGCCCCTCGGTGAGCAGCGCGCCGGAGACCAGCACCGAGATGCGGTCGGCAAAGGAGAACACGAGATCCATGTCGTGCTCGATGAGGAGCACGGTGACGTCGCGCGGCAGTGCGCCGACGACCGCGAGAATGTCATGGCGCTCGCTCTCGGGCACGCCGGCGGCGGGCTCGTCGAGCAGCAGCACACGCGGCTTGGCCGCGATCGCCACCGCGATCTCGAGCAAGCGCTGCTTGCCGTAGGGCAGCGTCACGGTCTGCTCGTTCATGACATCGAGCAGATGGAAGCGCGTCAGCAGATCGGCGACCTCACCGTTGACGTCGCCGCGCGTCCCCATCCGCCGCCACCAGTCGCCGCCATGGCCGAGGCGCTCGGAGACGGCAAGGCCGATGGTCTCGAGCGGGGTCAGGTCGGGATAGAGCTGGTTGATCTGGAACGTGCGCGACAGGCCGCGCAGCACGCGCTTGTGCACGGGCAGATCGGTGATGTCCTGGCCTTCGAGCAGGATCCGCCCCGAGTTCGGCTTGAGGACGCCGGTGAGCTGGTTGATGACCGTGGTCTTGCCGGCGCCGTTCGGGCCGATCAGGGCATGGCGGGCGCCCTGCTCGACCTTGAGCGACAAGTCGCGCGTGACGCGCAGGCCGCCGAACTGCTTCTCGAGATTCTTCGTTTCGAGCGCGATGGTCATGCGTCGCTCTCCGGCACGGCGACGACGGCCTTGCGCCCGGCCACCTGCCTGATGATCAGGTTCGGCACATAGAGCACCCAGCGATGCAGGCGCTGGCGGCCGACCAGCACGATCACGACGAGCACGAGGCCGATCCAGAACTGCCAGTATTGCGGGGTGATGGTGGAGAACAATTCCTGGAGCATGCGGAACACCACCGCGCCGATCAGCCCGCCATAGAGATAGCCGGTGCCGCCGATGACCAGCACCAGCATCAGATCGGCGGAGCGCTCGAACGCGAACACGTCGAGCGAAGCGATCGCGGTGGTCTGGGTGAACAGCGCCCCCGCAATGCCGGCATAGAACGCCGCCAGGGTGTAGATCGCGATCAGGCGGCGATTGACCGGGATGCCGATGGCGGCGGCCCGCAGCGGATTGTTCTTGATCGCACGCAGCGACAGGCCGAACGGCGAATGCACGACGCGGCGGGCGAGCAGGAAGAGGAGGAACAGCACGGCCAGCGAATAGAAGAAGCCGGCCTTGCCGAACATGTCGAATGGGATCGCGCCGAAGATCGGCTGCATCTCGATGCCTTGCAGGCCGTCGGTGCCACCGGTGATGTTGGAGAAGCGTTCGGCCAGCGCTTCCAGCAGCAGGGCGATGCCGAGCGTCACCATCAGCCGGGTCAGATCGACGCCGCGGATCACCAGGAAGCTGGTGGCAAAGCCGAGCACCATCGCGGCAAGGCCGGCAACGATCAGCGCCAGCACGGGCTCTTTGATGATACCGTGCAGCGCAAGAAGTCCCGCCGCATAGGCGCCGACACCGAAGAAGGCGGCATGGCCGAGCGAGACGATGCCGGCATAACCGAGGATGAGATCGAGCGACATCGTGAACAGCGCCAGCCGCAGGATGTCGGTCATGATCAGATAGCGCGTGGGAAAGGCGAAGCCGCAGGCCAGCACGATGAGCCAGAAGGCGACTTCGCCATAGTGCCAGCGCGCCTGGCGCTGGGCGTGATGACCGACGTCGGAGGAAGCGCTCATCGGCGGACTCAACGCGTGGCCGTGCGGCCGAACAGGCCGTTCGGGCGCCAGATCAGGATCACGATCATCATGGTGTAGATCACGAAGGGGCCCATCTTCGGCACGTAATATTTTCCGGCGACGTCGCCGATGCCGAGCAGGAGCGAGGCCAGGAACGGCCCGGTGATCGAGGACGAACCGCCGACGGTGACCACGATCAGGAAGTAGATCATGAATTTCAGCGGAAAGTACGGATCGAGGCCGAGAATCTCGGCGCTCAGCGCGCCGCCGAGGCCGGCGAGCCCGCAGCCAAAAGCGAACGTGAAGGCGAACACTTGCGGCACGTTGATGCCGAGGCCGCTCGCGGCGCGGGGATCATCGACTGCGGCGCGAAGGCGGCTGCCGAAGCGGGTCTTGGCCAGCACCATCTGCAGGCCGATGGTGAGCAGGCCGCAGATCACGATGATCATCAGCCGGTAGCGGCCGATGCCGACGCCGAACACGTCGAACTGGCCCTGGAGCGCGGCGGGCAAATTGATGAAGACGCGCGAAGAGCCCTGGATGTAATCGACCGCCGCCACCGACATGAAAGTCAGGCCGATCGTGAACAGCACCTGGTCGAGATGGCTGCGCGCATAGAGGTGGCGGTAGAGCGTGCGTTCGAGCGCAATGCCGATCGCGGCTGCGGAGACGAAGGCGAGCGGCAGCGCGGCGAAGAACGGCCAGCCCATCCGGTTGACCAGCACCATGCAGACATAGCCCCCGGCCATGGCGAAGGCGCCATGGGCGAGATTGACGAAGTTCATCAGGCCGAGCGTGACCGCGAGCCCGCAGGCGAGCACGAACAGCAGCATGCCGTAGGCAACGCCATCGAACAGGTTGGTAAGGATTGCGGTCATCGATGACAGGTCGTTGTCGAGAATATGAGGTCTAGCGGAGTAGGCTGCTGTGCTCCCTCTCCCGCTTGCGGGAGAGGGCTGGGGAGAGGGTCTCTCCGCAACGAGACAATCCCCGTATTGAGAGAGCCCTCACCCGGCGCTTCGCGCCGACCTCTCCCGCAAGCGGGAGAGGTGTAGAAAAGAGCGCGTCACTTCTTGGTCTTGCCGAGATCCTTGACGGCCTCGAAGGTCGCGAACTCGACGTTGTAGAGCTCGCCGTCGACCTTCTCGACCTTGCGGATGTAGATGTTCTGCACGATGTCGCGGGTCTCGGGGTCGATCGAGATCGGGCCGCGCGGGCTCTCCCACTTCTGGCCCTTCATCGCCTCGATCAGCTTGTCGCCGTTGGTGTCGCCACCGGTCTTCTTCAGCGCTTCGTAGATCAGGTGCATGCCGTCATAGCCGCTCACGGCCATGAAGCCCGGACGGTTGCCGAACGCTTTCTTGTAAGCGGCAACGAAGTCCTTGTTCATCTGCGAGGGATGCGCCGCGGAGTAGAGATGCGCGGTGACCGTGCCGAGCACGGCGTCACCCATGTTGTTGAGCAAATCGTCATCGGTGACGTCGCCGGGTCCGATCACCTTGATGCCGGCCTTGTCGAGGCCGCGCTCGGCATATTGCTTCATGAAGTTGCCGCCCTGCCCCGCAGGCACGAACACGAAGATCGCGTCGGGCTTGGCGTCCTTCATGCGCTGCAGGAACGGCGCAAAATCAGGGTTTTGCAAGGGCACCTTGACCTCTTCGACCACTTCGCCGCCACCGGCGGTGAAATGCTGCTTGAAGAAGTTCAGCGCGTCATTGCCCGGCGCGTAGTCCGAGGTCAGCGTCGCCACCTTCTTGATGCCGTTCTTCACCGCCCAGTCGCCGATGATGGTGGAGGACTGCGCCAGCGTGAAGCTGGTGCGCACGATGTAGGGCGAACGCTCGGTAATGATGGAGGTGCCGGCCGCCATGACCACTTCCGGGATCTTGGCTTGCGTTGCGAGCGGCGCGGCCGCGAGCGCGGCGGGCGTCACGCCGAAGCCGGCGATGAAGTTGACCTTGTCGTTGACGATCAGCTCCTGCGCGGCGGTCTTGGTCTTGTCGGGAATCGCGGCGTCGTCCTTGAGGATGATCTCGATCTTCTTGCCGGCGACGGTGTCGCCCTTCTGCTGCATGTAGAGCTTGATCGCGTTCTCGATCTGCTTGCCGGTCGAGGCCTGGCCGCCGGTCATCGGCAGAATCAGGCCGACCTTGACGGCGTCCTCGGCCTTGGCCGGAGCAATGGCAGCAAGGCCCGAGATGGCAGCCACCGCGGCGGCCCAAGAAAATGGTTTGCGTACGAACATCAGATCTCCCTCCCCTTAATTCCTGACTTTTGTGCCCTGAACCGAGTGCCCGGTCCTTGCCGCGCTTTAACTCGCGGACAAGCCATGCCGTGCGGCCACATGGCGTCCTCTGCAACCCCGTTGTCAATCGGACGTTGGGCGACCATTCGGCGCAAGCGCGCGGTCCCGTCGACGACAGCCCGGAGATATTTGTACGATTGTACAAATAAAATGGTCTTGTCAACGAAAAAGCCCTTCGTTGCTCAAGCCAGTTTGCCGCGAATTTGATGCGGCACTCTAAGAGGGCGCCACGGCAGCGTGATGGAGAATTCCGCCTCTCATTTGCAGAATTCGAACATCCCCGAATGCTTTTGCCGTTGAACCCTCACGGCTATGCCGGCTGATCTCCTAGCTTGTGAATACGCTATGTATACCATACCAGCTAGGATGACCCTCTCAAGGGCAAAATAAACCTATTATAATACCTTCGTGTATACAAAAGAATCTGTCTTCGAATAGGCCAATTTTGCTTATTGAGGACTACAGTCCGCCGCTCGCGCCCGTTCGGCGTCCCCATCACACGTGCCCGATCGGGCACGAAGTAGAAGATGCTCATGCGTTTCCGTTCGCTTTCGATCGCTGCCGTCGTCGCTCTGCTGGCATCGAACCTTGCAGGCTGCGGCACGGTCAACGAAAAGCTCTCCGCCGGCATGGGCGACTACGTCCCGCAATGGGCCGGTGGCCTGCCGGCCGACGCCCCGCCGCGACCGGGTACGCCGCAATACGACGCCTACATGAAGGAGCGCGAACGCAAGCGGCTGCTGCCGGCAGCCGATCGCGAGAAGGAAGAGCAGGCGCAGAAGGGCGCGACGGGGACAACGTCGGGCAACGCGGTGCGTTAAGATTGTGCGCCCCTCTCCCCGCACGCGGCAGGGCAATCGTATATGGCGCTTTGCGTGCGCCTCGTCCTTCGAGACGCCCGCTTCGCGGTCTCCTCAGAGCCTGACTCAAAAAGGGCGGCGAGCTTTTTAGGGTGCAGCGAGGCGTCTTGT
>NZ_JAULLN010000027.1:0-115231 GCF_041357655.1 Bradyrhizobium sp. DN3 | reverse complement strand
TCGACTCAACATCACCAGTCTGGCACACCGATGCCGTTCGGGGGCCGTCCATCCCGTCATTGCGAGCGAAGCGAAGCAATCCAGAATCTCTCCGCGGAGGGATTCTGGATTGCTTCGTCGCAAGGGCTCCTCGCAATGACAACGCGGAAACACTATCGCTGCAAAAAGCAAAACGGGCACGCCTTCTTGCGAAGGCATGCCCGCTTGAAACTCTATTCGTGCGAACGCGCGTGCGCTCAGTGCACGCTCACCGCTTGCAGCTCGTTGCTCCAGGCGTTGGCGATCGCGGCTTCGCGGCTGTCGGTCAGCATGATCGGCGTGCCGTCGGCGGCGTGGAGCGCGAAGAGCTTGAGGCCCGGCGCAATCTTGGGCGCCTCGGGGAACAGGTCCGGCACGTCCTCGGAGCGGATCTGCTTCACATAGGCGATATGACCTTCGCCGAGGGTTGCCAGCGTCTCCGGAGAGACATTCTTGGCTTCATATTCGAACGCAACGTGACCTTCACTCATGGTCTCGACTCCTCTGGAACACTAAGCGGTCGAGTCCGCTACTCGTTCCATTATTCGTGCTCATTGATAGCGATTGTCTTAACGATCCTCTCCGGTTCAGGCCGGGCCAGATCGATCGACAACAGCCCGTTCTTCAGATCCGCGCCTAGCACCTGCATCCCCTCCGCCAGCACGAAGGTGCGCTGGAAGTGGCGCGCGGCGATGCCGCGATGGATGTATTGCCGGGTTTTGTCGTCCTGCTGCCGCCCGCGGATCACGAGCTGGTTTTCCTCAATGGTTACATCGAGTTGGTCGCGGGTGAATCCGGCGACCGCCAGCGTGATGCGCAAACGCTCGGGCTGGCCATCCGCGCGGTCGCACCTCTCGATATTGTAGGGAGGATAACCGTCGGCGCCTTTGACGACCCGATCGAGCACGCGCTCGATCTCGTCGAAGCCCAGCAGAAAGGGACTGGAGAGCGTTGGAACACGAGACATAGTTTACAAAGTCCTCGCAGAAGCGACTTTGGTGTTTCAGGGCCCGGAAGCGGCACCCCTTGGTCAGCAATATGGGCATATCTCCAAGGCGGTTCAAGCAGGTAGCCGGGGAGGCTGTGGATGCCCTGTTTCCACCTGCGACCAGCACGGCGAATTTGCGGACGATTTATCCCAACGAAAACAAGCCCCTTCTACTGTGCATGGGGTTGTTTTCGCACTTTTTGGTTGGCCGGCCCCTGGAACCGGTCAGGCCTCGATCCGCTTGCGCCCGTCGCCGCTGAACAGGTGCAGCTTCGACCGCACCGCCGCGACGCGGATGTTCTGGCCGATCGCTGGCGCTTCGGTTCCAGGAATGCGGACGATGACCTCGCCGGGCGGCAGCTCGCCGGGGGTGGCGGCGACGCGCTGCTCCTCCTGCTGACGGGAGCCGTAGACGAAGGTTTCGGCGCCGACGCGTTCGATCGCTTCCACCGTCAGCGGCAGCGCGACGCCGCCGGCGGGCGTCTGGTCGGTGATGACGAAATCCTCCGGGCGGATGCCGAGGATGCCGGCCTCGCCTGCACCATTGAGCTGCGATCTGATCTCGTCAGGGCGCATCGACATCAGATTCATCGGTGGTGCTCCGATGAAAGAGGCGACGAAAGTGGTGGCCGGCTTCTCGTAGATCGCGAGTGGGTTGCCGACCTGCTCGACCTGGCCGCCATTCATCACCACCAGGATGTCGGCGAGCGTCATCGCCTCGAGCTGGTCATGGGTGACATAGATCGACGTGGTGTTGAGGCGGCGCTGCAATTTGCGGATCTCGACCCGCATCGCGATGCGCAGCTTGGCGTCGAGATTGGAGAGCGGCTCGTCGAACAGAAACACCTTTGGCTGGCGCACGATGGCGCGGCCCATGGCGACGCGCTGGCGCTGGCCGCCTGAAAGCTGGCGCGGCTTGCGCTCCAGCATGGCGGAGAGCTCGAGCACACGCGCGGCTTCCTCGACGCGGGTCTTGATCTCGGCTTCCGCCATGCCGCGATTGCGCAGGCCGTAAGCCATGTTGTTGTAGACGCTCATATGCGGATAGAGCGCGTAGTTCTGGAACACCATCGCGATGTCGCGATCGGCCGGCTCGATCTGGTTGACGACGCGGCCGCCGATGTCGATCTCGCCGCCGGTGACGGTCTCCAGCCCCGCGACCATGCGCAGCAATGTGGACTTGCCGCAGCCGCTTGGTCCGACCAGCACGCAGAACTGGCCGTCGCCGACATCGACGTCGACGCCCTTGATGGCTTCGAAGCCGCCGGGATAGGTCTTGCGGACGCTGCGCAGGGTGACGTTAGCCATGAAAACTCATTTCCAAGAACCTACTTTTCCGTCTCGACCAGGCCGCGCACGAACAGCTTCTGCATGGCGACGACGACGAACACCGGCGGCAGCATGGCCAACACGGCGGTTGCCATCACGATCGGCCATTCGGTGAGTGCGTCGGTGGTGGTGATCATCTTGCGGATGCCGATCTGGATCGTCTGCATGTCGTCGCGGGTGGTGATCAGCAGCGGCCAGAGATATTGATTCCAACCGAGGATGAACAGGATCACGAACAGCGCCGCCATGTTGGTGCGCGACAGCGGCAGCAGCGTGTCCCAGAAGAAGCGGAAGGGACCGGCGCCGTCGATGCGTGACGCCTCCAGCAGTTCGTCCGGCACCGTCATGAAGAACTGTCGGAACAGCAGCGTCGCGGTGGCGGATGCGATCAGCGGCAGCGACAGGCCGGCATAGCTGTCGAGCATGTGCAGATCGGCGACGATCTTGTAGGTCGGATAGATGCGCACCTCGACCGGCAGCATCAGGGTGATGAAGATGAGCCAGAAGATCGGCATCCGGAACGGAAAGCGGAAATACACGATCGCATAGGCCGAGATGATCGAGATCGCGATCTTGCCGACCGCGATCAGCAGCGCCGTTATCAGCGAGTTCAGCATCATGTTGCCGACCGGCTCGCGGGTCGATCCGCTCGTGCCGACGAAGATGGTCTGATAGTAGGTCTGGAAGAAATGGCCGCCGGGCAACAGCGACATCTGCCCGTTCGCGATCAGCGCGTTGTCCTGGGTCGAGGCGACGATCGCGATGTAGACGGGAAACGCGACGATCGCGATCCCGATCCAGAGGATGATGTGCGCGACGTAGCGCCGAAAGCCTTCTTCCTCGACCATCAGTAGGTCACCTTGCGTTCGACGAAGCGGAACTGGATCCCCGTCAGCACGATCACCATGATCATCAGGATCACCGATTGCGCCGCCGAGCTACCGAGATTGCCGCCGAGCAGGCCGTCGGAATAGACCTTGTAGACCAGCGTTTCCGTCGACTTGCCGGGACCACCGCGGGTCATGGTGTCGATGATGCCGAAGGTGTCGAAGAAGGCGTAGACGATGTTGACGACCAGCAGGAAGAAGATGGTCGGCGACAGCAGCGGGAAGGTCACGGTCCAGAACCTGCGCATCGGGCGCGCGCCGTCGATCGCGGCCGCCTCGAGCACGCTTCGGGGGATGCTCTGCAGGCCGGCGAGGAAGAACAGGAAGTTGTAGGAGATCTGCTTCCAGGCGGCGGCGAGGATGATCAGCGTTGCGGCCTGGTCGCCGTCGAGCAGCGGATTCCAGTCGACGCCGAGGGCGCGCAAGTACCGCGAGAGCACGCCCAGCGAGGGGTGCAGCATGAAGATCCAGAGCACGCCGACGACCGGCGGCGCCACCGCATAGGGCCAGATCAAGAGCGTGCGGTACAGCATCGAGCCGCGCAGCGGCTTGTCCGCCATCACCGCGAGCAGCAGTGCAAACGACAGCGACGAGACTGCGATGGCGAACGAGAAGAAGAAGGTCCGCACGATCGCCTCGAAATAGGCGCGGTCCTTCAGAAGCTCGAGATAATTGTCGAACCAGACGAAGCTGGTCGAAAGACCGAAGGCGTCCTGGAGCAGGAAGGACTGGATCACCGCCTGCCAGGCCGGCCAGTAGAAGAAAATCAGGACGATCGCGAGCTGCGGCGCAACCAGCGCGTAGGGCAATAGCTTCGATTGGAAAATGGCTTGTTTTTGCATGATGCACGCAGGAGCGGCAGGCCGGGTTACCAGCCTGCCGCTGATCGCCTCACTTGACGGCGGTCTTTTCGAACTGCCGCAGCATCGTGTTGCCGCGCTCGACGGCGGCATCCAGCGCCTGCTTGGCGGTCTTCTTGCCGGCGAGCGCCTGCTCGATCTCTTCCGACCAGACGTCACGGAGCTGAACCATGTTGCCGAGGCGCAGGCCGCGGGAGTTCGCGGTCGGCTCCTTGTTGGTCAGCTCGAGCAGCGGGGTCTCGAGATAGGGCTGATCCTTGTAGAAGCCTTCCGCCTTGGCCTTCTCATAGGCCGCCTTGGTGATCGGCAGATAGCCCGAGGCCTTGTGGATGTAGACCTGGCGATCGGTATCGGAGAGGAAGCTCAGGAATTTCGCGACGCCCTTGTAATCCTCGGCCGACTTGCCGCCCATGACCCAGAGCGAGGCACCGCCGATGATCGAGTTCTGTGGTGCGCCCTTCACGTCGGGATAATAGGGCATCGGGACGGCGGTGAAGTTGAACTTGGCCTGCGCCTTGACGTTGCCGAAGAACGCCGAGGAGGTCAGATAGAGCGGGCATTCACCTGACGTGAAGCGGCCTTCACCGGTGTTGGTGCGGCCGGCATAGTCGTAGGTCTTGTCCTTCTGGAGCTCGACCAGCTTCTCGAGGTGCTTGACCTGGACCGGGCTGTTGAATTCGAGCACGGTGTCGAAGCCGTCGAGGCCGTTGGCCTTGGTCGACAGCGGCACGTTGTGCCAGGCGGAGAGCTGCTCGAGATTGACCCAGGTGACCCAGGAGTTGGAGAAGCCGCAGGTCGGATGGCCGTTGTCGTGCAGCTTCTTGGCGGCGTCGAACACCTGAGGCCAGGTCTTCGGGATCTCGACATTGGCTTTCTTCAGCTCGTCGAGGTTCACCCACATCACCGTCGACGACGAGTTGAAGGGGAAGGACAGCATCTCGCCCTTCGAGGTCGAGTAGTAGCCGGTGATCGCGGGCAGATAGGCCTTCGGATCGAACTTCTCGCCGGTCTCGGCCATCAGCTTGTACACCGGCTTCACGGCGCCGGTCGCGGCCATCATGGTCGCGGTGCCGACCTCGAACACCTGCATGATGTGCGGGGCGTTGCCGGCGCGGAAGGCGGCGATGCCGGCATTCATCGTGTCGGCGTAATTGCCTTTGTAGGTCGGGATCACCTTGTAGTCGCTCTGCGATGCGTTGAAGTCGTTCGCGAGCTTGACGATGACGTCATTGTTCGCGCCGGTCATCGCGTGCCACCACTGGATTTCAGTCACGGCCAGGGCCGGCGAGGCCGACAAGCCAACCGTGATTGCAACAGCCGCAGCCGCACCAAAATGTCGAAGAGCCATCAAGAAAACCTCCCTTGCCCGTCAATAAAGAAGCGCTTGCGCTAGCAGCGCCATATGACGTTCACATGACTGTGTAAGCGGCCGAAACGAAAGCGGCAAGCGCTGGAAAAGGGAAGCCGGAAAATAGGCGAAGACGTGCGTGCGACCGCGCCGCAGCATTTGGTTGGCGGCGAGCGGATCGATCAGCAGAGCTGGTAGCTCGTGGGCAATGCGTGCGGCCGCAAACTCGAAAACCTCTCCCGCTTGCGGGAGAGGTCGCGCCGAAGGCGCGGGTGAGGGCTCTCTCCGCTTGGGGATTGTCCCGTTTTGGAGACACCCTCTCCCCAGCCCTCCCCCGCAAGCGGGGGAGGGAGCGGACCGGCGTCGCCGCTCGACCTTCGTCTTATCTCAGCGCTTGCGCTCGGGGCCGCAGACCACGCCTTTTTCGACCATCGCCTCGATCTCCGCCTTGGAGTAGCCGAACTCGCCCAGCACCTCCGCGGAGTGCTGGCTGAATTTCGGCGGCAGGCGGCGCAGGCTGGGCTTGCTGCGGTCGAGCCGGATCGGCGAGGCCACGCCCTTGTACCAGTCCTTCTCGATGATATCGCCGCGCGCGATCGTGTGCGGGTTGGTCAGCGCCTGGTCGATCTTCTGCACGGGCCCTGCGGGCAGGCCGGCCGCGAGCAGGCGATTGCACAGCGGCTCGGCCTCGTGCTGGCTGAACACGGCCGCAAGCTCGGCGCGCAGCGCCTCGCGGTTGGCGATGCGGTCCTTGTTGCGGGCAAAGCGCGGATCGGTGCCGAGCTCGGGCTTGCCGATCTCCTTGGCGAGCTTGCGGAAGGTGCCGTCATTGCCGACCCCGATGAAGATGTTGTCGGTTTTCGTCGGGAAGATCGCGTAAGGCACGAGGTTGGGATGCTCGTTGCCGGTGAGCGAGGGCGGCTTGCCGTGCATGAAATAGTTCGCGGTGTGCGGATGCATGATGGCAAGACCGGTCTCGTACAGCGTCGTCTCCAGGAACTGGCCCTGGCCCGAACGTTGCCGCTCCGACAGCGCCATCAGGATGCCGATCGCCGCATAGAGACCGGTGGTGATGTCGACCAGTGGCACGCCGATCCGCATCGGCCCGCTCTCGGGCGAGCCGGTCGCCGCAATCATGCCGGTCATGGCCTGGATGATGGCGTCATAGCCGGGATTGCCGCCGCGCGGGCCGTCGGCGCCGAAGCCGCAGATCCGGCAATGCACGAGGCGCGGGAATTTTGCGCGCAGCACTTCGTTGCCGATGCCCCATTTCTCAAGGGTGCCCGGCTTGAAATTCTCGATCAGGACGTCGGCCGTCTCCAGCATCTTCAGCAGCACGGCGCGGCCGCCCTCGGAGGCGAGGTCGAGGCCGATCGAGCGCTTGTTGCGGTTGATGCCGACGAAATAGGCCGCGTCCTCCTCGTGGAAGGGAGGGCCCCATTCGCGCACCTCGTCGCCCGCGGGCGGCTCGACCTTGATGACGTCGGCGCCATGGTCGGCGAGGATCTGGGTGCAATAGGGACCGCCGAGCACGCGCGTGAGATCGATGACGCGCAATCCGCTCATGGCACCCGTGGCGGCTTCAGAACTCATGCCTTCGCTTCCCCTGTGTCGACGTTTGATCACAGGCCTAGCGAGGTTCGTGCACGCCAGCAATGGCCCCGCGCGTAGGGCCGTATGCACCGCCGCGGCGCAATCCCGCAGCGTGGCAAATCAGGTGGAAGCGGCCGGCCCGAGGGGGGATCTCGGGCCAGCCAATCCGCACTTCCGGTCAGACGACCGTCAGGCGAACGTCGACATTGCCGCGCGTGGCGTTGGAGTACGGGCACACCTGGTGCGCCTTCTCGACCAGCGCCTCGGCCTCGGCGCGGGCCAGGCCGGGCAGCGAGACGGCCAGATCGATGTCGAGACCGAAGCCGCCCTCGGAGCGCGGGCCGATGCCGACGGTCGAGGTGACGGAGGCGTCGGCGGGAACCTTGGGGCCGCCCTGCGAAGCCACGAACTTCATCGCGCCGATGAAGCAGGCGGCATAGCCGGCCGCGAACAGCTGCTCGGGATTGTTGCCGGCGCCGCCGCCGCCGCCGAGCTCCTTCGGCGTGGTCAGCTTGACGTCGAGCGCGCCGTCGAGGGTCGCTGCATGGCCGTCGCGGCCGCCGGTCGCCTTGGCACTGGTCTTGTAGAGGACGTTCACGGACATCTTCATCTCCCTGGGGGTTCGGGTGGTGCGATCTGTATCGCAGACAATTAGATTGCGCACAATATAAATTGTGGTGCCTCACATTTAATTGTTCGCAATTGAATATGCGGCCGCCCGGCCCCACAATGCGGGGCAAATCCCGTGAGAGTCCCCATGGCCCGGAAACTATCGGCAGCGGACGCGCCGCTGCGGCTCGACAATCAGATCTGCTTCGCGGTCTATTCGGCCGCGCATGCCTTCAACCGCGTCTACAAGCCGCTGCTCGACCGGCTCGGCCTGACCTATCCGCAATACCTGGTGATGCTGGTGCTGTGGGAGCGCGACGACGTGCCGGTCAAGGACATCGGCGAGAAGCTGTTCCTGGATTCGGGCACGTTGACACCGCTGCTCAAGCGGCTCGAGGCCGCCCATCTCGTGAGGCGCACCCGCTCGAGCGAGGACGAGCGTCAGGTGCTGATCGCCCTGACGCCGCAGGGCCATGCGCTGAAGGACAAGGCGCGCAACGTGCCGCAATCGATTCTGGCGGCGTCGGACTGCTCGGTGCCGGAACTGGTCGCGATGAAGGACGAGATCGTCGCGCTGCGCGACCGGCTCAATGCGATGATCGGGGAGTAGGGAAGCTCGTCAGAGCCTAGGAAAGCCGCTTCTTCGTGAAAGCGCGGCCGGAGTGAGACTTCAGGTACTTTTCAAACGCCAGAGCTTTGTACTTATCAGGAAAGGCGCAGTACCAGATCAATTTCCAAGGCTTATATTTAGCGATGTGGCTAGACTTGCCGGCATTGTGTTCCGGAATTCGCCGCTTCAAATCTTCCGAGGCGCCGATGTAATCCTGATCTGGAAAGTCAACGCTTCGGAGAATGTAGACGTACCACATTGACGGCTATCGCTTGGGTAGTCGTTAGGTGGGCATCGCACCAGTCCGTCTTCGCCCTTCGGGCTACGCCGGAACCACGCTTCACCCTTCGGGCTCTGCGCGGCTGCGCCACGCGAAGCCCGAAGGGCGAAGCGTGGTGGAGCCAGGCGGGATCGAACCGCCGACCTCTTGCATGCCATGCAAGCGCTCTCCCAGCTGAGCTATGGCCCCTTAACCTTAGACGGGGTGAATCTGGTGGATCACCCCAACCGGCGAGCCCTGGTGACTCGCGCGGTGCACCCTTTTTCACAGATCAGGGCTGATCTCAAGTCTCTTCATCACCTCCGACATCACCAATGATGTCGGTCACGTCCTCATCGCCCTCTTCCTCGTCGGCAATGAAGGTCGAATCATCATCATCGTCGTCGTCGATGGTCTCGTCGACCTCGATATCGTCCTCGGACTCGGGTACGACAGCCTTGACCTTGCCGGTGTTCTCCTCGGCATCGGCCTCCTCGAGCGACACCAGTTCCTCGGCCTCCGCCGGCTCCGGCGCGGTGTCCTGGGCCATGCTGCGGGCTTCAGTGCCGCGGGACGCACGTGCGGGAGCGATGGGGGCGATCGGCACCACCTCGCCGGTATAGGGCGAGATCACCGGATTCTTATTGAGGTCATAGAATTTCTTGCCCGTGGTCGGGCAAATACGTTTGGTTCCGAGTTCGGACTTGGCCACGGCAGGAATCCTGGGAATGTCTGAAAAGCGGTGCTTCACTTGGCTAGTTGGCGGCCCGCTGTCAATAGCGCATTACGGAAGAACGACATGCCCGTGACGGGGCGCGGACCATGTGGTACCTGCGGCCCAGCCTTCAAGGCGCATCCAAGGACACAATCTTGACCCATTCCGACCAACCGAGGCCGCTCCAGTCTCGCGCCAGCGGCCCCCTGACCGGGAAAGTACGGGTGCCCGGGGACAAGTCGATCTCCCACCGTGCCCTGATCCTCGGCGCGCTCGCGGTCGGCGAGACCCGCATTTCGGGCCTGCTCGAGGGAGAGGACGTCCTCAACACCGCGAAATCAATGCAGGCGCTGGGCGCCAGGGTCGAGCGCACCGGCGATTTCGCCTGGACGGTGAACGGCGTCGGTGTCGGCGGCTTCGCCCAGCCCAAGGCGGCGCTCGATTTCGGCAACTCCGGCACCGGCTGCCGCCTCGTCATGGGCGCCGTTGCGGGGTGCCCGATCTCGGCAGTGTTCGACGGCGATGCCTCGCTGCGCAGCCGCCCGATGCGCCGGATCCTCGACCCGCTCGAACAGATGGGCGCCAGGGTCGTGTCGGGCGGCGAGGGCGGCCGTCTGCCGCTGACCCTCCAGGGCGCGCGCGATCCGCTGCCGATCATCTACAAGACCCCGGTCGCCTCGGCCCAGATCAAATCGGCCGTGCTGCTGGCGGGCCTGGCTGCGCCCGGCACCACCACGGTGATTGAGAGCGAGGCGAGCCGCGACCATACCGAGCTGATGCTGAAGCATTTCGGTGCCGACATCACATCAGTGCAGGAAGGCCAGCACGGCCGCCGCATCACGCTGATCGGCCAGCCTGAGCTGCACGGTGCCACCGTCGTCGTGCCCGCGGATCCCTCGTCGGCGGCCTTCCCGGTCGTTGCCGCGCTGATCGCCGAGGGCTCCGACGTGGTGCTGTCCGACGTGATGACCAATCCACTGCGCACCGGCCTGTTCACCACGCTCCGCGAAATGGGCGCCTCGATCGAGGAAAACGACGTCCGTCGCGATGCCGGCGAGCCGATGGCGCAGCTGCGCGTGCGCGCGTCGAAACTGCGCGGTGTCGAGGTGCCGCCGGAGCGCGCGCCGTCGATGATCGACGAATATCTGGTGCTGGCGGTCGCAGCCGCCTTCGCCGAAGGCACCACCATCATGCGCGGCCTGCAAGAGCTGCGCGTCAAGGAATCCGACCGGCTGGAAGCCACGGCTGCCATGCTCCGCGTCAACGGCGTGAAGGTCGAGGTCTCCGGCGACGATCTGATCGTCGAGGGCCACGGTCACGTGCCCGGCGGGGGCGTTGTTGCCACCCATATGGATCATCGCATCGCGATGTCCGCGCTGGTGATGGGTTGCGCGTCCGACCAGCCGGTGAGCGTCGACGACACCGCCTTCATCGCCACCAGCTTTCCGGACTTCATCCCGATGATGCGTTCGCTAGGGGCCGAGTTTTCATGATCATCGCCATCGACGGGCCGGCGGCCTCGGGCAAGGGGACGCTCGGCAAGCGCCTCGCCCACCATTACGGTTATCGTCATCTCGATACCGGCGTAATCTATCGTGCGGTGGCTTACGAGCTGATGCAGTCCGGTCACGATCTCCGCGATGAAGCCGCGGCGGTCGCGGCGGCGCTGGAGCTCGACCCCGAAAGGTTCGGCAATCCCGCCCTGAAGACCCAGAAGGTCGGCGAGGGGGCCTCCATCGTCTCGGCGATCCCTGGGGTCCGCGAGGCCCTGGTCAATTTCCAGCGGCAATTCGCCGCTGATCCGCCCGGGGCCGTGCTCGATGGCCGGGATATTGGAACCGTGATCTGCCCCCATGCCGACGTGAAGATTTTCGTCGTCGCCGATCCCAAGGTCCGCGCCCATCGCCGGACCATGGAGGCGAGGGCGCGGGGGGAGGAGGCGGACGAGGCGGCCGTGCTCGCCGACATCGTCCAGCGCGACGAGCGCGACAAGAACCGGCTGATTGCGCCTTTAAAACCAGCCCCGGATGCTCACTTGCTTGATAACTCCCAACTGGATATAGAAGGCGGCGTCAGGGCCGCCATCGACATTATCGAGGCCGTCCGAGCGGGCCGGTCGCGGGGTTAAGCCGCAGCCGTCATTGGAGGAAGCGCCCGCTCCCGCTCTTTGAGGTCGATAACCTTCGGTCCCTGTTGGGGGCCGGCGCGATCCAAGGCTCCGGACAACGATTCCACGTATCGAACGCGCGGGCCTCAGCCGGCCCGCTTCCGCAGTTCCGGCGCCGAGCCGGGGCAGCGAGCGGTCGCTCGAAGGTCTTGCGGACCTTCCGACACTGCGTGTGCGATGCGCCCATGAACCCAACGGCCGGCAAGACATCCGCAACTGGAGAACAAATGGCTTCGACTTCTGCTGATACCTACAGCCCCTCGCGCGACGATTTCGCCGCGATGCTCGACGAGTCCTTCGCAGGTGGCAACCTGCAGGAAAGCTCCGTCGTCAAGGGCAAGGTGGTTGCAATTGAAAAGGACATGGCCGTCATCGACGTCGGCCTGAAGACCGAGGGCCGCGTGGCCCTGCGCGAATTTTCCGGCCCCGGCCGTGACAGCGACCTCAAGGTCGGCGACGAGGTGGAAGTGTTCCTCGATCGCATCGAGAACGCCCTCGGCGAAGCCGTGTTGTCGCGCGACAAGGCGCGCCGCGAAGAGAGCTGGGGCAAGCTCGAGAAGGCGTTCCAGAACAACGAGAAGGTCAACGGCGTCATCTTCAACCAGGTCAAGGGCGGCTTCACCGTCGACCTCGACGGTGCCGTGGCCTTCCTGCCGCGCTCGCAGGTCGACATCCGTCCGATCCGCGACGTCGCGCCGCTGATGAACAACTCGCAGCCGTTCCAGATCCTCAAGATGGACCGGCGTCGCGGCAACATCGTCGTGTCGCGCCGCACCGTGCTGGAAGAGACTCGCGCCGAGCAGCGCCAGGAGCTGGTGCAGAACCTCGAAGAGGGTCAGGTCATCGACGGCGTGGTCAAGAACATCACCGATTACGGTGCGTTCGTTGATCTCGGCGGTATCGACGGTCTCTTGCACGTCACCGACATCGCGTGGCGCCGCGTCAACCACCCGACCGAGGTGCTCTCGATCGGCCAGACCGTGAAGGTCAAGATCATCAAGATCAACCACGAGACGCATCGCATCTCGCTGGGCATGAAGCAGCTCTTGGACGATCCGTGGCAGGGCATCGAAGCCAAGTACCCGCTGGGTGCCCGCTTCACCGGCCGCGTCACCAACATCACCGACTACGGCGCGTTCGTCGAGCTCGAGCCGGGCATCGAAGGCCTGATCCACGTCTCCGAGATGTCGTGGACCAAGAAGAACATGCACCCCGGCAAGATCGTCTCGACCTCGCAGGAAGTCGATGTGCAGGTGCTGGAAGTCGATTCCGTCAAGCGCCGCATCTCGCTCGGCCTCAAGCAGACCATGCGTAACCCCTGGGAGGTCTTCGTCGAAGGTCACCCGACCGGTTCGGTGGTCGAGGGCGAGGTCAAGAACAAGACCGAGTTCGGTCTGTTCCTGGGTCTCGAAGGCGACGTCGACGGCATGGTCCACCTCTCCGATCTCGACTGGAAGCTTCCGGGCGAGCAGGTGATCGACAACTACAAGAAGGGCGACATGGTGAAGGCCGTGGTGCTCGATGTGGACGTCGAGAAGGAGCGCATCTCGCTCGGCATCAAGCAGCTCGAAGGCGACCCCTTCGCCGAGCCGGGCGATGTCAAGAAGGGCGCGGTCGTGACCTGCGAAGTGCTCGAAGTGAAGGAGAGCGGCATCGAGGTGAAGATCGCCGGTACCGACTTCTCGACCTTCATCAAGCGCTCCGAGCTCGCCCGTGACCGCAACGACCAGCGTGCCGAACGCTTCGCCGTCGGCGAGAAGGTCGATGCCCGCGTGATCCAGTTCGACAAGAAGGCCCGCAAGGTCCAGGTGTCGATCAAGGCGCTCGAAGTCGCCGAAGAGAAGGAAGCCATCGCGCAGTACGGCTCCTCCGATTCGGGTGCGACGCTCGGCGACATCTTGGGCACTGCGCTCAAGAACCGCGACAACAAGTAAGCGAAACGCAGGTTTCGCTGACATCAAAGCCTCGGCGCGAGCCGGGGCTTTTTTGTTACGCTTGTAGCCCGGATGGAGCGCAAGCGTAATCCGGGGTCGTTGCCTCACGGACGGACTGTCCCGGATTTCGCTGCGCTCCATCCGGGCTACGCACCTACCGCGGTCACAGCCTTGTTTTCTTCAAATTGCGCCGCAATTGATGTATCCAGATAAGCCGTTGGTCACGCTGTGACGGCACAACGCGCCTAGCCATTCATTTGGAGATATTCCGATGTCGCTCGATTCGGACATCATCGTTGATCGCCGCAGGATCCGCCGCAAGCTGACGTTCTGGCGCGTGATGGCCGCGTTGATCGCGATCGCGGCGATCGCGAGCTTCGCGCTGATCGCGACGCCAGGTGCACGCGGCACGTTCGCATCTGCCGGGTCGATCGCGCGCGTCCACATCGAGGGCCTGATCCGCAGCGATTCCGATCGCACCCAGGCGCTGGAGCGACTGGAGAATTCGCAGGCCGCGGCCGTCATCGTTCACATCAACTCGCCGGGCGGCACCACCGCCGGCTCCGAGCAGCTCTACGATTCGCTCACCCGGCTGAAGGCGAAGAAGCCGCTCGTCGTCGTGGTCGAGGGTCTTGCCGCCTCCGGCGGTTACATCACCGCGATTGCGAGCGACCACATCATCGCCCAGCAGAGCTCGCTGGTCGGCTCGATCGGCGTGCTGTTCCAGTATCCGAACGTCACCGAGCTCTTGAAGACCATCGGCGTCAAGGTCGAGGAGGTGAAGTCGTCGCCGCTGAAGGCCGCGCCCAACGGTTTCGAGCCCACCAGTCCCGAGGCCCGCGCCGCGCTCGATGCGCTGGTGAAGGACTCCTACGCCTGGTTCAGGGGATTGGTGAAGGAGCGGCGTGGCATGGATGACACGCAGCTCGAGAAAGTGGCCGATGGCCGCGTCTTCACCGGCCGCCAGGCGATCGATCTCAAGCTGATCGATCAGATCGGCGACGAGAAGACGGCGGTGACCTGGCTGGTCGAGCAGAAGGGCGTCAAGAAGGGGCTCAGCGTGCGCGATTACAAGCTGCAGCCGCGCTTCGGAGATCTGCCGTTCCTCAAGACGGCGGCCGCCGTAACGCTGGAAGCGCTGGGTTTAGGCGCGATTGCGCATCAAATCGGGCAAACTGGCGTCGCACAGGCGGTCGATCGGTTCGGAATGGATGGAATGCTGGCCTTGTGGCAGCCGGCCGCGTCAAACTGACGGGAACTGGGCGAGTCCGAGAGCTTTTTCCCGCGGGACGGGTGCCGGGGCAGCCTGCTTTTTCGGCATTTGTCACGCATTTTCACGACGCTCAACCTTGATTTAGCGTCTTGACAGATCACGGTATTTTCACGGAAATGGTCATCCGCACGCTTCCGGGTCCTATCTCTCGATGATCAAATCCGAACTTGTTCAGCGTATCGCCGAGCACAACCCGCATCTGTACCAGCGGGATGTCGAGAACATTGTGAATGCGATTCTCGAGGAGATCGTAGCGGCCCTCGCACGCGGTGATCGCGTCGAGCTGCGCGGCTTCGGTGCCTTCTCGGTCAAGCACCGCCCGGCACGCGCCGGGCGCAATCCGCGCACCGGCGCCCATGTGCCGGTCGACCAGAAGAGCGTTCCGTTCTTCAAGACCGGCAAGGAAATGCGCGAGCGGTTGAACCGAGACCATCCGGATCCCGGCGCGGCAGACTGAGGCCGGCGTCAAGATTTCCTGCGGTCGCGGCGATGCGGCCGCAAGCTTGATTCAAGGCGAGCGAAGCGAGATGCGAAAGTTCCTGACCGCGCTGATCGTGATTCCGCTGGGCCTGCTCCTGGTGGTCTTCGCCGTCGCCAACCGGCATTTCGTCACCGTCTCCTTCGATCCCTTCCTGTCGTCCGACCCGTCCCTGTCGGTCACCTTGCCGCTGTTCCTGCTTTTGATCCTGGTCGCCGCCCTTGGCGTCCTGGCAGGTGGCTGCGCCGTCTGGCTCGGCCAGCGGCACTGGCGGCGCGCGGCGCGCCGGAATGATGCGGATGCACGGGCTGCCAGGGGCGAACTGGCCGATCTGCGGGCCCAAATGGCTGCAGCAAAGCCCGAGTCCCAGCGCCTCCCCGTCGCCTCGGGGGTCGGCCTTTACGGGCCCATCGGGCGAGACAAGCAGCGCGCGACGTTGTAGAAGCGGCCGCAACCGAAAGCCCTGTTTTCCGGCCGCAGGCCCGCGGCCACCATTCGCTTTGAGACCATGTCCCTGCTCGTCAAGATCTGCGGCCTGTCTACGCCCGAGACGCTCGAGGTGGCGCTCGAGGCGGGTGCCGACATGGTGGGGTTCGTGTTCTTTCCGCCGTCGCCGCGGCATCTGTCGTTGCAAGCGGGCCGCGAGCTCGGACGCCAGGTGAAGCGGCGCGCGCTCAAGGTCGCGCTCACCGTCGATGCCGACGACGCCACGCTCGACAACATCATGGACGCGCTGTCGCCGGACATTCTCCAGCTCCACGGCAAGGAGAGCGTGGCGCGGCTGCGCGATATCAAGCAGCGGTTCGGCCGTCCGGTGATGAAGGCGGTGCCGGTCGCCACATCTGCCGATCTCGCCGTGCTGCCCGGCTACGCCGCAATCGCCGACCGCATCCTGTTCGATGCGCGCGCACCGAAAGATGCAACCCGCCCCGGCGGTCTCGGCGCGCCCTTCGATTGGCACCTGCTCGAAAATCTCGATCTGATCCTGCCCTACATGGTCTCGGGCGGGCTTCACGCCGACAACGTCGCCGAAGCCCTCCGCGTCACCGGCGCCGGCGGCGTCGACGTCTCCTCCGGCATCGAGAGCGCCCCCGGCGTCAAGGATCCCGAGATGATCAAGGCCTTCATTCGCGCCGCGCGCGCCAGCCAAGATACAAGCCAAGAGTTGAGTGTCCGATGAACGTCGCCAAACCCAATTCCTATCGCAGCGGCCCCGACGAGCGCGGCCATTTCGGCATTTTCGGCGGCCGCTTCGTCGCCGAAACCTTGATGCCGCTGATCCTTGATCTGGAGAAGGCCTATACCGAAGCCAAGGCCGATCCGGCGTTCCAGGCCGAGATGAACGGCTACCTCAAGTACTATGTCGGCCGGCCCTCGCCGCTGTATTTCGCCGAGCGCCTCACCGAGCATCTTGGCGGTGCGAAAATCTACCTCAAGCGCGAGGAGCTCAACCACACCGGTTCGCACAAGGTGAACAACGTGCTCGGCCAGATCATGCTGGCGCGGCGCATGGGCAAGAAGCGCATCATCGCCGAGACCGGCGCCGGTCAGCACGGTGTCGCCACCGCGACGCTGTGCGCGCGCTTCGGCCTGGAATGCGTGGTCTATATGGGCGCCGTCGACGTCGAGCGGCAGCAGCCCAACGTCATCCGCATGGAGATGCTGGGCGCCAAGGTATTCCCGGTGCAGTCGGGCACGCGCACGCTGAAGGACGCCATGAACGAGGCGCTGCGCGACTGGGTCACCAACGTGCACAACACGTTCTACTGCATCGGCACGGTGGCGGGCCCGCATCCCTATCCGACGCTGGTGCGCGACTTCCAGTCGATCATCGGCAACGAGACCAAGACGCAGATGCAGGAGGTCGAGGGCCGGCTGCCGGATTCGCTGGTGGCCTGCATCGGCGGCGGCTCCAACGCGATGGGCCTGTTCCATCCGTTCCTCGACGACCCCTCGGTCGAGATCTTCGGCGTCGAGGCCGCGGGCCATGGCCTCACGCAGCTGCACGCCGCCTCGATCGCGGGCGGCCGTCCCGGCGTGCTCCACGGCAACCGCACCTATCTCTTGATGGATGAAGACGGGCAGATCCAGGACGCGCATTCGATCTCGGCCGGTCTCGACTATCCCGGCATCGGCCCCGAGCATTCCTGGCTGCACGAGATCGGCCGCGTGAACTATCTCTCCGCGACCGACGACGAAGCCCTCGCCGCGTTCCAGCTGCTGTCGCGGCTCGAAGGCATCATTCCCGCGCTCGAGCCCGCCCATGCCATCGCCAAGGTGATGGAGCTCGCGCCGAAGCGGCCTCGGGATCACCTGATGGTCGTCAACCTCTCCGGCCGCGGCGACAAGGACGTCCCGCAGGTCGGCGATATCCTCAGGGGCAAGAGCAAGTGAGGCGGGTGTCGCACTCTCTTCACCTCTCCCCGTCGGGGAGAGGTCGGCTGCGAAGCAGCCGGGTGAGGGGTCTATCCACTCACTCGAACCTCAGTGAGGTTGCGATCAGCTCGAGGACACCCTCGAGATTTTCGTACACGTCGGTATTCGAGACACGAACGACGCCGCAAGCTTCGAGCGCTTCGGTCCGACGTTTGTCTCGATCGAGCTCCGAGGCAGTGGAATGTGTCACGCCGTCGACCTCAATGATCAGTTTTCCGTCCAGCGTCACGAAGTCGACGACGTACCGACTCGCGGAGCCTTCGCGCTCTGGATTTGAACCTCTCCATCCCCCTCACCCGGCTGCTTCGCAGCCGACCTCTCCCCGGAGGGGAGAGGTATAGCACAGCGGCCGCAAAACCATGACCACGCGTATCGACACCCGTTTTGCCGAGCTGAAAAAGCAGGGCCGCTCGGCCTTCGTGACCTTCCTGATGGCCGGCGACCCCGATGCGGCGACGTCGCTCGAGATCATCAAGGCGCTGCCGAAGTCTGGCGCCGACGTGATCGAGATCGGCATGCCCTTCACCGATCCGATGGCCGATGGTCCGTCGATCCAGGCTGCGGGTCTCCGCGCGCTCAAGGCCGGCATGACGCTGAAGAAGACGCTCGAGCTGGTGCGCGGCTTCCGCACGGACGACAACACGACGCCGATCGTGCTGATGGGCTATTACAATCCGATCTACATCTATGGCGTCGACAAGTTCCTCGTCGATGCCAAGAGCGCCGGCGTCGATGGTCTGATCATCGTCGATCTGCCGCCGGAGGAAGACGACGAGCTCTGCCTGCCCGCGATGAAGGCCGGCCTCAACTTCATCCGCCTGGCGACGCCGACCACCGACGACAAGCGTCTGCCGGCCGTGCTCGCCAACACCTCGGGCTTCGTCTACTACGTCTCGATCACCGGCATCACCGGTGCTGCGGCCGCGGATTCCTCGGCGGTGAGCGAAGCAGTTGCCCGCATCAAGCGACACACAAAACTGCCGGTCTGCGTCGGCTTCGGCATCCGCACGCCGGAGGCTGCGCGCGCCATTGCCTCGCATGCCAATGGTGCCGTGGTCGGCACCGCGCTGGTCGATGCGCTCAAGAACAGCCTCGATGCGGACGGGCGGGCGACTGGCAAAACCGTCAACGCCGTCGCTGAATTGACGGCGGCCCTGGCCCAGGGCGTCAAGGGCGCGCAACAGGCGGCGGAATAGGCCATAATTCCGCTTTTCGGGCGGGCGACACGGCGCTTGCCGGGCAGCGGCCCGGCCGCCATATATCCCTTCAGGCGATCCGCGAGGCGGGTTCGCACCTCGGAGCAAACCATGAACTGGCTTACCAATGTGGTCCGGCCGAAGATCCGCAACATGCTGCGGCGGGAGACGCCGGAGAACCTGTGGATCAAGTGCCCAGATTCCGGACAGCTCGTGTTCTACAAGGACGTCGAAGCCAATCAGTTCGTCATCCCCGGCTCGAACTACCACATGCGCATGGGTGCGGTGGCCCGGTTGAAGTCGATCTTCGACAACGAGACCTGGTTCGACGTCGCACTGCCCGAGGTCACGCCCGACCCGCTCAAGTTTCGCGATGAGAAGAAATACGTCGACCGCATCAAGGACGCGCGCGCCCGCACCAACCTGAACGACGCGATCAAGGTCGGCTACGGCAAGCTCGAAGGCTCCGCCGTCGTCGTTGCCGTGCAGGATTTCGATTTCATGGGCGGCTCGCTCGGCATGGCCGCGGGCGAAGCCATCGTGCGCGGGCTCGAGCTTGCGGTCGAGAAGAATGCGCCGTTCATCGTGTTCGCCGCATCCGGCGGCGCGCGCATGCAGGAAGGCATTTTGTCGCTGATGCAGATGCCGCGCACCACCGTTGCGGTGCAGATGCTCCGCGAGGCAAAACTGCCCTATATCGTCGTGCTGACCAATCCGACCACCGGCGGCGTCACTGCATCCTATGCGATGCTCGGTGACGTGCAGATCGCCGAGCCCGGCGCTCTGATCGGCTTTGCCGGCGCGCGCGTGATCGAGCAGACCATCCGCGAAAAACTCCCCGAGGGGTTCCAGCGCGCCGAGTATCTCAAGGAGCACGGCATGGTCGACATGGTCGTGCATCGCCACGAATTGCGTCCGACGCTGGCGCGACTCTGCCGCCTGCTGACCAAGGCGCCGGCGCTGGAAAGCGCATCGAAGCCGGTGCAGCCGGTTGCGAGCCCGGCGCAGATCGTATCGGCCGCCGAGACGGCGCCGGCCGCGCCCCACGCGTGAACGCGTCCTCTGACAGCGCAAAGCCGCCGCTCGGCGAATTGATCGGGCGGCTGTCGGCCCTGCATCAGAAACGCATCGATCTCGGGCTCGAGCGGATGCACCGCCTGCTCGCGCGGCTCGGCCACCCCGAAAGCAAGCTGCCGCCGGTGATCCACATCGCCGGCACCAATGGCAAGGGTTCGACGCTCGCTTATCTGCGCGCGACGCTGGAGGCAGCAGGCTTGCGCGTCCACGCCTACACCTCGCCCTATCTCGTCCGCATCAACGAATGCTTCCGGCTGGGCCGCGTCGGTGGCGGCGTGCTCGTCAGTGACGATGAATTGCGCGCCGCTCTCGAAGAGGTCGAGCGCGTCAATGCCGGCGAGGCTGCGACCCTGTTCGAGCTGAAGACCGCCGCGGCCTTGCATCTGTTCGCACAGCATCCGGCCGACGTGGTGCTGCTCGAAGTCGGCCTCGGCGGCCGGCTCGATTCGACCAACGTGATCGATGTGCCGGCGGCCTGCGTGATCACGCCTGTCAGCATGGATCACATGGACTTCCTTGGGTCGACCCTGGCATCGATCGCCGGCGAGAAGGCCGCGATCATCAAGCGCGGCGTACCCGTGATTTGCGCCGAGCAATCGCCGGAGGCGATGAACGCGATCGAGGCGCAGGCCAGGCGCATGCGCGCACCGCTGTTTGCGGCGAACGAAAGCTGGCACGTCAATGTCGAGCGCGGACGCCTGGTCTATTCCGACGATCGCGGTTTGATGGACCTGGCAGCGCCGCGCTTGTTCGGCCGCCACCAGTTCGACAACGCCGGCCTTGCAATCGCGACGCTGCGCGCCGTCCCGGCGTTCAAGGTTAACCAGGCGGCGTTCGAGGCCGGCATCGTCGGCGCGGAATGGCCGGCCCGAATGCAGCGCATCACCTCCGGCGAGCTGCTCTCCTGGGGGCCGCAGGGCTCGGAAATCTGGCTCGATGGCGGGCACAATGCCGAGGGCGGCCGTGTCGCGGCGGCTGCGCTCGGCGATCTCGAAGAGCGGGTGTCGCGGCCGCTGGTCGTCATCGCGGGCATGATGGCCAACAAGGATGCTCAGGGCTTTCTCGCCAATTTCGCCGGTCTCACCCGTCACATCATCGCGGTGCCGATCCCCGATACCGAGAACGCGATGCCGGTCGACCGCCTCACGGACGCCGCGCGCAGTCTCGGCATGCGCGTCGAGCCCGCGCCCGGCATCGAGGCCGCGTTGCGCGCCTTGGCGAAGCTCGCCTACGAGGTGCCACCGCGCGTCCTGATCACCGGCTCGCTGTATCTGGCCGGCCACGTGCTGGCGATCAACGGCACGCCGCCTGCATGAGTTTGCGTAGCCCGGATGGAGCGCAGCGCAATCCGGGATCGTGCCACAAGCGATGAAGGCCCCGGATTTCGCTTCGCTCCATCCGGGCTACGGTGATGAACAATGCGTTTTGCCGCGATTGCCGACGTCCACGGAAACTATCTCGCGCTCGAAGCCGTGCTCTCCGACATCCGCGCGCAAGGCATTGCCGACATCGTCAATCTCGGCGACATGCTGAGCGGACCGCTCGATGCGCGCCGGACGATCGAGATCCTGATGACGCTCGACGCCGTGCACGTGCTCGGCAATCACGACCGCTATCTGCTCGACCGCGCTCCGGAACAGATGGGCTCATGGGATCGTCCCGCCCATGCGCAGCTCAATGCCGCGCAGCTCGACTGGCTGCGTGCGCAACCGATGACGCGGGTGTTCCGAGAGCAGGTGTTCCTGTGCCACGCGACGCCCGGCAGCGACGAGGTGTACTGGCTCGACACGGTGCATCCCGACGGCACGGTGGCGCTGTCCCCGCTCGATCGCATCGAGCAATTTGCGCAAGGCATCACGCAGTCGCTGATCCTCTGCGCCCACACTCACCTCGCCCGCGCCGTGCGCCTGCGCGACGGCCGGCTGATCGTCAATCCCGGCAGCGTCGGCAGTCCTGGTTATCGCGACAAGCATCCGTATCCGCACGTCGTCGAAGCCGGCACGCCGCACGCGCGTTATGCCATTCTCGAACTTGCTGATGGCGCCTGGCAGGTGACGTTCCGGCACGTCGTGTACGATCATGAAGCGATGGCGGAGTTGGCGCGGCGAAACGGGCAGCCGGAGCTGGCGAACGCGCTGGCGACGGGATGGATCGGGTAGTTGTGATCTTGTAGCCCGGATGGAGCGCAGCGTAATCCGGGGCCGTCGTCGCTTGTGGCACAATTCCCGGATTACGCTGCGCTCCATCCGGGCTACTGCTAGCTCACTTCAACAGCTTCATCGGATCGGCCACTTTCTGCTTCAGCTGCTCGAATGTGCATTGCCGCGGCGCCTTGTCGGGGCGCCAGCGCAGGAGCGAGGTGCCGTGGCGGAAGCGTTCGCCGCTGAAATGGTCGTAGCAGACCTCGATCACCAGCTTTGGCTTGAGCGGACACCATTTCGCGGAGCGCTCGGTCGACCAGCGGCTCGGCCCACCCGGCGCGTTGCCGGTGAAGCCGGGCTCGCCAATCAATGCTTCGAGCCGATCGGTCAGATCAGGCTTCTGCTCCGCCTTGATCGCCGAGGTGAAGCCGACGTGATGCAGCAAGCCATCATCGTCGTAGAGCCCGAGCAGCAGCGAGCCGACCACGTCGCGGCCGGTGATCTTGTTGGTGGCGTAGCGGAAGCCGCCGACGACGCAATCGGCGCTGCGGAATTTCTTGATCTTCTGCATGCCGTCGCGCGTGCCGGCTTGGTAGGGCAGGTCGATGCGCTTGGCGATGACGCCGTCCGATCCGCCGCCGGACTGCGCCAGCCATTTTTGGGCAGTGGCATAACTTGCCGTCGCCGGTGAGAGGCGGAAAATGCTGCCTTTCAGGTTGGCTTTGGCAAACGCTTCCAGCGCCGGTCGTCGCTTGCCCAGCGTCTTTTCAGCCAGACGTTTCTCCCCGGCCGTCGCGAGCAGATCGAAGACGAGGTAGAGCGCCGGCGTGTCCTGCGAGAGCTTCTTCACGCGACTTGCCGCGGGATGAATGCGTTGCAGGAGCGCGTCGAAGGAAAAGCCTTTGCCGTGCGGCACGACGATCTCGCCGTCGAGCGTGAAACGGTCCGCCTTCAGCTTCAACGCGGCGGCAACGATCTCGGGGAAATAGCGCGCGAGGTCTTCGCCGGACTTCGAGCGCAGATCGACGTCGCTGCCGTTGCGCGACAGCAGGCAGCGAAAGCCGTCCCATTTCGGCTCGTACTGCCACTCCTTGCCGCGCGGGATCGCATCGACCGACCGTGCCTCCATCGCAACGAGGGAGGTCGATTTTCGCGCGCGCTTTGCGGGAGGGGCGGGCAAGGGCTGGGACTCGTCCTACGCTGAACACGTCCCATCAACGCAAAACGGCCGGCTATCGCCGGCCGTTCTCGAAAATAATCCTGCGCGAGAAGGATCAGACCGCGGAGGTGATCCACTGCTGGAGCTTTGCCTTCGGCGCCGCGCCGACCTGGCGGGAGGCCATCTCGCCGCCCTTGAAGATCATCAGGGTCGGGATCGACATCACGCCATACTTCGAGGCGGTCTTCGGGCTCTCGTCGACGTTGAGCTTCACGATCTTGACCTTGTCGCCCATCGCACCGGCGATCTCGTCGAGGGCGGGCGCGATCATGCGGCAGGGGCCGCACCATTCAGCCCAGAAATCGACGACCACGGGGCCGTTCGCCTTGAGCACTTCGGCTTCGAAATCGGCGTCGGAAACCTTGCTAACGGCCATTGGAGTACCTCACTCGGTTGAAAGAATCGGCGCGACCTGGAATCGCGCCCGGGATCATGGGGTCAACCTATGAACGGCTCCTTGCCGGGTCAAGGACGCTCACACCGAGATGAAGGGATGCCAGCGCCGCGTCCAGCGCGGGGGCTGAAATCTCCATATATTCAAGGGCCTCGGTCCAGAGCAGCACGGCGCGGATCGACTTTTGGGGATAAAGCCGCGCCAGCACCGCCCGGTACAGTGCGAGCTGCCGGACATAGGCGGCGGGGGCCTCGGCCACGCTTCTGGGTGCCGCCTGGTTGGTCTTGAAATCCACGATCAAAACCTGATCCGGATCAACGACCAGCCGGTCGATCTGCCCCGACACCAGCGCCGGGGTGCGGCCCGGCCGCTCCAATTTGCCGACGATGGCGACCTCGGCCCGGCTGCCGGCGGCAAAGACCGGGGCGAAGCGCGGCTCAGTGATCAAGGCGAGCACCTTGTCGGCCAGCGCGGCACGGTCGGCCTCGGGCCAGTCCGAGGCATTGCGTGCCATGAAGTCGCGTGCGGCCTCGCGCCGGCGCTCGGCGGCGATGTCGGGCAGGGATTGCAGCAGCCGGTGCACCAGCGTGCCGCGCTGAAGCGCCAGCGCGCGGGACTGCACCGATTCGCCGGTGCGTACGCGGCGGCCCTCTTCGGCCGACTGGCCCGAGGGGCGCACGGGATCCTCGTCGATGATCTCGCGCGGGGCCGTCGCTCGCAGCCAGTCCGGCAAAGCGATTGTCTGGTCCGCCGACGTCGCCGGCGTGCCCAGCGCTGCGACGTCTTCCGGCCGGGCGAATCGTGTCACCTTGCCGAGCGGCGTCTCGATGATCTGCTTGTCCAGGGCCGAGCCGGCGAGGCCGGTGTCGACCAGATCGTACCAGCTCAGCTTGCGGACGGTCCTCATATTGCCGGGCATGCAGCCGCCGACGATCAACCGGTCCGCGGCGCGCGTCATCGCGACGTAGAGCAGGCGGCGATATTCGTCCTCGGTCTCCTCGAGCATGGCCTTGCGCGCCTCGGCGACCGGCTTGGGATCGTCGGCCTTACGGCCGGCCCAGACCACCACCTCGCCGCCATTGCCGCGCGGCACGTGGATCAGCCGCAGCCGCTGCGAGTCCGCGGGCGAGGATGTCGTGTCGACCATGAATACGACCGAGGCCTCCAGGCCCTTGGCGCCGTGCACGGTCATCACCCGCACCTCGTCGCGCGAGATCTCCATGTCGCGCTTCACCTCGGTATCGGCTGAACGCAGCCAGGCCATGAAGCCCTGCAGCGAGGCCGGCGCCTTGCGCTCATAGTTCAGCGCCAGCTCCAGGAACTCGTCGAGCGCGTCGTTGGCCTCAAAGCCGAGACGGCGCAGGATGCGTGCGCGGCCGCCATCGCCGCCGAGCAGCCAAGCGTAGAACGCGAACGGCGTCTCCTCGCGCGCGCGCATCTCGCAGGCTTCCAGGCGCCGCAATGCCGTGGCGAACTTCTCGCTTGTGTCCGCATGTTCGCCCAGCGCGCGGCGCAGCGATCCCTTGCGGTCCCAGGCAAGCGTGAACAGGTCGTCGTCATCGAGCCCGAACAGCGGGCTCTTCAGCGCCACCGCGAGCGCGAGATCGTCCTGCGGCAGCAGCAGCGCGTCCGCAAGGTTCATCAGGTCGATGATGGCGATGTGTTCGGTGAGCTTGAGCCGGTCGGCGCCGGCGACCGGGACGCCAGCGTGCTTCAGCGCCTGGATCACGGCGTCAAAGGCATTACCGCGTCGCCGCACCAGGATCAGCATGTCGCCATAGCGCAGCGGCCGCCGTTCGCCTTCGTGTCCCGTCAGCGTGCCGCTTTCGACCAGGTGCTTGATCTCAGTCTGGATGCGGCGCGCGAGCTTGACCTCGGGGCTGGTGACGGCGACGCCGTCAAACGGCGCGCGCCAGCCCTCGATGTCCTGCCTGTCGTCGGCTTCCGCGAGATCCCACAGCTCGATCACGCTCGGGCCTGCATCGGCGAGCGCATTGTGCAGGGGATGGCCGATCTCGACCGAGTGGATGCTCTTGTAGATCTGGGGATCGCGGAAGACGTGATCGACCGAGTGCAGGATTGCGGCGCCCGAGCGGAACGAATAGGTGAAGGCGACCGGATCGAACTTCAGCCCGGCCGCGGTGAACTTGCGGTGCAGCTCGCGCCGGCGCGCGTCGAATTCGTGGGGAGCTGCGCCCTGGAACGAGAAGATCGACTGCTTCTCATCGCCGACGGCGAAGATGGTGCGGTTCAGCCCTTCGCGCGCGCCTTCGCCTGCGGTGAATTCGGAGATGATGTGCGCGACGATGTCCCATTGCCGCGGGCTGGTGTCCTGGGCCTCGTCGATCAGCACGTGATCGACGCCGCGGTCGAGCTTGTAATGCACCCAGCCCGAGGAGACGCGGTCCAGCATCGCCAGCGTCTTGTCGATGAGGTCGTCATAGTCGAGCAGACCGCGTTCCTGCTTCTCGCGCCGGTAGTTGGCCGCGGCCGCGGTCGCGATATGCAGCAGGGCCGCGGTGCGGTCGCGCATGATCACCGCGCGGCGCTTCTCGACCAGCTCACCGATGCGTTGCCCTTCGGCCTCGAACAGGCGGGCGACGGACGGGTTGTGATCGCAAAACTTCTTGGTCAGCACTGTCTTGCGCGGCAGCTTGTCGTCGGTGAGGAAGACGCAGAGATAGGCGTCGACCTGTGCGCTGCCGGAAAAGACTTTTGCTTCGCGGAGCCGGCCGGCCTGGTCGTTGTCGGACTTGCTGCCGTCCTCCAGCGCAAAAGCGATGTCGTCCCAGCGCGGCCGCGGCAGGAACGGACCGTCGAGAATCTCGGTCTCGACGTCCTCGATGCGATCACTTGGGTCGACACCCAGCACCGCCGCCATCTGAGCAGCAGCTGCCTCGGCGTTGCCGGCCTCGTCGGTCCAGGCCATGAAATGATCGCGACTGAGGCACGCCTCGCGCACGACCTCCTTGAAGGTGACGTCGGCGGCGCTCGCCATCGCCGTCAGCAGCGCGCGGCCTGTGACGCTCTCCGGATCACGCGCGGCGTCGAGCAGCACCTTCAGATTGGCGCGCTCCATCATGTCGGTCTGGTCGCGCTCGTCGATCACGGCAAAGCGCGCCGGCACGTTGGCCTCGAACGGGAATTGCTGGAGCAGGCGGGTGCAGAGCGCGTGGATGGTCTGCACCTTCAAGCCGCCCGGCGTTTCCAGCGCACAAGCGAACAGCTTTCGCGCCTCGCGTCGCAGCTTTGCGCTGGGGTAGGGAATGCCGACGGCGCGGATGGCTGCATCGAGCCCGGCATCGTCCAGCGTCACCCAATGGCCGAGCGTGGTGAACACGCGCTCGGCCATGTTCGCAGCGGCGGCCTTGGTGAAGGTGATGCAGAGGATCTTTTCCGGCGGCACGCCCGACAGCAGCAGCCGGATGACACGCTGCACCAGCACATGCGTCTTGCCCGAGCCGGCATTGGCCGACACGAAAGCGGAGGCGGTCGGATCGGATGCGCGCGCCTGCCGCGCGCGCACCTCGTCGGGGATGGGGCGCGGCACCTTCACCATTCCTCGATCCCCAATCCACCGGCCGCAGACCATTCCTTGATCCGGGCAAGATCGTCATAGGTGCCGTAGCGGTTCGCCCACATCGGCAGGTTCAGCGAGGTGTACGGCTGGTTCTCGTCCTCGAAGGCGCGGATCAGCGCCTCCAATTTGGCTCTGGCGTCGGCGGCGGCAGTGTCCGGCGGAATTGGCTCGTCACCTTTGTTTACCTTGAGCTGGAGGATGCGCTCTTCCCCGGCCGGATTGTTGCCGCTCAGGCGGACATAGACGAGCTGGCTGACCGACGCACCGGCGTTGATGTCGGGAAAGCCGCCTTCGCGGAGGATCGCGGCTTCCAGCGTCAGCTGCGGTGACAGGCCCATGCGGACCTGCTTGTCGCTTGGCGGCTGCCCGGTTTTGTAGTCGAGGATGGCATAGAAGCCGCCCTTGCGGCGCTCGATGCGGTCCGCGCGCGCTGAGAGGCGGAAGCTACGCGTGGCGTCGAGCGTGATCGAGATCTCGCCGTGGGTCTCCGCCGTGATGGCCTCGATCGCATCGCGCCGCGCCGTCTCCCATTCACCGAACCAGCGCGCGATGCGCTGGAAGCGCGGCCACCACAGTGCCCGCGCCTCGGGGCGCTCCATCAGGGGCGCAAAATACTTCTCGCCGATTGCCCGCAGAACGCGGGCGGGATCGTCGGGCAGGCGTGCCGCATATGTTTCCGTGAACTCGCCGAGCGCATCATGAATCGCCGAGCCGCGATCGGCGGCCGAGAGTGGCATGTCGACCGGATCCAGCGCATCCAGCCGCAAAATGTGCTTTGCGTAGATCGTGTAGGGATCGCGCAGCCAGTCCTCGATCGCGGTCACGGACATTTTGAGCGGCCGCGTCGCGCGCGGTGGTCGCGGCTCGGGCTGCTTGATCGGCCTGACCTCGTCGGGCTGGTCCATTGCGCCGGCGAACTGCACGTATTTCTCGCCGGCGCGAACTGCCGCCTTCCAGAGATCATCGCCCGCCACCGCCTCTAACCGGTGCAGGAAGCGCGACGCCACCGCCGGCGCGCCGCCGGCCTTGGCGGAATGGGTGAGGATCACCTCGTCGCCACCGAGCAATTGCGCAAAGTCGTGCGCGGAGAGGCCGATGCGGCGCTCCGGCAGGTCGAGACCGAGCTCATGCCGCATCGGCCGGCTGAGCCAGGGATCAATCCGCGGCGCCGGTGGCCAGACGCCCTCGATCAGGCCGCCAATGATGATACGGTCGGCCTGCATCAGGCGCGATTCCAGGGGGCCGTAGATTTGCAGCCGGGCGCCCGGCCTGTCGCGCCGCCGCACCGCGCGATCGCCGAACGCGGTCTGGAAGACATCGGGATAGTCAGGCAACGGCACCATCAGCCCGCTGGTCGTGCCGCCGCGCAGCAGGTCGTCGAAGGCGCTGGCGAGGGCGAGGCCTTCGCGCTCCTCGAAAGCGAGCGGAATGCCCTGCTCGTCGCGCGACAGCTCGATCATGATCTCGCGATGCCGGTGCGCGAGCTCGGCGAAGTCATACGGTCTTGACGAGGCCAGGCTCTCGATCGGCGCCAATGCTTTTTGCAAGAAATCGATCAGCGCCTGGATGCGGTCGAGGTCCTCGGCCTTGAGCCGCGCGCGCGGCTCGGCCTTATGGAGCGCGGAGACTTCGCTGCGCCACAGTTTTGCCAGCTCGTCGCGAAAGCGGTTGAATTCGCGCAGGAGGCCGGCCGTGCCTGCGGGTGGGCGCGTGCCACGCAGGACCGCGAGTTCGAGTCCCTCGATCGCTGCCTTCCACGCACTGGGCGCACGGCTGAGCCGGCACAGCGGATGCTTCAGCATCGCCAAGAGCGTCGGCGGCTCCAGGCCCTTGGTCGCGGCTTCTGCCGCCAGGCGGGCAAAAACGCCGGCGGGTGTTTCCATCAACACGTCGCCGCCGGAATCGTCGAAGGCGAGATCCCATCGCGTCAGCGCAGCCATCACCCGCCGCGCCAGCGCGCGATCGGGCGTCACCAGTGCCGCCGATTTGTCGAGGTGCCGCGCCTCGCGGATCGCGATCGCGATCGCGAGGGCTTCCATTTCAGGATTGGGAGCCTCCACGACCGCAAGATTCTTCATGCCGCCGGCGATCTTTGCGGCGACATCCGGCTGCTTCAGCCGGTCATGCCAAATTTCCGTCTTGGCCGAGGGCCGCATCGATTCCGACGCAAGCAGATCGCGGCCGCCTTCTGCCGGCGGCTGCAGAATCTCGACGTCGCTGCGCTTGATGCCAAAACGTTGCAACAGCGCGTGCATGGCATATTGCGGATGGTTCGAGGCCGGATGCTCCGCGAATTTGCCGAGCGCATCGCGCACGCCGCCGATAGTGCGCCAGGCGTCATCGTCGAGATCGGTGTCGAGGCCCGGCAGCACCACGGCGCCATGTGGCAGCGATGCGACCGCATGGAGGAATTTTGCGGTGGCCGGCATCGAGCCGGTTGAGCCGGCCGCGATCACCGGCCCGCTCGGATGCGCGGTCAGCCGCCTGGCTTCCGCCGCGATCAGGAGATCGCGTCGCGCCGCTGGCTCGATCCGCTTGATCTCGGCGAGATGGCTGGGCCAGGCAATGCGCGCGATGCGCAAAAACTCGAGCGAGTGCTGCCAGTAGCGGTCGAGGTTATCAGGCACGAGACCATCGAGCGCGCTCCAGTCGACGCCGCGCGTCACCATGTCGTCGATCAGCCGCGCGAGGTCGCCCGCCAGCGCCAGTGTCGAAGCTGGGCCGCCGACCACTAGCGGCGCCAGCACCGGGCCCTTGGCCCAAGCGGCGACGAGCTGCGCCAGCGTCAGCCGCCGTTCGAGCTCACCCAGCCGCGGCGGAATGTCGAGCGGTGTTGCACCCGAAAACTGCTCGCCCTCGTCGGCGAAGGCGAGCTCGTCCTCGTCGATGTCACCGAGCGCGACGATGCGTGGCAGCACGACCGCATCCGCCTTCATCTCGTCGAGGAAGATCTCGCGCACCACGCGCATCGCGCGCCGGGTCGGCAGGTACAACGTTGCGTCCGCGAGCCGCGCCGGCTCCTTACGCGCCTCGAAGCCATCGACCAGCCGGCCGTCGAGCAGGGCCGCGACGACCGTGCGCAGGAACGGAACTGAGATGGGAACGCTGAAAACGCGCATGGGCTGCCTGATTCGGGAATCAGGCGCCAATATAGGGAGGCGAGCTCAAATGGTCATGGGTGTGGGCGAGGTCTTCCCCGCTGTTCGCGATGCTGGAACAGGTGTCGTAGGGTGGGTTAGACGGCGGCGGCGCGAAGCGCAGTCCGCTGGCGTAACCCACCACTTCTGTCGCCGCAGAAACAAAAGAGGTGGGTTACGCCGTGCGAACCGCGCTTCGCGCAGTCGCAAGGCTAACCCACCCTACGGCACCGTCTTCGAGGCGCCTTTACGCCACGCTCTCCAGAAACGCCTCTTCCGCCGCATGCACGGCATCAGGCGTGCCGACATGCATCCAGACGCCGTCGAGGCGCAGGCCGAACAGCCGCTCCTGCTCATTGGCGCGGTCGAACATCTTGGTCAGTGAGAACTCGCCCTTGGGCGCATCGGCAAAGATCGCGGGCGACATGATCGCCGCGCCGGCATAGACGAATGGAACGACCTCTTTTTCCTTGCGCTTGCGCAGGGCGCCATCGGGCAGCATGCCGTAATCGCCACGGCCGCTATAGCCGATGCTGGTCGCGGTCGGCGCCATCAAGAGCAGAATGTCCATGCGCGCAGGGTCGAAGTTTTCCGCAAGCCGCGTCAGGTTGGAGCGCACTCCATCGATCCACAACGTGTCGGAATTGACGTGGAAGAACGGCGCATCGCCGAGCAGCGGTAGCGCCTTGACCACGCCGCCGCCGGTGCCGAGCACCTGGTCGCGTTCGTCGGAGATGATCACGCGCGGAGATTGGCGCGATGCGGTGTGATCGATGATTTGATCGGGCAGGTAATGCACGTTGACCACCGCCTCGGTCACGCCGGCATGGCTGAGCTTGTCGAGCACGTGGTCGAGCAGCGGCTGGCCAGCCACCGGCACCATCGGCTTCGGCATCTTGTCCGTCAGCGGGCGCATGCGCAGGCCGAACCCTGCGGCAAGCACCATGGCTTTGGTCGGTTTGACGGACATTCTTCGCTTTCTCAAATCCCTTTATTTCGCTTTCGCGGCAATCCTAGCATGAGCCTCGGCCCGCCGCACCGCATCCCAACCGCCTTAATCGCCCGCCGTGACGGTTATACGACGAGTGTTGCCGTCACGCCCCGATGGCTGTGGAGCGCGCCTTTTTCTTCTTGTCGCCGAGCTTGAGGAAATTGACGCCGATCTGGTCGCCATTGACCCAGGCCAGTTCGCAGCGCCGGTACGCAAGTCCGGTGGACGACAGCAGCAGAAAGAATTCCTTCAGGTGCAGGCCCTCGACCGAGCCGTCGATGGTCAGCTTGGCGCCGGTCTCGGAGACGTCCTCCATGGTGCAGTCGCGCCGCCAGGTGCCGTCGATGCCCATCATCTGGGCCGGAACCCCGCGCTCGAAAACGACCCGGTTATTTCCGCGCTGATCCGCTTTCGTCGCCATCTGCCCTTGCTCCAGCCCCGTGACGATCCGGCTGCCTCGCCGCCAGAATAGCGACATCTTGGCTAACGGCCGGTAAATCGGGCCCCGGATTAGGGCTGCGGCGGCGGGACGTTGGCGAGATACCACTCGCGCAGATGGGCGAGCGCGGGATGCGCCAGCGAGCGCTGGAGATAGGTCCAGATCCGCGGCTGGTGACGCAGGTAATGCGGCTTGCCGTCGCGGCGGTTGAGCCGGGCAAAGGTGCCGAGCAGGCGGGTGTTCCGCTGCGCCGACATGATGGCGTAGAGCTCGGCGAAGCCGGCCGGATCGAAGCTGGCATCGGCGGCGCGGCGCGCCTTGATGTAGCGCGACAGCAGCGTCAGCTCGAGGCTTTCGGGCACGTCGATGCGGGCGTCCTGGAGCAGCGACACCACGTCGTAGGATTGCGGACCGAGCACGGTGTCCTGGAAGTCGATCACGCCGACGCGTTCGATGCCGCTGCGATTGCCAAGCCAGATCAGGTTCGGCGAGTGATAGTCGCGGATGATCCACGTCCGCGGCGCCGCCAGCGGCTTCCTCAGCAGCTCGCGCCACATCGCGAAAAACTCCGCGCGCGCCTCCTCGCTCAGCGGCGCGTTGCGATCGGGCAGATACCATTCCGGCATCAACCCGATCTCGATCAGCAGTGCCTCGGTGTCGAAGAGGGGGATGTCGTAGCTCTGGCCGGCCAGCGGCAAGGTTTCCGGCAGCGTCCTGCCGTGCAGTATGGCCAGCACATCGGTCGCAACCTCGTAGCGCTCGGCAATCGGGCGCGGCGGATCGCCCTCGATCACGCCTTCGCTGCCGAAGTCTTCGGTGATCAGGAAGCCATGATCGAGATCGGAATGATGGATCGCGGGCGCGGAGATTCCTTGCGCGCGCAGGCCTTCGTCGATGGCGACGAACGGCTTGACGTTCTCGGCGAGATGCACCGCGGCGCTGTAGGACTTTCCGTTGTAGAGGGCCGCTCCGTCGGGCCGCTGCGGAAAGTTCATGAGGATGACGATCTCGTCGTCGCGCAGCAGCCGCGCATAGGAGCGCGTCGAGGCGTCGCCATTCATGCGCCGTCGCGTCGCGTCGATATAGCCGGATGCATCGAGGAATTCGCGCAGTGCCTGCAGCCGCGCGACTTGCGCTGCACCCTTGCCGTAACCGGTGATGTCGGCCGCGCGTGCATTCGAGCCCAGCGCCGGCCGGTGCGTCAGCGCGATGTCGATGCGATCTTCCGGCATCGCCGACGGCGCACGCTCTGGCCATTCGATCAGAACCAGGGTTGCATCGGGGAGCGGCGACAGTCCGATCTCCTCGAGCTCGCTCTCGTCCTCGACACGGTAGAGGTCGGCATGCATCACCGGAAACGGCGGCAGCTCGTAGCCCTGCACCAGCGTGAAGGTCGGGCTCGGCACTTCCAGCGCATCGTCTCCGGCGAGATAGCGGATCATGGCGCGGGCGGCCGCGGTCTTGCCGGCGCCGAGATCACCGGTGAGCGTGATGACATCGCCCGGGCCGACCAGCAGCGCAAGGTCGGCCATCAATTGCGCGGTGGCCGTCTCGTTGTGGAGCGCGACAGAGAATGTGGTTGGTTCGGTCATTCGGCGGCGTCACGATGCGCCGCCTGGTCGGTCGGGAAGTCGCAGATCACGACCGTGCCCCGGCCGACGATCGAATCCACCCGCACCTTGCCGCCATGCAGCTCGACGAAGGAGCGCACCAGCGACAGACCGAGCCCGGCGCCGCGGTGACGCGAGCCTTGCGAGCGGCTTTCGAACCAGTTGAACACCTTGTCCTTCATGTCGGCCGGTATTCCAGGCCCGGAATCTGTCACGGTGAAGACCACGCTGCGTTCGGTGCGGCGTGCGCTGATGCCGACGGTGGAATCCTGTGGAGAAAACCCGACGGCGTTGGCGAGGAGGTTATAGAGCACCTGCACCACGCGCTTCTCGTCGCCGATGAAGCTGCCGATGTCGGGCGCGATCTCGACCTTGAGGCGGATGCGGTCGGTGGCGAGGCGGTCCTGGATGCCCTCGGCGGCGAGCTCGATGGTCTTGCTGACGTCGACCGGGCCGAGTTCCAGCTTCATCGCGCCGGCGTCGATGGTGGCGAGATCGAGGATGTTGTTGGTCAGCGCCAGCAGCGCGTTGGTCGATTTGGTGACGTAGTCGAGATATTCGGCCTGCTTCGGCGTCAGCGGTCCGGTCGAGGGATCGCTGAGGAAATGCGCGAATCCGATAATGGTGGTGAGCGGCGAGCGCAGTTCGTAGGAGACGTGGTGGACGAAATCCACCTTCATCTGGTCGGCGGCCTCCAGCGCCTCGTTGCGCTCGCGCAGCGCGCGCTCGACATTCTCGGTGTCGGTAATGTCCTGGAACGTCAACATGGTCGCGCCGTCAGGCAGCGGGCGGATCATGCCATGAAGCACGCTGCCGTCCTTGCGTTCCAGCTTGAGCGGGATGTCGGCGCGGTTCTCGATCGAGGTGATGGCTTCGCGGATCTGGCGCCAGACGCCAGGGTCGTCGAACAGCTGATGACACCAGCCTTCGACCGTCTGGATATGCGGCTCGTCGCGCATGGCATCGCTGGACAGCTTCCACATCCGGGCGAAGGCCGGGTTGAACAGCTGCGCCTTGCCATTGCTGCCGAACACCGCGACGCCTTCGGCGAGGCTGTCGAGCGTCTCGCGCTGCACGCGGATCAGGCCGTCGAAGCGGCGGGCGAGGTCGAGGCTCTCGGTGACGTCGTCGAACAGATAGGTGACGCCGCCTTCCGGGTTAGGCGTGGTGACGACGGAGAGCGCGCGGCCGTCGGGCAGGAACCAGGTGTCCTTGGCGGTCTCGACCGCGCGATAGGCCTCGTGCAGCTTGGCTTTCCAGGCGCGGAAGTCCGGCTGCTCCGGCAATTTGCGCGCGGCGCGGAGCTGGTCGAGCACGCTGGAATCGTCAGGGTTGGCGTCGAGGAAGGCGCGGTCGAGATCCCACAATCGCCGATAGGAATCGTTGTAAAAGGCGAGCCGGCGCTGACCGTCGAACACGGCCACGCCCGAGGAGAGCTGGTCCAGCGTACGGCGATGCGCCTCCGCCATGCGTACGAGGGCCGAGCTCAGCGCATCTGCCTCGCTGGCATCGATGGCGACGCCGACGCTGCCGCTGCCGACATTGACCGCGCGCACGTCATACATGCGCCGCTCGCCGCCGATCACGATCGGCAGCCGCGAGTTGAAGTTGGCGGCGTCCTTCAGTCCCCGGTCCATTGCGGTGCGGTCGGCGCTGTCGAGCAGCTCGAGCTTGCGTTCCTGGGCATCGGTGACGCTGTTCGCCTCGGTCGCGCGCACATAGGCGGGGTTGGCGTAGGTCAGTGCGCCGTTCTCGCCCTTGGCCCAGATCGGCCATGGGGAAGCGGCGGCGAAGCCGCGCAGCATCTCGGTCTCGTCGGAGAGCGCCTTGTAACGCAGATTGGTCTCGGCCAGATCGCGCCGGAGCCCGGAGAGTTCGCGAATCCTGACAATGGCCTGGCCGCCGATGGCGCGGCCGATGGCTTCCAGCGTATGGCCGTGCGCGGTGGTCAGCGTCAGTTGGAACCCGTCGCCGTGCTGGCGCAGCGCATCGACGGCGTGATCCATCTGCAGCGCGGGTTCCGGCGGCAGCCAGGTTCCGAATGCGAGCACGCGCTGCGGCGAAGAATCGCGCGGCAGCACCATCGAGATGTCGCCGGAGATCTGCGCGCGGTTGTCGCCGGCCGGCCAGGAGATCAGAACCTGCGGCTCGGCGAACAGCAGCGCGCCGAAGCGATCGGCCTGGAGTTGCAGTTCCCCGATCCGGGCGCGCAGCCGCGCCTCGTTATCCGCCGTGCGCACGCGCGTGCGCATCAACAGGATCGCCGCCACCACAGAGAAGCCGAGCAGGGCCAGCGCGGTGGCGAGCACCGCAAGTTCCTGCCGGTTGAAATCCAGCATGATGGAGAGAGTGTCGACGAGGTCGGCGGCCTCAGCCGGCGCAGCCGGCAGCAGCGCCGCGAAAGCGCTCCCCAACAAGCCGTTGCGCGCCAACGATGTGCACGACAGCAGCGTCCGACGCATCGACACGATCACGCCTGACATAGTTGCCCCAAGATCGCACGGATTTGCGCGCGGCGACCCCCGTCGCGCGCGAATCAAAAGACAATACCCTCACCGCGACTCCGGCGGTAAGAGTCCAGATCGTGAACGCAAAGGCGGCCCCCCAAAAATGCCGGGCGCGATGTTCCAACGCACGTAGTTCTTCGGGTGATTCGGCTGGAGCTGTCGCGCGTTAGCGTGTCGTGGGGATCTGCGTGCCGCGATGCAGGTCCACCCCCTCCCCCGCTTGCGGGGGAGGGCTGGGGAGAGGGTTTCTCCGCAACGAGATAATCCCCCAGAGGCAAGAGCCCTCACCCGCGTCGCTTCGCTCCGCGACCTCTCCCGCAAGCGGGAGAGGTGAAGAACTAGCGGCCGGTGGAACCAAAACCGCCGGCGCCGCGATCGGTTGTCGACAAGGTGGCCACGGGAACCAGCGCGGCCTGCACCACGGGCGCGATCACCATCTGCGCGATGCGCTCGCCGCGCTTGATCACGAAGGGCGCCGCGCCGTGATTGATCAGGATCACCTTGATCTCGCCGCGATAGTCCGCGTCGATCGTGCCCGGCGAGTTCAGCACGGTGACGCCGTGCTTGGCGGCAGGCCCTGAGCGCGGCCGCACCTGGGCCTCATGGCCCGGCGGCAATGCGATTGCGAGGCCCGTCGGCACCAGCGCGTATTGGCCGGGCGCAAGCGTCAACGGCTCGCTGTCCGGAACCGCAGCCATCAGATCGAGCCCGGCGGCTTCGGCGGTCTGATAGGTGGGCAGCGGCAGGCCTTCGGCGTGGGCGAGACGTTGCAGTTCGACCGTGACTTTGGTGCTCAAGATGCCGGCTCCCGGGATTTGTCGGCCACGCTCCTTGCGACATGCGCGACCAGTTCGATGGCGACCTGTTCCTTGGTCATCACCGGCCAGGAATCAACTGCGATCTCGCCATTCTTCTCACCATTCTTGCGGCTGATCAGGTGCACGGTGTTGCGGTCGCCGCCCATCACGCCGGTGGCCGGCGAGACGTCGTTGGCGACGATCCAGTCGCAGCCCTTGCGCGCGAGTTTTGACTTGGCGTTGTCGATGAGGTGCTCGGTCTCGGCGGCAAAGCCGATCACCAGCGGCGGGCGCTTGTCGGTCAGCTTGGAGATGGTGGCGAGGATGTCGGGGTTCTCGACCAATTGAAGCGGTGGCATGCCGGCCGAGGTCTTCTTCAGCTTCTGCTCGCCTTCATTGGCGACGCGCCAGTCGGCGACGGCGGCGGCGAAGATGGCGATGTCGGCGGGGAGCGCGGCCTGTACCTGCTCCAGCATCTGCCGCGCCGATTCCACATGCTTCACCGTGACGCCCTGGGGATCGCTGAGATCGACCGGGCCGCTCACCAAAATCACCTCGGCGCCGGCGGCCTGGGCGGCGGCGGCAATGGCAAAGCCCTGCTTGCCGGAAGAGCGATTGGCGATGTAGCGCACCGGATCGATCGGCTCGTGCGTGGGTCCTGCGGTGATCAGCACGCGTTTACCGGCGAGCGGGCGCGGCACGGGCGGTCGCAGCAGCCGCTCGGCGGCATTGGCGATCTCGATCGCCTCCGACATGCGGCCGGTTCCGGCCTCCCCGGCCTCGGCCATCTCGCCGGAATTGGGCCCGACCAACACCACGCCGTCGCGCTGGAGCTGCGCAACGTTGCGGCGCGTCGCCGCGTTGTTCCACATCAGCGGATTCATCGCCGGCGCCAGCAGCACCTTGCGACTGGTCGCGAGCAGGATCGCGCTGGCGAGATCGTCGGCATGGCCGTTCGCCATCTTGGCCAGGAGGTCGGCGGTCGCCGGCGCCACCACGATCAGGTCGCAGTCGCGCGCGAGGCGAATGTGGCCGGCGTCGAACTCGCTCTGGGGGTCGAACAGGTCGGTGTAGACGCGCTCATGCGACAGTGCGCTCACCGCCAGCGGCGTGACGAATTGCTGCGCTGCCTTGGTCAACACGCAGCGGACCTCGACGCGCCGTTCCTTGAGCCTTCGGATCAGGTCGAGCGATTTATAGGCAGCGATGCCGCCGCCGATGATCAGGGTGACGCTGGCCTCGGCAGCGGCGCTGATACGTTGGGGTGTCGGGGCTGAGGGTGCCGCAGGCGGCACCGCAAACGGCGTCAGCGGCTCCTCGCGGCCCTCGATCAGCTCTCGCAGGATGACCCGGACCTCTTCCTCGACCGACCTGTGGTTCTTGGCCGAGCGCAGCCGCAGGTAGGTTTTGACGGCGTCGTCGAGCTTGCGGATGGTCAGGCTTGCCATGACGCCCTCCAGCACGGAATGATAGCGATGCTATCATCCTTGTGATTGCAGTGCAATCATAGATTCCGGACGGCGATCAGAATGCCGATGAAGGTCGCGGCGATGATCCAGAGCGCCACGGTGCGCCCGCGGTTCTTGCGGCCCTCGCTGCGGCCCATCGCGGCGATGCTCTCCGGCGACAGCCCTATGCCCTCCCGCGTCATGGTCTCGAGCTGCTCCAGCACCTTGACCGACCGCTCGGCGATCTCCGGCAGGCGCATCAGCACGCGCGCGATGTCTCCGGTCCCCGCCAGCGCGCCCTGGACCCGGCCGATCGGCCCGAGATTGCGCTCGATCCATTCGCGCACCACGGGGTCCGCGACCTTCCAGATGTCGAGCTTGGGATCGAAGCCGCGCGCCACGCCCTCGACTACGACCATGGTCTTTTGCAGCAGGATCAGCTCGGGCCGCGTCCTCATGTCGAACAGGCCGGTGACCTCGAGCAGCAGCGTCAACAGCCGCGCCATCGAGATCTCCTCGGCGGTGCGGTTGTGGATCGGCTCGCCGATGGCGCGGATCGCTTGAGCGAAATTCTCGACCGAATGATGCGCGGGCACATAGCCCGCCTCGAAATGCACCTCGGCGACGCGGCGGTAGTCGCGGGTGATGAAGCCGAGCAGGATCTCGGCGAGGAAGCGCCGCTCCTTCATCCCGAGCCGGCCCATGATGCCGAAATCGACCGCCACGAGACGGCCGGTATCATCCAGGAACAGATTGCCCGGATGCATGTCGGCGTGGAAGAAGCCGTCGCGCAGCGCGTGCCGCAAAAAGCTCTGGATCACCTTGCGGCCGAGATCGGGCAGGTCGACCTGCGCCTCTGCAAGGCGCTTGTGATCGTTCAGCGCGATGCCGTCGATCCACTCCATCGTCAGCACGTTGTGCGTGGTGCGATCCCAGTCGACGATCGGCACGCGGAAATCAGGGTCGTCGCGCGTGTTCTCCGCCATCTCCGACAGCGCCGCGGCCTCCAGCCGCAGATCCATCTCCATCGCGACCGAGCGCGACATGGTGTTGATGACTTCGATGAGGCGCAGGCGCCGTGCCTCGGAAGAATAGGCTTCGGCCTTGTGCGCGACGAAGAAAAAGTCGGAGAGGTCGCGGCGGAAACGTGCGGCGACGTTGGGCCGGAGCACCTTGATCGCGACCGGCTTGCGGATGCCGTCGCGCATGACCTCGCCGCGATGCACCTGCGCAATCGAGGCGGCCGCGACTGGGGGGCCGAAGCTCGCAAACACATCCGTCAGCGGCCGTTCCAGCGACGTCGTGATCGCCGCCTCCGCTTCGGCTTGCGAAAACGGCGGCAGGCGGTCCTGGAGGCTTTCGAGGTCGCGCGCCATGATGACGCCGACGACGTCGGGGCGCGTTGCCAGGAACTGCCCGAGCTTGAGATAGGCCGGGCCCATTCGGGTGAGGGCGCGCGATATCCGCGGACCGTGCTTGACGCCGCGCCGCTCGACGAGCCGCGCCAGCTTCAGTGCGAGCTGTCCCGGCGGCGGCACCAGGCTCCGATCGACCGAGCCGAACACGCCTTCGCGCGCGAACACGAACGCGGCGCGGATCAGGCGCGCAATGTGGCTAATGGCAGAGATCACAAACGCCAGCCTGAATGCAGTGCGACGATGCCGCCGCTGAGTGTCTGCAAGCTGACGCGGGAAAAGCCTGCGTCGCGGATCATGTCGGCGAAGACGCCTGGCTTTGGAAACTTGCGGATCGATTCGACCAGGTACTGGTAGGACTCGGCGTCGCCCGTGACCATGCGGCCAAGCGGCGGGATCACCTTGAACGAGAACAGGTCGTAAAGGCGATCAAGGCCCGGCATCTCGACGGTCGAGAATTCCAGGCACAGGAAGCGGCTGCCGGGCTTGAGCACACGATAGGCCTCGCGTAGCGCAAGGTCGATCTGCGGCACGTTGCGGATGCCGAAAGCGATCGTATAGGCATCGAAGCTGCGATCGGCGAAGGCGAGCGTCTCGGCATTGCCCTCGACGAAATCAACCCGGGTCTCGAGATGCTGCTTCATGGCGCGCTCGCGGCCCACGGCGAGCATGTCGGTGTTGATGTCGCAGACGGTGGCATGGAAGCCGGAGCCTGCCGCCTTGGCGGCGCGGAACGAGATGTCGCCGGTGCCGCCGGCGACGTCGAGCAGCGCGAACGGCCGGTCGCTCCTCGGCGGGTCGAGCGCATTGATCATGATGTCCTTCCAGACCCGGTGCAGGCCACCGGACATCAGGTCGTTCATCAGATCATAGCGCGAGGCCACGCTGTGAAACACATCGTTCACCAGCGTCTGCTTGTCCCCTAAGGGGACGTCCCTGAAGCCAAAATGCGTGGTTTCGCCCGGCCGATCCATTACTCTACTCCACGAGGCGGACCATAGCGCGCCCGCCGCAATGGCGCTATCACACCGCCCTCATAAGGTGAATGCCCGACCATGCCTGAATTGCCCGAAGTCGAGACTGTCCGCCGCGGCCTTCAGCCCGTCATGGAGGGGGCGAAAATCCTCAACGCGGAGGCCCGGCGGCCGGATTTGCGCTTTCCGTTCCAGCCGGACTTCGTGGCGCGGCTCAAGGGGCAGGTCGTCACCGGGCTCGGCCGCCGCGCGAAATATCTCATGGCCGATCTCGCCTCCGGCGACGTGCTCCTGATGCATCTGGGCATGTCGGGCTCGTTCCGCGTCATCAAGCCGGACAACGATGCCGCGCCCGGCGCGTTTCACTATCCCCGCGGCAAGGACTCAGCGCACGACCACGTGCTGTTTCGGATGTCCTCCGGCGCCGACATCGTCTTCAACGACCCGCGCCGCTTCGGTTACATGAAAGTGATTGCGCGCGCTGCGCTTGATGAAGAGCCGCTGCTGCGCGGGCTCGGTCCCGAGCCGCTCGGCAACGAGTTCGACGCCGCGATGCTGGCGCGGTCCTGTGCCGGCAAAACCACCAGCCTGAAGGCGGCGCTGCTCGACCAGCGCGTGGTGGCGGGGCTCGGCAACATCTATGTCTGTGAAGCGCTGCACCGCTCGCATCTGTCGCCGCGCCGGATCGCCGCGACGTTGTCGACCAAGGCCGGACAACGCAAGGGCGTTGCCGGGGGCGAGCCGACGGACCATGCCAAGCGATTGGTCGGCGCGATCCACACCGTGCTGAACGATGCCATCAAGGCCGGCGGATCGTCACTGCGCGATCACCGTCAGACCTCGGGCGAGCTCGGCTATTTCCAGCACTCGTTTAGGGTCTATGACCGCGAGGGCGAGAAATGCACGACGCCGGGCTGCGGCGGCACCATCAAGCGGTTTACGCAGAACGGCCGGTCGACCTTCTGGTGTCCGAAATGTCAGAAGTGAGGATCAGGCGAGCGGCCGACAGAAGGTGAGTTTCTGCTAGCCGATATGCCTACCGCACTCCGTCATTGCGAGGAGCTCTTGCGACGAAGCAATCCAGACTGTCACCGCGGAGGTACTCTGGATTGCTTCGCTTCGCTCGCAATGACGGGTAGGTCGAGCCTCTCCCCCAAAAGAGAAGCGAAGCAACCCGGCCGGGCTGGTGGCCGGATTGCTTCGTCGCTTGGGCTCTTCAACCGGATAGTGAAGAGCCCGCTGCCGTCCGAGCGATCGCCCGCTCACGACGCCAGTATCTTGGTCTCGTCCGCCGAAAGCTCGGCGCTGACATGCAGCATGCCGTCCGCAGCCGTTATCATCTGGCTGGCCAGCAGATGGCTCGTGGCGGAGAGTTCGAGCCGGGTCTCGATCCACTGCCAGAGGCCGCGGATCTCGTCTGCCGATTTGCCGTTCGGCGCGAATTCGCTGACCGCGAGACCGTTCGCGAGTGAGTCCTGGTGATCGTTGCGCATCACGATCAGCGGACGCGCGAGCACCTCGGCAAGATCGAGCGCGGCTTCCTCGGCCAGGGTGTTGGCGGCATTGTCGATGCGCTGGCCGCGGATCGGCGTCTGGTTCAGCACGAAGGCAAAGGGGCGCTTCCAGGCGCGCGCGACGCTGAGCGTCGAAGCGGTCGCCTCGATGTCGGCGACGCTCGGGCGGGCCGGGATCAGGCAGAGATCGGAATGGCGGATCGCAGCCGTGGTGGCGGCGCTGAGACCGGCTGCGGTGTCGACGATCGCGAGCTGGAGGCCGCTGTCGGCCAGCATTTGCAGGCGCGGCGCGATGTCGGCGGCGTGATAGATCGGCTCGACGACGAGATCCTCGGTGGTGCGGCGGCGCTGCCAGCTGGACAGGGTGCCCTGCGGGTCGGTCTCGATCAGGCGGACGGTGAAGCCGGCTTGCTGAGCTGCGAGCGCGAGGCCGATGGCAAGCGTGCTCTTGCCGCTGCCACCCTTTTGGGTGGCCAGTACGATCGTGTGCATTGAAGATCAATCCTTTGGAATGCTTGGGTCAGGAATACGCCACGCGAACGTGCATCGATCTCGATGCTGAGCTCTTCTCGCTCAGGACGTGCCGGCCCGATCCAAAGGGGATCGCGGAGGTCCGAATCAATGGCAACGATGATGGCGGAATAGCGAATGCCAGCGAATCCGTACCATTACCGGACCCGTAGTCGTACGTAGGATGCGTGCCGATTGATCTCGTGCCCCGGACGCAGCGCAGCACGCAGTGATGCGCTGCTGAGCCGGGGCCCAGAAACTCTTGCACAGGATTTGTAGTGGCCTGGGTCCCGGCTCTGCGCAGCAACGCTGGGGCGTTGCAGCGCGTCCGGGACACGAGACTTATTTGCGCACGCAGATCACGCGCACGACGGCCGCCCTTGCATCGGTCGATGTGCCGTTTGCGATGACGGCGTTCGCCTTGAGGAAATCGCGCACCGTCTCCGCGGCGACCATCACCGCCTGTGACGCCGACATTGATGTCGCGGGGCCCGCGACCATCGCCGGCTTCAGCAGCGCAATGCCGGCGAACTTGCCGTCGGCGTCAATGGCCGGGCTGCCGGAGAATCCCACCGATGGTGGCGGCGATAGTGCGGAACTGCTTGATGCGACCGGCGCCAGCGCGGACTTGAGGCTCGACACGCCGGCCGCACCGCCCTGGCTCTGCGGATCGGCGATACCGATGACATCGACACTCGTCTTTGCCGCACCGCCGATGAGGCTGAGCGGCTTCAGGCCGCGCGCACCGTAGATGTGCAGGAGCGCGAGATCGTGCTCCTTGTCCTCGGCGAGACGGTCGGCGCTGCCATAGCCCGCGATCGTGATCGCGAGACAGCCATCGGTGACGAGGCGGTCGGTGACGATCGCACCATCGTCGCTGACGACGATGCCGGTGCCGTATTCGACGGTCTTGCGCGGCGGCGGCCCGGCTTGCGGTCCCGACGGAAATGCATTGAACGCGCTCGACATCGCGATCACGACCGGCTCGACCGTGTTCTCGGTCGCCTGGTCGTAGAGGATCGTCATGGTGCGGACCTCGTCGCCTTTGAAGGTGCCGCGGACATAAAACTTCTTCAGGCCCTGCAACCCCGACAGCACGAAGAAGTCGGGCTTCACCACGGTGTAATCGACCTTGCGCCCGGACGGCTCCTTCTCCAAGTCGGCGAGTTTCGCCGAGGTCGGGTTCGCCTCTTTGCGGCGGCTGAGCAGCACCTGAACCGTGCCGGTCGGCGAAGTCCATTTCGAGCCGTTGGCGTCGCTCGCCTGCTGTGGCACCAGCTTGCCGGGGATGCCGAGCCGGGCGCCGCTGGTCGGCTCCGTCACGATCTTCCAGCCGACGCTCTCCTGTTTCTTTCGTGCCGTCTCGGCGAGCGCGGCGCGCTCCTGCGGATTGAGCACGCCGGTCGGCTTGCTGCCCTTGGCCTTCTGGTACTCCTTGATGGCGTTGACCATGCGCTCACTGACGTCGCCGGTGATGGCGCCGTTGTACTGGCCGACCCAGGCGAGGTCGGACTGGAGCGCCAGCCGCTCAGCTCTTGCCATGGCATCCGCTGTGGCCGACGGCGTCTGCATCGCCGGAGGCTGGATCGGCACGGTCTGGACCGTCTTCGGCTTGGTGCCGGAGACCTGAGGCGCCGTCATCTGGGCGTTCGCGCCTGTGGCAGCCGCAAACATCAGTGTTGCCGCAAGCATCGATCTCATGACAAATCCAGCCAGCCCATTGAACGCCATGTCATTGAAGCACATCTCCTTGGTCGCGACCAATGATGCGGTGGTTCAGGTGGCGATAGAGGCCACGAACTCAAGTCCTCATCTTGAGGAGCGGCCTCAAGGCCGCGCCTCGAAGGATGGCCACGGGCGAGATCGGGGCCTTTCATGGTTCGAGACGGCGCTTTGCGCCTCCTCATTATGAGGGTCGAGAGGAACATACGACGATGCTGAGCCCGGATGAACTCGAACGCTATGCCCGCCATATCGTGCTGCGCGATGTCGGCGGTCCCGGCCAGGCTGCGCTGAAGCGGGCCTCCGTGCTGGTGATCGGTGCCGGCGGGCTCGGCGCGCCCGCTCTGATGTATCTGGCCGCCGCCGGCGTCGGCACGCTCGGCGTGGTCGATGACGACGTGGTGTCGCTGTCCAACCTGCAGCGCCAGGTGATCCATACGACGCCCGATATCGGCCGGCACAAGGTCGAAAGCGCCGCCGAGCGGATTGCGGCGCTCAACCCGCATGTCCGTTTCGTCGGCCACGCCACCTGGCTCAACGCCGACAATGCGCTCAGCCTGATCGGCGATTACGACCTCGTGCTCGACGGCTCCGACAATTTCTCGACGCGCTATCTAGTCTCGGACGCCTGCTTCTTTGCAAAGCGGCCGCTGATCACGGCGGCGCTCGGCACTTTCGACGGCTCGCTCACCACCATCCGCGCACATGAGAAGAACGAGCAGGGCGAATTCAATCCGACCTATCGCTGCCTGTTTCCGGAGGCGCCACCGCCCGGCACGGTGCCGGCCTGCGCGGAGGCCGGCGTCATGGGGGCGCTGGCGGGCGTGCTCGGCTCGATGATGGCCCTGGAGGCGATCCGCGAGATCGTCGGCTTTGGCGATGGACTCATCGGCCGCCTCCTGATGATCGATGCACGCGCGATGCGCTTCGAGACGCTGCGCTACGGGCGAGATCCGGCCAATCCGCTCAACGGCGATGGGCCCGTCGTCACCGACCTCAGCGCCCACCGCACCTGATCGCCGCACGCGATCAGAGCATGCTCGGCAGCACGCGATCCGGCGGCTTGTGGGCGTCGAGGAAGGTGCGGATGTTGATGATCACCTTCTCGCCCATCTCGACACGGCCCTCGATCGTGGCCGAGCCCATGTGCGGCAGCAGCGTGACCTTGCCGGCCTTGGCGAGCCGCACCAGTTTTGGATTGACCGCGGGCTCGTGCTCGTAGACGTCGAGGCCGGCGCCGCCGATCTCGCCGCCTTCGATCAGCTTGATCAGCGTGTCCTCGTCAGTGACCTCGCCGCGCGCGGTGTTGACGATGTAGGCGTCTTTCCGAATCAGCTTCAGCCGCCGCGCCGAGAGCAAATGATAGGTCGCCGGCGTGTGCGGACAGTTCACCGAAATGATGTCCATCCGCGCCAGCATCTGGTCGAGGCTTTCCCAATAGGTCGCGCCCAGCTCTTCGGCGATCTTCGGCGCGACGGGACGGCGGTTGTGATAGTGGATCTGCAGGCCGAAGGCGCGGGCGCGGCGCGCCACCGCCTGGCCGATGCGGCCCATGCCGATGATGCCGAGCCGTTTGCCGCCGATGCGGTGTCCGAGCATCCAGGTCGGCGACCAGCCCGGCCAAGGTTTTCCTTCGGTCAGGATCGAGGCGCCTTCGATCATCCGCCTGGGCACCGCGAGGATCAGCGCCATGGTCATGTCGGCGGTATCTTCGGTCAGAACTTTTGGCGTGTTGGTGACGGTGATGCCACGGGCATGCGCGGCTTCGACGTCGATATTGTCGACGCCGTTGCCGAAATTGGCGATCAAGCGAAGCTTGCAGTCGGGCTGATTGACGACATCGGCACTGATGTGGTCGGTCACGGTCGGAACCAGCACGTCGGCGGTGCGCGCGGCTTCCGCAATCTGCTCGGCCGACATCGGCGTGTCGTCGAGATTGATCCGCGCGTCGAACAGCTCGCGCATCCGCGTCTCGATCGAATCCGGCAGCTTGCGCGTCACCACGACGAGGGGCTTTTTCTTTACCGACATGTCCTGCCTCATGAAGCGTCGCGGGCCGCCTTTGTCACCAAAGGCCGGCCGTTGAGGCCTCATTAACCCGGTTGTTCGACACTGCCCTTGCCGTGTCGTCCCCGGCGTTTCCTTCAAGCTCTCCCGATATTTCCGGCCGGAAAATCGGGGCAAACTGGTTGTTCAAGCGTCCGTCCTCTCTAGCAGAAGGCCGGGCCAAGACAAGAACCACGGGTTAGGGCTTGCGGACCTGGCTTTGGGGAACACCCGCGTGGGGCGGGACAGGGGCTGACGTGGCAGGATTTTGGATTTTGGGGTGAGGACCCGGTTCGGGCGGGTCTTCGACAGGAGACGGGTTTGATGGCGTTGGGGCGTTTTTGTTCGGTGATGGCGCTCGTTTGTACCTGGTTGAGCGCCTCGGTCAGCCCCTCGCATTCGGCGAAGGACAACACTCCCCAGACCGCCAGCGGGCTGCCGGTGCCGCGCTATGTCAGCCTCAAGTCGGATCACGTCAACGTCCGCGCCGGCCCGACCAAGGACAATGACGTGGCCTGGGTCTATACCCGCGCCGGCCTGCCGGTCGAAATCACCGCTGAATTCGAGAACTGGCGCCGGGTGCGCGATTCCGAAGGCGCCGAGGGTTGGGTTTATCATTCGCTGCTGTCGGGTCGCCGTACCGCGGTCGTCACCATGAAGCACAAGGACGACCTCGCGCCGATCTACGACCGCCCCGATCCCGACAGCGCGGTTGCAGCCAAGCTCCAGGTCGGCGTCGTCACGCAGGTGAAGAAGTGCACCACAAACTGGTGCCACGTCACCGGCAACGGCTTTGACGGCTGGATCCAGCAGGAGCGCCTCTGGGGCGTCTACTCGGACGAGCAGGTAAACTGACGTCTTGCCGTCGTCCCGGCGAATGCCGGGACCCATACGGCGTGATTCCTCGATGAGGCACGCCGATCGGCGCCCCTTAAACGCAACTCAGATTTGTGGTTATGGGTCCCGGCCCCCCGTGCGCAATTGCGCGCTAGGCCGGGACGACACTGGAGCGCGTTCTCAGCGCTTCTTGCGCAGGCGCACGACCATGTCGATGCGCGAGATCTCGTAACCCTCGGGTACTTCAGGCATCTTGGACAGCGCCAGATGCGGATCCTCGATATCGACCAGCTCATGGCTGTTCTCGAGGTAGTAGTGGTGGTGGGTGGTGACGTTGGTGTCGAAATAGGTCTTGGTGCCGTCGACGCTGACCTGGCGCAGCAGGCCGGCATCGGTGAGCTGGTTCAGCGTGTTGTAGACGGTCGCCAGCGACACCGGAACCTTGGCCAGGGTCGCTTCCTCATAGAGCATTTCAGCCGTGAGGTGGCGCGCACCCTTGCCGAACAGGAGCCAGCCCAGCGCCATGCGCTGACGCGTCGGGCGGAGCCCCGCGGACTGGAGCATTTCGTTGACGTCGTGCCACGGGCAGCCGGTCAGAGCCGGCTGGCGGCCGGACAAGAGGGCCGCGGAATGGACGTCGTCGTCGTGATGGGGCGCGGTATTCTCGCTCATTTCCAGATTTCGGGCACGCGTGAACAATATCTCCCTGCAATATAAGAACAGAAAGATGCAGATGCAAGTTTCTCGCAACTAGAGAGGTTCTAATCAGGCTTGGAACCGGGCGAGGGGAGCGGTCATTTTACCTTCATGGACGCGCTTTGCGACCCGAAATGCCTGTGTTAGAGAGCGCGCGGTTCCGCTTAGCCGATTTTGGCGCAGCCAGGCATGGCGGCCCGTCCGCAGTCCCATCGGGGCTTGCGGGAGGTGCGCCTCACGATGGCAATTGGCGTTGCTCTCCGACCGAGACGGGGCCCATTTTCGCCAAAAAACGTCGCTCAATCGGGATTAGAACAGAGGCTCGTGCATGCTGAACAGGCGCAACGGTTACGAATACGAAGATCTGCTGGCGTGTGCCCGCGGCGAGATGTTCGGCCCGGGCAATGCCCAGTTGCCGCTGCCGCCGATGCTCATGTTCGACCGCATCACGGAAATTAGCGACAATGGCGGTGAGTTTGGCAAGGGCCTGGTGCGCGCCGAGCTCGACGTGAAACCCGACCTCTGGTTCTTCGGCTGCCACTTCAAGAACGATCCGGTGATGCCCGGCTGCCTCGGCCTCGATGCGCTGTGGCAGATGGTCGGCTTCTATCTCGGCTGGATCGGCGGCGAAGGTCGCGGCCGCGCGCTCGGCCTCAGCGAGCTGAAGTTCGGCGGCCAGGTGCTGCCCGAGGCCCGCAAGGTTGTGTACAACGTCGATATCAAACGCGTGATGCGTTCAAAGCTCGTGCTCGGTATCGCCGACGGGTGGCTTTCGGTCGATGACCAGATTATTTATCGCGCCAAGGACCTGAAGGTCGGCCTGTTCAAGCAGGGCACGAGCCTGGGCTGAGCGCATCACCAAGAAGGCAACGATTTAGGCGAGGCTGTCATGAGGCGGGTTGTGGTCACCGGGATGGGCATTGTCTCGTCGATCGGAAACAACACCCAGGAAGTGCTTGCGAGCCTGCACGAGGCGAAGTCGGGCATTTCGCGGGCTGAGAAATATGCCGAGCTCGGCTTCCGTTCGCAGGTGCAAGGCGAGCCGACGCTCGATCCTGCGACGGTGGTCGACCGCCGTGCCATGCGTTTCCTCGGTCAGGGCGCGGCGTGGAATCACGTCGCGATGGAGCAGGCGATTCAGGATTCCGGTCTGTCGCCTGACGAAGTCTCCAACATCCGCACCGGCATCATCATGGGCTCCGGCGGCCCCTCGGCGCGCACCATCGTCGAATCCGCCGACATCACCCGCAGCAAGGGACCGAAGCGCGTCGGACCGTTTGCCGTGCCGAAGGCGATGTCGTCCACGGCCTCCGCGACGCTTGCGACCTGGTTCAAGATCAAGGGCGTGAACTATTCGATCTCCTCGGCCTGTGCGACGTCGAACCATTGTGTCGGCAACGCCTATGAGACGATCCAGATCGGCAAGCAGGACGTCATCTTCGCCGGCGGCTGCGAAGAGCTGGACTGGTCGCTGTCGGTGCTGTTCGACGCCATGGGCGCGATGTCCTCGAAATACAACGACACGCCCGCCACGGCCTCGCGTCCCTACGACGTCAATCGCGACGGCTTCGTCATCGCCGGCGGCGCCGGCGTGCTGGTGCTGGAAGAGCTCGAGCATGCCAAGGCGCGCGGCGCGCGCATCTATGGCGAGATCGTCGGTTATGGCGCGACCTCGGACGGTTACGACATGGTCGCACCGTCGGGCGAAGGCGCCGAGCGCTGCATGCGCATGGCGATGTCGACGGTGAAGACCAAAGTCGACTACATCAATCCGCACGCGACCTCGACGCCCGCGGGCGACCCGCCGGAGATCGATGCGATCCGCAGAGTTTTCGGCGTTGGCGAGAAGTGTCCGCCGATCTCGGCGACCAAGGCGCTGACCGGCCACTCGCTGGGCGCCACCGGCGTGCAGGAGGCGATCTATTCGCTGCTGATGATGAACAACGGCTTCATCTGCGAGAGCGCGCACATCCAGGAGCTCGATCCCGTATTCGCGGACATGCCGATCGTGCGCAAGCGCATCGACAACGTCAAAATCGGCACCGTGCTGTCGAACTCCTTCGGCTTCGGCGGCACCAACGCCACGCTGGTGTTCAGCCGGCTGGATGCGTGACGGCGTTGTTGGCGCACCGTTGATTTTCTCGTCATGGCCGGGCTTGTCCCGGCCATCCACGTCTTGGCCTCAGGTTTCGAAGGGCGTGGATGCCCGGGACAAGCCCGGGCATGACGAAAGCGGAAGGTGATCGTGAGATGGAAGGATTGATGAAAGGCAAGCGCGGTCTGATCATGGGCATCGCCAATGATCATTCGATCGCCTGGGGCATGGCGAAGACATTGCATACCCACGGTGCCGAGCTCGCCTTCACCTTCCAGGGCGAGGCCCTCGGCAAGCGCGTCAAGCCGCTGGCCGAGCAGCTCGGCGTCGATCTGGTGCTGCCGTGCGACGTCGAGGACATCGCCAGTGTCGATGCGACTTTCGCTGCGCTCCGCGACAAGTGGGGCCAGCTCGACTTCGTGATCCACGCGATCGGCTTCGCCGACAAGAACGAGCTGAAAGGCCGCTACGCCGACACCAGCCGCGAGAATTTCTCGCGCACCATGGTGATCTCCTGCTTCTCCTTCACGGAGGTCGCAAAACGCGCCGCCGAGCTGATGACAGAGGGCGGCAGCATGATCACGCTGACCTTCGGCGCCTCGGAGCGCGCGATGCCGAATTACAACGTGATGGGCGTGGCCAAGGCGGCGCTGGAAGCCTCGGTGCGCTATCTCGCCGCCGATTTCGGGCCGCGCGGCATCCGCGTCAACGCGATCTCCGCAGGCCCCATCCGCACGCTCGCCGGCTCCGGCATCGGCGAGGCGCGGGCGATGTTCGCGTTCCAACAGAAGCATGCGCCGCTGCGCCGCGGCGTCACGCTCGACGAGCTCGGCGGCTCGGCGCTGTATCTGTTGTCGGATCTCTCCGGCGGCGTGACCGGCGAGATCCACTACGTCGATTCCGGCTACAACATCATCCTGATGCCGAGACCTGACGAACTGAAGACGGAATAGCTGAGATTCTGTAGGGTGGGCAAAGGAGCGCAAGCGACGTGCCCACCATCTTTCGACAATTCGAAACAGAGGGTGGGCACGCTTACGCTTTGCCCACCCTACGAGAGCTCATTTACCCCGCCGCGATCTTCTCGGCGCGCTGGAATGCCGGCCGCGCCATGCAGCGCGCGAGATAGGCATCGAACGCCGGGCGCGACGGCACCATCTTGAACAGCCGCACCGCGAAATTCAGGCCGGAGCCGATCGTGATGTCGGCGGCTGAGAACTCCTCGCCGAGAATCCACGGTCCCTTCGCGAGTGCGGCTTCCAACACGTCGAAGACCTGCGTCGCGCTGCCCCAGGCCGCGGTCGAGGTCGGAATCTCGATCTTGGTGTAGATCTGGATGATGGCGGGCTCGATGCAGCCCGGCGAGAAGAACAGCCATTGCAGATAGCGCGCGCGGCGCGGATCGGTCACAGCGGGAGCGAGCTTGGTCCCGGGATAGCGATCGCCAATGTAGGCGCAGATCGCGGCGGCCTCGCCGAGTGCGGCGTCGCCGTCGGTCAGCGCCGGCACCTTGCCCATCGGATTGATCTTCAAATAGTCCGGCGCCTTTTGCGCGCCGGTCGAGATGTCGGTCAGCACGCGCTCATAGGGAAGGCCGCTCTCCTCCATCAGCCAGAGCGTCGTGAACGAGCGCGAGCGGGGCGACCAATAGAGCTTGATCATGGCGCGTTTCCCTTGTTCTTCCACCGATAATACTTCATCACGAACCCGTTCGACGGCTCGATCTCTTCCTTCTCGAACACGAAGCCCTCGCGCTCGTACCAGCGCCAGGCCTTCTCGTTCTCGCGCACGCAGCGCAGGTACATCTCGTCAGGCAGTTGCGTGCGTGTGAAGGCGAGCAATTGCCGGCCGAGCGATTGGCTCTGATAGGCGGGCGCGACGAAAAGCATGTCGAGATAGCGCTTCGGCAGATGCAGCGCCAGCATCGCGGCGATCGTGCCGTTGTCGTCGGCGACGAACAGGCTCCAGCCGGTCTCGATCTCGCGCCGGACGCGCGCGCGCAGATTAGCCAGCAGGAAGTCGCTGGCCTCGGCGAGGCCGGTCGAGACCCAGCTCTCCATCCAGACGCGGCCGACCTCGTCATGTTCGTCGGCGCGCGCAGGGCGGATGATCGGATGCGACATCCGGCGCTCAAGCCCGCTGACTGCGCGCAGCCTGACGCGGGCGCGCCTTGCCGGCCGACAGGCACACCACCTCGGAGATCTGCAGCAGCTGTCGCGCCAGCGGATTGGTCTTGCGCCAGACCATGCCGATGGTGCGCGAGGGTTGGGGGTCACGGAAGCGCGCCAGTGAGACCGAGGCCGATCGCGTCTCCACCGGCACCGCCATCTCCGGGATCAAAGTGACGCCGATGCCGGCACTGACCATCTGGACCAACGTCGAGAGGGAATTCGCATCCAGCATCTCGCGCGGCGGCGCCGATTGCATGTTGCAGAAGGACAGCGCCTGATCGCGGAAGCAGTGCCCCTCCTCGAGCAGCAACAGCCGCATCTCGCGCATCATCTCGCGCGACGGCACCGGGGTTCCCTCGTCCGCGCCCGGCCGCACCAGCAGGAATTTCTCGTCGAACAGCGCGACCTCGGTGAGCGAGGGCTCGGACACCGGCAGCGCGACGATGGCGGTGTCGAGCCGGCCCTCGACCAGCTCCTGGATCAGTCGCGGCGTCATGGTCTCGCGCACGCGGATGTCGAGCTCCGGATGCATGCGCGTCAGGTTCTTGGTGATCTTGGGCAAGAGATAGGGCGCGATGGTCGGGATCATGCCAATGCGCAGGCGGCCGGCGAAGCGGTCCCGTGATGCCCGGGCGAAATCGCCGAGCTCATCGACCGAGCGCAAGATGTCGCGGACGCGTTGCGCGAGCTCCTCGCCGAACCGGGTCAGCGCGACCTGCCGCGCGCTGCGCTCCAGCAGCAGGCCGCCGAGGGTCTCTTCCAACTCCTTGATCTGCATCGACAAGGCCGGCTGCGAGATCGAGCAGGCCTCGGCTGCGCGGCCGAAATGGCCGTGGCGCGCCAGCGCATCGAAATAGCGGAGCTGCCGCAGCGTCAGGTTTATCATCAGAAAATCCTATCGCAGCGATCATTAAAGTCAACTTCACCTGATGGGAGGCGACGCTTAGAGTGGTTCTACCTGGTCAAAGGCGCCGTCGGACGCCACCAGAGGAGGTAATCATGGATGACACTTCGAAGTGCCCGTTTACGGGCGGAAAACCCACGCGCGTGAACCGCGACTGGTGGCCAACCCAGCTCAGCATCGAGATGCTGCACAAGAATTCCGACCTGTCCGATCCGATGGGCAAAGAATTCGACTATGCCAAGGAGTTCAAGTCGCTCGACCTGAACGCGGTCGTCAAGGACCTGACCGCCCTGATGACGGATTCGCAGGAATGGTGGCCGGCCGACTTCGGTCATTACGGCGGCCTGATGATCCGCATGGCCTGGCACAGCGCGGGCACTTACCGCATCACCGATGGCCGCGGTGGCGCCGGCGCCGGTCAGCAGCGCTTCGCGCCGCTCAACAGCTGGCCCGACAACGCCAACCTCGACAAGGCACGCCGCCTGCTCTGGCCGATCAAGCAGAAATACGGCCGCAAGATCTCCTGGGCCGATTTGATGGTGCTGGCCGGCAACGTCGCGCTGGAATCGATGGGCTTCAAGACGTTTGGTTTTGCGGGTGGCCGCGCCGATGTCTGGGAGCCGGAAGAGCTCTATTGGGGTCCGGAAGGCACCTGGCTGGGCGATGAGCGCTACAGCGGCGAGCGTCAACTCGCCGAGCCGCTCGGCGCGGTGCAGATGGGCCTCATCTACGTCAATCCGGAAGGCCCGAACGGCAAGCCGGATCCGATCGCGGCGGCCAAGGACATCCGCGAGACCTTCTTCCGCATGGCGATGAACGACGAGGAAACCGTCGCACTGATCGCCGGCGGTCACACGTTCGGCAAGGCCCACGGAGCGGGCGATCCGTCGCTGGTCGGTCCGGAACCGGAAGCGGGCGCACTGGAAGATCAGGGCCTCGGCTGGAAAAGCAAGCACGGCACCGGCGTCGGCGCCGATGCGATCACCGGTGGCCCGGAAGTCACCTGGTCGCAGACGCCCACCAAGTGGAGCAACTACTTCTTCGAGAACCTGTTCAAGTACGAATGGGAGCTGACAAAGGCGCCGTCGGGTGCGCAGCAGTGGAAGGCCAAGAACACCGAGGCCGTCATTCCCGATGCCTTCGACAAGTCCAAGAAGCATGTGCCGACCATGCTGACGACGGACCTCTCGCTCCGCTTCGATCCGGCCTATGAGAAGATCTCGCGGCGCTTCCTCGAGCATCCCGATCAGTTTGCGGACGCCTTCGCCCGCGCCTGGTTCAAGCTCACCCATCGCGATATGGGCCCGATCCAGCGCTATCTCGGACCGCTGGTGCCGAAGGAGACGCTGATCTGGCAGGATCCGATTCCGACCGTGAATCACGAGCTGGTCGGCGAGCAGGATATTGCTTCGCTGAAGACCAAGATCCTGGCCTCGGGTCTGTCGGTGTCCGAGCTGGTTTCGACCGCGTGGGCGTCGGCTTCGACGTTCCGCGGCTCGGACAAGCGTGGCGGCGCCAACGGCGCCCGCATTCGCCTCGCGCCGCAGAAGGACTGGGAGGTGAATCAGCCGGCTCAGCTCGCCAAGGTCCTCGGCAAGCTCGAAGCGATCCAGAAGGACTTCAACGCGTCCTCAGGCGCGAAGAAGGTCTCGCTTGCGGACCTGATCGTCCTCGGCGGCACCGCCGCGGTCGAGAAGGCCGCCAAGGATGCCGGCGTCGACGTCAAGGTCGCCTTCACGCCGGGCCGCATGGACGCCTCGCAGGAGCAGACGGATGCGGCCTCCTTCGCGCCGCTGGAGCCGCGGGCCGATGGTTTCCGCAACTACACCGGCAAGAAGCATCAGTTCATGATGCCTGAAGAGGCGCTCGTCGATCGCGCGCAGCTGTTGAAGCTCACCGGGCCCGAGCTGACCGTGCTGGTCGGCGGCCTGCGTGTGCTCGGCGCCAATGCGAACGGTTCGAAGCACGGCGTCCTCACCGCGAAGGTGGGCACGCTGAGCAACGACTTCTTCGTCAACTTGCTCGACATGAGCACGCAATGGGCGCCGGTTGCCGACGGCACCTATGAGGCCCGCGACCGCAAGACCAACGCGGTGAAGTGGACCGGCACGCGTTCCGACCTGATCTTCGGCTCGCACTCGCAGCTCCGCGCCTTCGCCGAGGTCTATGCCACCTCGGACTCCAAGGAGAAGTTCGTCAAGGACTTCGCCAAGGCCTGGACCAAGGTGATGAACCTCGACCGCTACGACATCGCGGCGTGAGGCTGGTTCACCTCTCCCATAGGGAGAGGTCGGCGCGAAGCGCCGGGTGAGGGGTTACGCTCCTCGTGGGACCAAACCCCCTCACCCGATTTGCTTCGCAAATCGACCTCTCCCCATTGGGGAGAGGTGAAGAGCAGCGCGCTGATCTATCGAAGCAATAAAACAAAAAGGGCGGCCTCTCGGCCGCCCTTCGTGTTTTTGACCGTGTAGCGAGAACTTACTCGCCGGCTGCTTCGCGCGGGGCCTTGTCGCCCTCGGCGGCCTTCTCCTTGGCTTCGAGGTCTTCGCCGGTGGTCTGGTCGACCACCTTCATCGACAGGCGGGTCTTGCCGCGGTCGTCGAAGCCGAGCAGCTTGACCTTGACCTTGTCGCCTTCCTTGACGACGTCGGAGGTCTTCTGCACGCGGCTGGCCGCGAGCTGGCTGATGTGGACGAGGCCGTCCTTGGAACCGAAGAAGTTCACGAAGGCGCCGAACTCCATCACCTTGACGACGGTGCCGTCATAGATCTGGCCGACTTCCGGCTCCGACGCGATCGACTTGATCCACTTGATCGCGGCCTTCATCGCCTCGCCGTCGCTGGAGGCGACCTTCACGGTGCCGTCGTCCTCGATGTTGACCTTGGCGCCGGTCTTCTCGACGATCTCGCGGATCACCTTGCCGCCGGTGCCGATCACTTCGCGGATCTTGTCGGTCGGGATCTTGAAGGTCTCGATGCGCGGCGCGTATTCGCCGAGCTCGGCGCGGGCCGCGGTCAGGGCCTTGGCCATCTCGCCGAGGATGTGGATGCGGCCTTCCTTGGCCTGGCCAAGGGCGACGCGCATGATCTCTTCGGTGATGCCCTCGATCTTGATGTCCATCTGGAGCGAGGTGATGCCCTGTTCGGTACCGGCGACCTTGAAGTCCATGTCGCCGAGATGGTCCTCGTCACCGAGGATGTCCGAGAGAACCGCAAAGCGCTTGTCCTCGAGGATTAGGCCCATCGCGATGCCCGCGGTCGGCCGCTTCAACGGCACGCCGGCATCCATCAGCGCCAGCGAGGCGCCGCAGACCGAAGCCATCGAGGAGGAGCCGTTGGACTCGGTGATCTCCGACACAACGCGCGTGGTGTAGGGGAACTCGTGATGCGGCGGCAGCACCGGGTGGATCGCGCGCCAGGCGAGCTTGCCGTGGCCGATCTCGCGGCGCTTGGTGCCGCCGAGGCGGCCGGTCTCACCGACCGAGTAGGGCGGGAAGTTGTAGTGCAGCAGGAACGTTTCCTTGTACGTCCCCGACAGCGCGTCGATGTACTGCTCGTCCTCACCGGTGCCGAGCGTGGTCACGACCATCGCCTGGGTCTCGCCGCGGGTGAACAGCGCCGAGCCGTGGGCGCGGGGCAGCACGCCGACTTCGGCGACGATGTTGCGCACCGTCTTGACGTCGCGGCCATCGATACGCTTGCCGGTGTCGAGGATGTTCCAGCGAACGATCTTGGCCTCGAGCTCCTTGAACACGCCGGCGACACGGAGCTTGTCGTATTTCGGCTCCTGCCCTTCCGGGAAGTAGTGGGCCATCACCTTTTCCTTGGCGACGCCGACCGCGGCATAACGCTCCTGCTTGATCGGAATTGCATAGGCAGCGCGCAGCTCCTGCTCGATCAAGCCAAGCATTTCCTTTTCGAGCGCCGAATTGTCGATCGCGGTGACTTCGCGCGGCTCCTTGGCGGCCTTCTCGGCGAGCTCGATGATCGCGTTGATGACCGGCTGGAAGTGGCGGTGACCGAACATCACGGCGCCGAGCATCACGTCTTCGTTGAGCTCCTTGGCTTCCGATTCCACCATCAGCACGGCGTCGGCGGTGCCGGCGACGACGAGGTCGAGCTGGGTGTCGACCATCTCGTCGAGCGTCGGGTTGAGGACGAATTCGTCATTGGCAAAGCCGACACGCGCCGCGCCGATCGGGCCCTTGAAGGGCGCGCCGGACAACGTCAGCGCAGCGGAGGCCGCGACCATCGCCACGATATCGGGATCGTTTTCCATGTCGTGCGAGAGCACGGTGACGATCACCTGGGTCTCGTTGCGCCAACCGTCGACGAACAGCGGGCGGATCGGACGGTCGATCAGGCGGGAGACCAGCGTCTCCTTCTCGGTCGGACGTCCCTCGCGCTTGAAATAGCCGCCGGGAATGCGCCCCGCAGCGTAGGTCTTTTCCTGGTAATCGACGGTCAGCGGCAGGAAGTCGACGCCTTCGCGCGGCGCCTTCGCCGCGACGACGGTGGCAAGCACCACGGTCTCACCATAGGTGGCGATGACGGCGCCGTCGGCCTGACGGGCGATCTTGCCGGTTTCGAGCTTGAGAGGGCGTCCGCCCCAGTCGATCTCGACTGAATGCTTATTGAACATAGAGGTCTTCTTTCATGGGTTCTCGAAAGAAGGGACACGCTTCGAAAAACAAAAACCATGCGCAAGATTGCGGGGCGCTGATCGGAGCGGGTGATCAGCGTCCTGCGATCCTGCCATGGTTTTTGGATGTCGGATGGCGTCCATCCTTTCGGGTCATACGGGCGCCTTGCCCGTTGTGCCCAGCCGCCGGATTGCTGCTGGACTGTCAGTCGGCACGAACGCGAACACCGAACCTTGGTCTTCGCTCATCATGCCCCGGATGTTCGCCGTCAACGGCTCGCATCCGACGCGCACGCAGCCTCGATCAAAAACCTTTAAGGAAGCGCTTTCGTTCGAAACCACGCGCGAAAACGCGCGCCAGTGGCGCGCGCAGGAACTCTTAACGACGAATGTTGTGCTTCTCGAGCAGCGCCTTGTACCGCGCCTCGTCCTTCTTCTTGAGGTAGTCGAGGAGCGATCGGCGGGTCGAGACCAGCTTCAAGAGGCCGCGACGCGAATGGTTGTCCTTCACGTGGGTCTTGAAATGGTTGGTGAGGTTGTTGATGCGTTCCGACAGGATCGCGACCTGAACCTCGGGCGAGCCGGTGTCGCCGGCCTTGGTGGCATTCGTCTTGATGACTTCCGCTTTGCGTTCTGCGGCAATCGACATCGTCAATTTCTCTCGTTGCGACCGGGGTTGGCAGTCAGGCCGGTCAGGTTGAACACACGCTTGGGGATGATTTCGCCATTGCCAACTTCGGCAAGCGCCAAAAGACGGCCTGCCACCGTGACATAGACTGTGCCGCTACAAGTGGGCGCATCCCGTCCGCGCAACAAAACGGCCTGGCCCCGATGGAGCCTTGCCGCATCAGCCCGAGTGACGGCCAGTGCCGGGATGTCGTCCAGCGCGGTCTCAACGGGCAAAAGCGCGTCGGCGAGGCTGCCCTCGCCGGACGCGGCTCTATCGCACAAAGCCTCCAGCTGATCCAGCGGAATCATGTCGTTTTCGCCAAATGGGCCGACCAGGGTCCGCCGCAGCGCGCAGATATGGCCATAAGTGCCGAGAATCCGGCCCATATCGCGGGCCAGCGCCCGGACATAGGTGCCCTTGCCGCACTCGGCCTCGAACACGGCCCGGTCGTTATCCGGTTGATCCACAAGGGTTAAATGGTGAATCTCGACGGGGCGGGGCGCCAGCTCCACGACCTCGCCGTCGCGGGCGAGGTCATAGGCGCGCTCGCCCTGGACCTTGATCGCGGAATAGCGCGGCGGGATCTGCTCGATCACCCCGGTGAAGCGGGGCAACAGGGCCAGGATGGCCTCCCGGGTCGGGCGCTGGTCGGAGGTCGCGGTGACCCGACCCTCGATATCGTCGGTGTCGCGTTCCTCGCCCCAGCATACGGTGAACTGGTAGCGCTTGCGGCCGTCCATCACGAAGGGAACGGTCTTGGTGGCCTCCCCGAGTGCGATCGGCAGGCCGCCCGAGGCGAGCGGGTCGAGCGTGCCGGCATGTCCCGCGCGCTTGGCGTTGAACAGGCGCTTGAGCACGGCGACGGCCTGGGTCGAGGTCATGCCGATCGGCTTGTCGAGCACGACCCAGCCGTGGACGTCGCGCCGGTCGCGGCGCGGCTGGTTGCCCTTCTGCTGCTGCTTGGCGCGCGGGTCGTTGTTGACGCGGCGCTGCTCCTGGTACGATTGAGAATTGCTGCCCAGATCCGCAAAATTATTTGTCTGCACGTCGCGTTGATCGGCCTGTTCGCCGCTGATCGTGTCGTGAGCCGGGTCCATCGTCATCGTTCTTCTTCCCGATCCGAATCCGGATCCTGTTCCAAGTCCTTCTGCACCGCAGGTGTTCGCAAAAGCTTCTCGATCCGTTCCGCCTCGTCGAATCGTTCGTCGACGCGGAAGCGAATGTCAGGTGCAAATTTCAGGTTAACGCGCCGCGCGACTTCGCCGCGCAGGAATTTCTTGTTGCGCTCGAGCGCAGCGATGACGATCTCGGTGTCGCGGCCACCGAGCGGCATCACGTAGATTGTCGCGAGCTTCAGGTCCGGCGACATCCGCACCTCCGGCACGGTGATGATGTGACCTTCGAGATCCGCATCATGCACGTTGCCTTGCGCCAGAATCTCGGCCATCGCATGGCGAACCTGCTCGCCGACGCGCAACTGACGTTGCGAGCCTCCGGCTGGCGAACTCTTCTTTTGATGGTGGCGGGGCATTCTCGAAAATCACCTCGTCATGCCCGTGTTTGGGACACGGGCATTGTCATTTGTCCTGTTGAAACGAAGAGAGGTGGATGGCCGGAAAAATCCGGCCATCGCACTCCCGCAATTTCAGTTCAAAAAGATCCGAACGCTTCGGTAAGATTTGGACTTACAGGGAGCGCTGGATCGTCTCCACGCGATAACACTCGATGACGTCACCGGCACGCATGTCGTGATAGTTCTCGAAGGCCATGCCGCATTCCTGGCCGGACTGGACTTCCTTCACTTCGTCCTTGAAGCGCTTGAGCGTCGACAGCTTGCCTTCGTGCACGACGACGTTGTCGCGGATCAGGCGCACATTGGCGCCGCGTTCCACGGTGCCGTCAGTGACGCGGCAGCCGGCGACCTTGCCGACCTTGGAGATGTTGAAGATCTCCAGGATCTCGGCATTGCCCAGCATGGTTTCGCGCAAGGTCGGCGCGAGCAGGCCGCTCATCGCCTTCTTCACGTCGTCCACGAGGTCGTAGATGATGTTGTAGTAGCGGATCTCGATGCCGTTGCGCTTGGCGGCCGCGGCGGCCTCCTTGTTGGCACGGACCGAGAAGCCGATGATCGCGGCGTTGAAGCCTTCCGCGAGCGTCACGTCGGATTCCGAGATGCCGCCGACGCCGGCATGCAGGATGCGGGCGGCGACTTCGTCGGTGCCGAGCTTCTCCAGCGAGCCGAGGATCGCTTCCAGCGAGCCCTGCACGTCGGCCTTGACGATCAGCGGGAATTCCTTGCGGCCCGCCGTCTTCAATTGCGACATCATCTGCTCGAGCGAGCCACGCATGCCGGAGATCGAGGCCGCCGCGTTCTCGCGCTTCTGGTGCGCGCGGTAGCTGGTGACCTGGCGGGCGCGGGCTTCGTTCTCGACCACGGCGAGACGATCGCCGGCCTCCGGCGGACCGTTGAAGCCGAGCACCTCGACCGGCACCGAGGGACCGGCCTCCTGCACCGTCTCGCCCTGATCGGAGATCAGCGCGCGGACGCGGCCCATCTCGGCGCCGGCGACGATGATGTCACCGACACGGAGCGTGCCGCGCTGGACCAGCACGGTCGCGACCGGACCACGGCCGCGATCGAGCTTGGCCTCGATCACGGTGCCTTCGGCCGGACGCTCCGAATTGGTCTTCAAGTCGAGGATTTCGGCCTGCAGCGCGATCATCTCGAGCAGCTTGTCGAGATTGGTCTTGTTCTTGGCGGACACTTCGACGTCGACGACTTCGCCGCCGAAGGATTCGACCTGCACCTCGTGCTGGAGCAGCTCGGTGCGGACGCGCTCGGGCTTGGCGTCGGGCTTGTCGATCTTGTTGATGGCAACGATGATCGGCACGCCTGCCGCCTTGGCGTGATTGATGGCCTCGACCGTCTGCGGCATCACGCCGTCATCGGCCGCGACCACCAGCACGACGATGTCGGTGACCTTGGCGCCGCGGGCACGCATCGCGGTGAACGCGGCGTGGCCGGGCGTGTCGATGAAGGTGATCTTCTTGCCGCTCTCGGGCGACAGCACCTGATAGGCGCCGATATGCTGGGTGATGCCGCCGGCTTCGCCGGAGACCACGTTGGCATGGCGCAGCGCGTCGAGCAGCGAAGTCTTGCCGTGGTCGACGTGACCCATGACGGTCACGACTGGCGACCGCGTCTCGGTGTCGGTGGAATCGTCGACCTGGTCGAACAGGCCTTCTTCGACGTCCGAGGCGGCGACGCGCTTGACGGTGTGGCCGAGCTCTTCGGCGATCAGCTGCGCGGTGTCGGCGTCGATCACGTCGGTGATCTTGTGCATCGCGCCCTGCTTCATCAGCATGCGGATGACGTCGACCGCGCGCTCGGACATGCGGTTGGCGAGTTCCTGGATGGTGATCGCTTCCGGGATCGTCACCTCGCGGACGAGCTTTTCCTTGGGCTCGTTCGAGGCATGGCCCTTGAGGCGCTGGGTGCGGCGGCGGAACGAGGCGATCGAGCGCTCGCGCACGTCATCGGCGTTGAGCGCGGTGACGACGGTGAGGCGGCCGCGTTCCTTCTGCGGGCCGGGCTTGTGTGTGGTCTTGGGGGCTGCCGCGGGACGCATGGCGCCGCCGGGACCGCGACGGATCTGGCGCGGAGCCTCTTCCTCATCGGGCTCGGCCGCAACTGCGGGGCCGCGGCCAGCCGGTCCACCCGGACGCTGCGCGGTCGTCGTTGCAGGCCGCGCCGTCGTTGTTCCCGGACGTGCCGTCGTGGGGGTGCCGGGCCGGGCCGCGGGGGCGCCGGGCCGCGGCGCAGGAGCGGACGGAGCTGCCGTTGCGGGCCGTGCGGCAGAAGGCTGCTCGCCTTCGCCAAAACGCTTCTTGGCCTCGGTCTCGGCCTTCCGCTTGGCTTCGTCCTCGTGGCGATGACGCTCGTCCTCGGCCTTGCGGCGGGCCTCGGCGGCTTCGCGCTCGGCGCGTTCGGCGGCCTCGCGGACCGCGCGGCGCTGGGCCTCTTCCTCGGCCTGGCGGCGCTCCTCGACCTCGCGCAGCTTGGCATCGGCCAGCGCGCTGGCACGGGCGGAACGTTCGTCCTCGGTCAGGGTACGCAGCACCACGCCGGAACCGGCGTTGCGCGGCGAGGCGGGCGGTGGCGCCGGGCGCGACGGCGCGGGCGCGGCCGGTGCCGGCTTCGCCGTTACCTCGGGCGCATGCGGCTCGGGGCCGTCGCCAATGCGGCGCTTGCCGCGCTTCTCGACCACAACCTGCTTGCTCCGGCCGTGGCTGAAGCTCTGGCGCACGGTGCCCGTTTCGACGCGCGGCTTGAGCGATAGCGTCTTGCTCGGAACGCTCAGCTTCTTGTCGCCAGGGGTCTTGGTATCAACCATTCAGCAGTCCTAATCCTGATCTGTTGTCGTTGTGCGTTGCCGCACCGTCGTATCGGTTCGTCGTTGTCTCTCAGAAATCCTGGCCGTGCTTTTCGGCAGTCTTGTCATCGTCCGCCATCCGGTATCGGACCAGCATCTGGCTACGTGACAGGAATGACCTGCTCGCCGGGCCCGCGAGCAGCGCAGCATGTATCACATTTGACCGGGTCAGTGCCAAATCCAATTCTATCGATTTCAGCGCGGTGACGACGGGAATCTGCGGCTTGGCGCCGCGATTTCCGGCATTTTGACGCGCCAGCATGTCCAATTTGCGGATTCCGTCCGCGGCCCCGTCGCTGGCGTGGATCAGGACCTCGACCGTGCCTTCCCGAAGGGCGCTCTCGACCTTGCCGAAGCCGGCCACGACCTGGCCAGCCTTGGCGGCGATCCCAAGGGCTTCCGTCACGCTCCGAACCAGGAGCGTCTCGATGTCGGCGGGAAGCGTCTGAGGGGTGCGCAGCTCGCGCTTGAAGGCCTTGCTAAATTGGTGACGCCGCACGGCTTCCGCAACCACCTGCCGTGAGGCGGTGATCCACATGCCGCGTCCGGGCAGCTTGCGCTTGAGATCGGGAACTATGTCGCCTTGCGGCGATACGACGAAGCGGATCAGCTCGTCGATCGGCCGGACCTCGCGGCTGACCGCGCACATCCGCATGGTCGCGGACTTTTCGGTCCGCGGCCCATGGTCGAGTTCGCTGTCAGTGCTGGCGAGCATCCGGTCGACATCCTCCTTCGCCTTCTAAGTCGCGTGTTCTTTACGCAAAACCGGTCTCCACTTTTGCTGAACACGCCTTAAGCCGGCTGATCTTCGGTCGCCTCGGCCTCTTCGGGCTTGGCAAGATCGGCCTCGGTGATCCAGCCGGCCTTGACGCGGGCCTGCATGATCATGGCTTCGGCATCGTCACGGGAGATGTCGATGCCGTCGAGCGCACCAGCGTGCTTGGTCGGCTCGCCGCCTTCCTTGCGCTCGGTCCAGCCGACCAGATCGTCGGTGGCGCAGCCGGCGAGGTCGTCGACGGTCTTGATGTCATTCTCGCCGAACTTCACCAGCATTTTCGAGGTCACGCCGGGCACGTCCTTGAGCGCGTCCTCGACGCCGAGTTCCTTGCGCTTGGCCTCGAGCTCGGCTTCCAGCTGCTCGAGATATTCGCGGGCGCGGTTCTGGAGCTCCTGCGCGGTCTCCTCGTCAAAACCCTCGATGCTGGCGAGTTCCTTGACGTCCACCATCGCGAGTTCCTCGACCGAGGTGAAGCCTTCGGACGCCAGCAACTGGCCGACCACTTCGTCGACGTTGAGCGATTCCATGAAAACACGGGTGGAGTTCTCGAAGTCGGCCTGGCGGCGCTCCGATTCCTCCTGCTCGGTCAGGATGTCGATGTCCCAGCCGGTGAGCTGCGAGGCCAGCCGCACGTTCTGGCCGCGGCGGCCAATCGCGAGCGAAAGCTGGTTGTTGGTATCGGGGACGACGACCTCGATGCGCTCGCGATCTTCGTCGATGACGACCTTGGAGACTTCCGCCGGCGCCAGCGCGTTGACCACGAAGGTCGCGATGTCAGGCGACCAGGGAATGATGTCGATCTTCTCGCCCTGCAATTCGTTCACCACCGCCTGCACGCGCGAGCCGCGCATGCCGACGCAGGCGCCGACCGGATCGACCGAAGAATCGCGGGAAATCACGCCGATTTTCGCGCGCGAGCCCGGATCGCGGGCGACCGCTTTGATCTCGACGATGCCGTCATAGATCTCCGGCACTTCCTGCGCGAACAGCTTTGCCATGAACTGCGGATGGGTGCGGGAGAGGAAGATCTGCGGGCCTCTCGTCTCGCGGCGGACGTCGAAGATGTAGGCGCGGACGCGGTCGCCGTTGCGGAAGACTTCGCGCGGCAGCATCTCGTCGCGGCGGATGATGGCTTCACCACGGCCGAGATCGACGATCACGCTGCCATATTCGACGCGCTTGACGACGCCATTGACGATGTCGCCGATGCGGTCCTTGAATTCCTGATATTGCCGGTCGCGCTCGGCCTCGCGCACCTTCTGCACGATCACCTGCTTGGCCGACTGCGCGGCAATGCGGCCATATTCCAGCGGCGGCAGCGTGTCGGCGATGGTGTCGCCGACCTGAGCACCGGGATTGGCGCGCTGCGCATCCACCAGCGAGATCTGGTTGGAATGGTTTTCCACCTTCTCGACCACCAGCATGTGGCGCGATAGCCGCAGCTCGCCTTTCTTCGGGTCGATCTCGGCGTGAACGTCAGTCTCGCTGCCGTAACGGGCCCGCGCCGCTTTGGCGATGGCGTCCTCCATCGCGGCGATGACGATGCCGCGGTCGATCGATTTCTCGCGCGCAACGGCGTCCGCGATCTGGAGCAATTCAAGTCGATTGGCGCTGACTGCCATGGCTAGTCTCCTTCGTCAGGCTCGATCTCGCCGCGCCGCGCGCGTTCGGCGGCAAGGCGGTGTTTCTTCGTATTGGTCGGTGCCGGCTTTTTCTTCGGCTTGGTGTTCTTGGTGGTCTTCTCGCTGATCTTGGCGTGCGGCGCCGGCGGCGGCTCGAGGCCAAGATTGCGGCGCATCTCGCGCGCCTCGGCCTTGCCGCGACGCATCGATTCGGCGATCAGCTCGTCGGTCAGCACCAGCCGTGCCTCGCCGATATCCTCCATGGTCAGGAGAACGTCGGGATCATCACCCGCCTTGACGTCGTCGCGATGCAGATGCACGCGATCGCCTTCGACAGCGCCGAGCGTGCCGCGGAACCGCTTGCGCCCCTCATGGGCGACCGCCATCTCGATCTTCACCAGATGTCCGGCATACCGCTCGAAATCGGAGCGTCGCACCAGGGGACGGTCGATCCCCGGCGAGGAGATTTCCAGCCGATAGGCGCGATCGATGGGGTCGGCGACGTCGAGCACAGGCGACAGCGCCCGCGAGATCGCCTCGCAATCCTCGATCTGCATGGAGCCGTCCGGCCGCTCGGCCATGATCTGCACGGTGCAGCCGGCCTCTCCGGAAATGCGGATCCGCACCAGGCGATAGCCCATGCCCTGGAGCACGGGAGCTGCAACCGCGGACACCCGGGCCGCGACGCCCGGCTCGACCACGAGCCGCGGCTCGGCCAGCAATTCGGCATCCGTGGAACCAGAGTTCGGTTCGGTCATGACAGGGGTCAGGCGCTCGATGGTTAAGGCTCGGTTAATTTCAAAGCCCGCTTCGGAACTCTCCCGACAACGCGTCGGGCCGCATCTTCCGCCAAGCCGCGTTTAGGTAATAAAAAAGAGCGGGTCCTTTCGGGCCCACTCTCACTACGCGGATCGTATGAGAAGATGAATTGGCGCTGATATAGCCTTTTCTACCCTCTCGGACAAGGCCCATTGCAGGGAGGACGAGGCTTTTTGCGCCCTTCGGACCGCCCGCCGCGCAACGCTTCCTTCATCAAGCAGGCCTAGATTCTCCGATTGTGGGGCGGCTTGAGCTACGGCGCGCCCACGGCGTGCCAGATCCCGAGTTGCGTTTCATGACCGTTGCCACGTCGCTGATTCCTGGACTGGACGATATCGTCAAACGCGGCGATCCGCGGCGTCGCGGCGAGATCGCGCGGGCCATCTCTGCATTGTTTTTCCGGGATGCCGAAAAACTCGGCCCCGAACTGATCGATCTGTTCGACAATCTCCTGATTGATCTCGTCCCGCATGCCGAGCTCGCCTCGCGCATCGATCTTGCCGAGCGCTTCTCGCGCGTCGGCAACGCGCCGCCGCATCTGGTGAACCAGCTCGCGCGCGAAAACGAGATTATGGTCGCGGGCCCCGTGCTGCGCCGCTCGCCCGTGCTCGACGAGGCCGCCCTGGTCGAGATCGCGCGGTTGAAGGGGCAGGGTCATTTGCTGGCGATGACAGAGCGCCCCATCTTGCCGGCTGTCGTCACCGACGTGCTGGTCGAGCGCGGTGATCGCGACGTGGTGCGTCGCGCCGCGGGCAATGCCGGTGCGGTGTTCTCGCCCGGCAGCTATTCCGAGCTGATCAAGCGCGCCGCGCAGGACGGCGTGCTGACGCTCAAGATCGGTCAGCGCAACGATCTCTCGGGCGAGCACTTGAAGGAGCTTCTCGACGGCACGCTCGACGTCATCCGCCGTCGCCTCTCCAGCGTGGTCAATCCCGCGCGCCAGATCGAGATCAAGCGCACGATGGCGGCCATCGAGGAGGCGGCGCTGCCGCCGGGGCCGCGCCGCGATTTTTCGGCGGCACAGCGCACGGTGCTGACCCTGCATCGTGATGGCCATCTCGGCGAGAGCGCGCTGCTCGGTTTCGCCAAGGCGCACAAATACGAGGAATCGATCGCCTCGCTCTCGGCGATGTCCGGTGTCCGCCTTTCGATGCTCGACCGCCTGATCGCCGGTGATCGCTGCGATCCGATTTTGATCCTGGGGCGCGTGCTCAATCTCGGCTGGCCCACGGTGCGCGCGCTCATCCTGCTCTGGTACGGCCCGCACCGCACCCCGGCCGATGCCGACGTCGAGACCGCGCGCATGAATTTCACGCGCCTGATGCCGACGACCGCCGAACGCGTCGTGAATTTCTGGCGCAACCGGCAGACGATCTAAAATCAAGGCATCCAGCTTTGCCGTCATGGCCGGGCTTGTCCCGGCCATCCACGTTCTTCGCGACCGAAGAAAGGAAGTCCGTGGATGCCCGGGACACGCCCGGGCATGACGACTGCGGACGGGCCGCGCGAAGTATCTACACTCGCTGAAACCGCAGATATGCCGCCTTGCGCCCTTCGCGCGCGGCTTTCCGGCCGTAGCGCGTCATGGTGTAGTCCGCCCAGGGCTGCCGGAAATCGTCGGCGCGTTCGGCAAGCCATTTGAAGTCCGGAGAGCGCGCAAGATGCGACAGCGTCCAGGCGCAGTAATCGTCGATGTCGCAGACGAAGCGGAATTCGCCGCCAGGCTTCAGCACGCGCGCCATTGCGGCAATGGTCCTGTCCTGCACGAAGCGCCGCTTCCAGTGCCGCCGTTTCGGCCAGGGGTCGGGATGGATCAGGTCGATCCGCGACAATGAGGCTTGCGGAAGCCAGGCCAAGAGCTCGGCGGCATCGCCCGCGAACAGGCGGATGTTGCCGATATTGGCCGCCTCGATCTGCGCGAGGATCTTTGCCATGCCGTTGACATAGGGCTCGCAGCCGATGAAGCCGGTCGCGGGAAAGTTTTGCGCCTCCGCCGCGAGATGCTCGCCGCCGCCGAAACCGATCTCGAGCCGGACCTCGCTCGCCGCGGGGTCGAAGATCTCGCCGGCATTCGCCGGCGCGTCACCCGCTATGTCGAGCGCAAGATGCGGCAGCAGATGATCGATCAGCCCGGCCTGGTGCTGCCTGAGCTTGTGGCCCTTGCGGCGCCCGAAGAAGGCGCGCTCGCTGTCATCGCGCTCGGAATCTGATTTGCGTTCGCTCATCGCAGCGTCTGATACAGGCGATGGAGCAGCCGCGCGCGCGGCGCGAGCGACGAGACATAGAGCTGCTCATAATGGGTGTGCGCGCCCTTGCCGTCGACGCCGAGCCCGTCGAGCGTCGCAGTGTGCGCAGCGGTGAAATTGCCGTCCGAGCCGCCGCCGGTGTGGGTGTCGATCAGCTCGAAGCCGATCTCGGCGGCAAGCGTCTTCGCATGCTCGTAGAGCGCGGCGCCTGCATTGCTCTTCTCGTAAGGCGGACGATTGAGCTCGCCGGTGATCTCAACGGTGACGCCGTCGGTCTTCGACGTGAGCGCGAGGATCTTGCCGACGAACTCGTCGGCGTCGTTGAGGCTCAGCACGCGCAGATCGACTTCGGCATAGGCCTCTTCCGGCGTCACATTGGGGCGCGTGCCGCCGCGCACCACGCCGACATTGACGGTGACTCCGCGCTTCAGGTCGTTCATTCCCTCCAGCGCCAGGATCACGTTGGCGAGCTCGCGGACGGCACTTCGGCCGTCCCCGGGTCGCGTGCCGGCATGAGCGGGGACGCCCTTGATGAAGACTCGGAAGCGTCCGACGCCCTTGCGCCCCGTGACGATCCTGCCGCCGTCGCGCGCCGGCTCCGTCACTAGCACGTATTTGGCCTTGCGCCCTTCCTGCTCGATCAGCGCACGCGAGGTCGGGCTGCCGATCTCCTCGTCGGAGGTGAACATGTGGGTGATGCCGAGCGGCGAACGATCGCCGGTGGCGCAGAGGGCACCAAAGGCGTGATGGGCGATGTAGGCGCCGCCTTTCATGTCGTAGATGCCCGGACCGAACGCACTGTCGCCTTCGATCTTGAACGGCAGGCGCTCGATGAAGCCCATGGGATGAACGGTATCGAGGTGGCTCAGCACCAGGATGCCCGGCTCGTCCTGGCCCCAGGTCGAGCGCGCCACGAGATGATCGCCGCAGCCGCCGACGCCGGCGACGCGCTCGAGCGTCACAGGCAGATCGCGGTATTGCTCCGCGACCACGGAGATCAGCTTGTTGACCTGTTCAGGTGCTTCCGTCGGCGTCTCGATCTCAACCCAGCGCCGGATGCCATCGAGAATGGTTTGGGAATCGAACCAATTGGAGCTGGCCATGAACGCATCTATGCCTTTGAATCGCATCATCGGAAAGGACGCGCATCGAGGGCGCGGCCGCAAATGACGACATAGGCCAGATTTGGCGCAGTCTCAAATCGCCATTGCGAAGACGCGTCAGCGCTTGTCGGGGCCTTCGCGGGCGGCGATCTGCTCGACGAGATCGACGATGGAGCGGCGCATCTTGGAATCGGTGATTCGGGTGAACGCCTTGGTCAAGGCGAGTCCCTCCGATGTCGCGAGGAAATCCGAGACGTAAGAGGGCGAGGCGCCTTCGCTGAAGCCTTCCGGGCCCGGCACACCGCTCGGCCCGCCCTCGAACAGGAACGACACCGGCACCTGGAGAATCTCGGCGATCTGCTGGATGCGGCTCGCGCCGACCCGGTTGGTGCCCTTCTCGTATTTCTGGATCTGCTGGAAAGTCAGGCCCAAAGCTTCACCGAGCTTTTCCTGGCTCATGCCCAACATGATGCGGCGCATACGCACGCGACTGCCGACATATTTGTCAACAGGGTTGGGCGCTTTCGACATTTCCTCAGCCCTCCAAACATCACCCTCGGCGCAATCATCAAGCGTGCCTCGGGTGTCAGCACCGTCAAATCAGACCCTCTTATTGGGAAACATTGCGGAGAAATTTAGCAACGCACCGCTGTCTTTTGCAGCTGGTGCAGAATGGGGAGCCCGCGTGCAGTCTGTCAACCGTGGGACTACGGTTGTCAAAGGATTCCGGCTAAGTCCGCAGCGAGGCGATCAGAGGTGCCGTTTGGCGACACGTCGGCGGACCGCCACAATCACGGCGAGCGCGACGAGCATGGCTGCGGGCACGTCGCCCACCCGCGCATAGATCGTCGGCGGGATCGCGGCGGGCAGACCTGCATCCAAAATGCCTTCGATTCCGAGGCCGAGACTGGCGATGGTGCGCCCCACCGGATCGATCACTGCGGAGATGCCTGTATTGGCGGAGCGGACCAGCGGCAAGCCGAGCTCGATCGCGCGCATCCGCGCCTGCTCCAGATGCTGATAGGGACCTGTCGAGATGCCGAACCAGCCGTCATTGGTGAGGTTCACGATCCAGCCCGGACGTTCGCTGCGTCCGCCCACCTCGCCGGGAAAGATGGCTTCGTAACAGATCAGCGGCAGCGCGGGCGGCGCGCTGGCGACCGGCAGCGCATGGCGCACGGTGCCGGGAATGAAGCCGCCGCGTACGCGCGTCAGCTGCTCGAAACCGAGCTTCTCCATCAGCCCCTGGTAGGGAAGAAATTCGCCGAACGGCACCAAATGCAGCTTGTCGTACACAGCGAGCACGCTGCCGTCGTGATCGATCACGTAGATCGAGTTATAGGCACGCGTGATCGGCGTGCCCCGCGGCAGGTCGGGCGCGCGGACCGAACCCGTGATCAGCACCGTGCCCTTCGGCAGAAGGTCGGCGATCTCAGCCATCGCGTCGGCTTCGCGAGTCAGGAAGAACGGGAAGGCGGATTCCGGCCAGATCAGGATGGTGGCATCGCGCACGCCGGTCGATTGCGGGCCGGAGGCGCGGTCGGACAGCGCCAAATATTTCTTCATCACCTCCGCCTTGGCGGCGTAGTTGAATTTCGCGTCCTGCTGGAGGTTCGGCTGCATCAGGCGCAGCTTGGCGCCCGCGACCATCGTGGTCGGATGCAGCGACAGGCGGATCGCGCCGAAGATGCCCATGACGACCAGAAGCGCAATTGCGGCGGCCGGCGCGCGCCATTGCAGGCGGCGATCGGGCGCGCGATCGAACAGCGCCGCAGGGCTCGCGAAGATCGCGACCGTCAGGAACGTCATGCCCCACAGGCCGATCAGCGATGCCGTCTGCGCCAGCGGCAGCGGCTCGGACAGCGCGTAGCCGAACGCGTTCCAGGGAAAGCCGGTCAGCGCGTGGCCGCGTAGCCATTCGCTGATGGTGAGGCTTGCTGCGAGCGCCAGCACGCGCGTGGCGTTCTTGGTCCAGAGCAGGCGCGCCAGCGCAAAGCCGATTGCCGTGAAGATCGAGAGATAGGCCGGCAGGCCCAGCACGGCGAACGGTGTCAGCCAGGCGAACACGTCGGCCTCGACGAAGAAGGCGTAGCCGATCCAGTAGAGGCCGGGCACGAAATAGCCGAGCCCGAACCAGTAGCCGGTCAGCGCCGCGGCCGGAACGCCGCCATATCGTCCGCCGCCGGCGCCGTCGATCAGCCAGACCAGCACCGGGAAGGTGACGAACAGCACCGGGAAGAGGTTGAATGGCGCCAGCGCCAGCACCGACAGCGCCCCGGCCGCCATGGCGATGACGGCGCGCTTCCATCCCCAGCTGAGGATAATGGCAAGCGCAATCTGCCGAAGTCGCTGGAGCGGGCTCACTGCGGACCGGCCCCGTCGCTCGGCGGCGGGGTCGGCGTGTCACTGGCCGGCGATTGACCGCTCTCCGGCGCAGCTTCGCGGCGGCGGCTCTCGCGCTGGGTGCGGGGCGCGGGACGCTCCTTCCGCGTCGAGATGCGCAGCCGCTTGACGCGACGCGGATCGGCGTCGAGCACCTCGACCTCGTAAGTGCCGGGGCCCGAGATCACTTCGCCGCGCACTGGCAGGCGCCCGACGAAGCTGACGAGATAGCCGCCCAGCGTCTCCACCTCCTCGCCGGCCTCGCCGGTGACGAAATCCTCGCCGATCACCGAGCGGACGTCGTCGAGGCTGGCGCGGGCGTCGGCGATGAAGGCGTTGTCGGGCAGGCGCACGATCGAGGGCGGCTCGTCGCTGTCGTGCTCGTCGTCGATCTCGCCGACAATCTGCTCGACGATGTCCTCGAGCGAGACCAGCCCGTCGCTGCCGCCATATTCGTCGACCACCAGCGCGAGGTGGATGCGCGTGGCCTGCATCTGCGCGAGCAGGTCGATCGCCCGCATCGACGGCGGTACGTAAAGCAGCTTGCGGATGATGCGCGCCTCGTGAAGCGGCAGCGCGAGATCGACGGCGCGCAAATCGAGCCCGGCCGGCAGCGGCTTCTTGCGCTTGGTCTTGGTGGCCTCCGACACGCGCGCACGCGCGGTCATGAAGGCGAGCAGGTCGCGGATGTGGACGATGCCGACGGGATCGTCCAGCGTCTCGTTGTAGACGACGAGCCGCGAATGGCCGGCACTCTCGAAGCGGTCCATCAATTCGCCGAGTGGGATGTCGCGCTTCACCGCGACGATGTCGGCACGATGGACCATGACGTCGGCGATGCGGCGCTCGTGCAGGCCGAGGATGTTGCGCAGCATGGTGCGCTCGACCGCGGAGAAACCGGTGTCGTCAGGCGTCGACGCGTCGAGCACGACCTGGAGGTCGTCGCGCACCGATCCCGCCTTCCAGCCGAACAGCGTCCGGATGGCGCGCAAGAGCCAGCCTTCTGCGGTCGGGCGCATCACCTCGCCTTGGGTCACGACGGCGGGCAAATTGCGCGTGTTGCGCGGGTTGTCCTGGATTGGATCGGAATCCGGCATCTCAATTCGTCCCCGGGCGGTCTGCATAGGGATCGGGAATGCCGAGATGCGCCAGGATCTGCGTCTCCAGCGCCTCCATCTCCTCGGCGTCGTCGTCGTTCTCGTGGTCGTAGCCGATCAGATGCAGGAAACCGTGCACGGCGAGATGACTCAAATGATGATCGAACGGCTTGTGTTCCTCGTCCGCCTCGCGCCGCATGGTCTCGTAGGCGATCGCGATGTCGCCGAGCATGCGCGGTGCATCGCCCGGCTTCCACTCGCCCTCGGGCTGGAGCGCAGGGAACGACAGCACATTGGTCGGCTTGTCGATGCCGCGCCAGTTGCCGTTGAGGGTGCGGATGCCGGCATCATCGGTCAGCATCACAGCCACTTCGGCGTCGGCGACGTCCTCGTCGACGTTCTCCGCGGCGGCCGCAACCGCGCGCTGGATCACGGTTTCGGAATCGGGCTCGCGCTGCCAGCAATCGGCGACGACGAGGACCTCGGTGATGGGTAGGTTGGGATGGGACATTGTGCTGTCTGGGACGAAAAGGCGCGCTGTCCGCGCCCGCTTGGTCCGGCTGTTGCCTCGTCAGGATTGACCGGTGGCCGGCCGCTGCGGCGACCCTTCGTAAGCGGCGACGATCCGCGCCACGAGCTCGTGGCGGATCACGTCCTCGGCTTTGAAATGCACTTGCGCAATCCCCTCGACGCCGTTCAGGAGCCGGGTTGCTTCCGCCAGACCCGAGGTCTGGCCGTTCGGCAGGTCGATCTGTGAGGGATCGCCTGTGACGATCATGCGGCTGTTCTCGCCGAGGCGGGTCAGGAACATCTTCATCTGCATCGACGTGGTGTTCTGCGCCTCGTCCAGGATGATGGCGGCGTTGGTGAGCGTGCGGCCGCGCATGAAGGCGAGCGGCGCGATCTCGATCTCGCCGGTCTGGAGCGCCCGCTCGACGATGCGCGCGTCCATGAGATCGTAGAGCGCGTCGTAGATCGGGCGGAGATACGGATCGACCTTCTCGCGGAGATCGCCGGGCAAAAAGCCGAGCCGCTCGCCCGCTTCCACCGCCGGACGCGACAGGATGATCTTGTCGACCTCCTTGCGCTCGAACAGCTGCGCGGCATACGCGACCGCGAGCCAGGTCTTGCCGGTGCCGGCCGGGCCGATGCCGAACACCAGCTCGTGGCGCTTCAGCGCGCGGATGTAGGAATCCTGCGCGGCCGTGCGCGCGCGCACCGGGCGCTTGCGCAAATTGATGCTGTCGAAGGTCGATTTGGCCGATTTGGCATCGAACTCGAACAGCGAGCCCTGGGCGATCACGGCGCGGATCGCGCCCTCGACCTCGCCCTGGTCGAGATCCTGTCCCTTCACGGCTTGCGCGTAGAGCATCTCCAGCACACGGCGTGCGGCGTCGCAGCCGTCGCGCGTGCCGCCGATGGTGATGTGGTTACCCTTGGAGTCGACGATCACGCCGAGCCGCCGCTCGATCTGCGCGAGATGCTGGCCGTACGGGCCGACCAGCGCGGAAGCGGCACGGTTGTCGTCGAAATCGATGACGACCTGGGTCTCGGGCGGTACTTGCATGTCGCGGTCAAATTTGCGGCTGGGAGCGAACGAAGACGAATCCGATGCGCTTTTTGGCAAGGGTTCAGGCTCCAGTGGCTTGCGATAAAGCGGGCTCGCGCGCGTTGCGCGGCGTCACGAGCTCGCCGAGAAAGCTGTAGCGCTCGAGGCTGTCGATCCGGACCGGCAGGATTTGTCCGATGATGTCGGGCGAGGCCATCACATGCGCGGGCTGGAGGTAAGCGGTGCGGCCGACGATCTGGCCTTCCTTGCGAGCCGGACGCTCGAACAGCACGTCGATCGTTGAGCCAATCGCAGCCTTGTTGAAGGCCGATTGCTGGCTGTCGATCAGTTCCTGGAGCCGCTCCAATCGCTGGTCCATCTCGGCGGGGGACACCGTCTCCTGCATGTCCGCGGCCGGCGTTCCCGGCCGGGCGGAATATTTGAACGAATAAGCCGCAGCGTAGCCGATTTGCGTGACAAGCGCGAGGGTGGCCAGAAAATCCTGCTCACTCTCGCCGGGGAAGCCGACGATAAAATCTGATGAAAAAGCAATGTCTTGGCGTGCGGTGCGGAAACGGTCGATGACCCGCCGGTAATCATCGGCGGTATGTTTCCGGTTCATGGCGGCCAGAATCCGGTCCGAGCCCGACTGCACCGGCAGATGCACGAACGGCATCAGGGCACCGAGATCGCGATGGGCCGCAATCAAACTGTCATCGACATCGCGGGGATGGCTGGTCGAATAGCGCAGCCGCGCGATGCCCGGGATTTGCGCCAGATGCTCGAGCAACCGGCCGAGCGGCCAGCTTTTTCCGTCCGGCCCCTCGCCGTGATAGGCGTTGACGTTCTGGCCGATCAGCGTGAGCTCGCGCACGCCGTTCTCAGTGAGCCGCTTCACGTCGTCCACGATCTTTGCCACGGGACGCGACACCTCGGCGCCGCGGGTATACGGCACGACGCAGAAGGTGCAGAACTTGTCGCAGCCTTCCTGCACCGTGACGAAAGCGGAAATGCCGCGCGCGCGAATCGCATCGGGCCTGGGCTGGGCCAGGAAGCCGAACTTGTCCTCGGCCGGAAATTCGGTCTCGATCGCGCGGCCCTCCTCGCCGGCGCGTTTCAACAGCTCGGGCAGATGATGATAGCTCTGCGGTCCGACCACGACGTCGACGACAGGCGCGCGGCGCACGATCTCCTCGCCCTCGGCCTGTGCCACGCAGCCCGCGACCGCGATCTGCATCGCGCGGCCCGCGCGCGCGGCCTCGTCCTTGGCAACGCGCAGCCGGCCGAGCTCGGAATAGACCTTTTCCGAGGCCTTCTCGCGGATATGGCAGGTGTTGAGGATGACGAGGTCGGCGTCCTCAGCGCTGGCCGTCTCCACGAATCCTTCCGGAGCCAGCGTGTCCACCATGCGCTGGGCATCGTAGACGTTCATCTGGCAGCCATATGATTTGATGTGCAGCTTGCGCGGCGGCGTCATGGAACCCGAAAATGGAGCTGGAGGACGGCCCTCAGATATAGGCTGGAGGCGCGAAAATCCAGCGAATGGGGCCATTTGGGTCGTCATTCCGGGGCGCGACGCAGTCGCAAACCCGGAATCCAGAGGTTTTGGCGCGAGATTCCGTGGTCACCCGCGTCGGGCGTGTCCCGGAATGACGGTGAGAGGGCGAAAATCAGCCCGCCAAGGCGTCCGCCTCGACCCGCCGGACCAACTCCGGCAGCTGATGCATGTCGGCAAAGAGCAGGTCGGCGCCGGCCTGGCGCAGGGTTTCGGCATAGCCGTCGCGGCAATGGCTGCCCCCGTAAAAGCCGAACACGGGCATCCCGGCCGCCCGCGCGCCGGCAATGCCGGCCAGGCTGTCCTCGACCACGACGCAGCGCTCGGGCGGCACGCCCATTTCGTTGGCCGCGAACAGGAACAGGTCCGGCGCCGGCTTGCCGTTTTTCACCTGCGAGGCCGAGAAGATATTTGGCGCGAGGCGCTCGTAGAGGCCCGTGCTTCCCAAGCTCACGCGCATGCGCTGATGCGAGCCGCTCGAGGCGACGCAGACGCGTTGGGTGACGACATCGAGAACATCATGGATGCCGCGGATTGCTTCGAGGTCGGCCTCGAACGAACGGAACAGCTCGTCCTGCAGATCGCCGTGATAGGCCTCGGGCAGCTTGCGGCCGAGCTCGGATTCGATCTCGAGATTCGCCTGCCGCGTCGAGCGGCCGAGAAAACGTTCGAACACCTGATCCGATGTGATCGGATAGCCGTGCCTCGTCAGCACATCGGCATGCGCGCGACAGGAGATCACCTCGCTGTCCACGAGCACGCCGTCGCAGTCGAAGATGATGAGGTCGATGGGCATTCAGCGCCTGACTTGGTGGAGGCACTCTGGTGCCGCGCGGGTGGTGCCGCCACCTCTCCCATAGGGAGAGGTCGGCGCGAAGCGCCGGGTGAGGGGTTGTGGACTCTCGTGGGACCTGAGCCCCCTCACCCGATTTGCTCTGGACGATGCTTTGCATCGCCGGGAGCAAATCGACCTCTCCCCGATGGGGAGAGGTGAAGGGCCGTCGCCGACGCGCAGAATCCGCAAACGCACTAACTCGTCGGCTTGTCGTCGTCGAGCGGGACGCAATAGAGCTCGAGGCGGTGATCGACCAGCTTGTAGCCGAGCTTACGGGCGATTTCGGCCTGGAGCTTCTCGATCTCTTCGGAGGTGAACTCGATCACCTTGCCGTCGCGCAGATTGATGAGGTGGTCATGATGGCTGTCGCGCATCTGCTCGTAGCGCGCGCGGCCCTCGCGGAAATCGTGGCGTTCGATGATGCCGGCATCCTCGAACAGCTTCACCGTTCGGTAGACCGTCGAGATCGAGATCTTGTCGTCGACGGCGACGCAGCGCCGGTACAGTTCCTCGACATCGGGATGATCGACCGCCTCCGCGAGCACGCGGGCGATGACGCGGCGCTGCTCGGTCATGCGCATGCCGGTGGCGGCACAACGCGCCTCGATGCCGGATGCCTTGGATGCGGAAGTAGGTTTCAGTGCGGTCATAGGATTGTCTGCCTGACGGGCGCTTTCTGCCATCAATGTTACGACAAGTCACGTCGCATCAGAAGGGCGTTCAATTGTTCCCCGTTCGGCTGCTTATAGTAGCGTTCGCGGCGCCCGACCACCATGAATCCGGCCCGATCGTAGAGGCGGCGCGCCGGCTGGTTATTTTCCTCGACTTCGAGAAATATTATGCGCACGCCGCGCCCGGCGAGGTGGCCGAGATGGGTCATCAGCAGCGTGCGGGAGAGGCCGCGGCCGCGATAGGCCTGATCGACTGCGATCGAGAGGATTTCCGCTTCGTCCGCGCCGATCCGCGACACCGCAAACCCGATCGTCTTGCGACCGAGGCGCAAGCGATGCACCAGCGTGTTGCGCTCACCGAGCATACTCTCGAACTCGCCTTCGCCCCAGCCGCGCGCGAAGGAGGCGCCGTGAAGCTGCGCCAGCCGCGCGGCGTCGCGCGCAGACGCGGGCTCGACGGCGGCAGTGCTGCCGCGCCACCATTGCGACAACCATCCCATCATGAGCTTGCAGCTTGTGCTGCGAGCTGTGGCTGCGCGGCCGGCTTGGCATCGGGCGCGCGCAGATAGAACGGCCGCGCCGGGGTCGTGTCGGGATTGGCCGCGGCGCCGAGCCAGGCGACCCAGCCGATATCGGGCGCGGGCTGTGCGTCGACCGCAATGGGTTGCGGCGCACCCTTCGGCCAGCGCTCGGCGAGGATGTTTGCGGCATTGCCGACCAGATGCGGCGCGCCGAATTGCGAAGCCGCGATCGCCTCGTCGATGCTGGCGACCTTCGGTCGCACCAGCTGGCTGCCGTCGCCGGCGACGATCTGGAAATAGACGTGGTCGTGCCGCGCGTCGATCGCGGACATCACGGGCGCCGATCGGCTCTGGCCGACGATGGCGGCAGCATAGGCGGACAAGGTGGTCAGGCCGACGGCCGGCCGTTTCGCCGCGAGCGCAAGGCCGCGCGCCGCCGAAATACCGACGCGCAGACCGGTGAAGCTTCCGGGACCGACGGTGACCGCGATGCGGTCGAGCGCGGTGAAGCTGAGCTCCGCCGATTGCATCACCCGCGCGATCAGCGGCATCAAGGCTTCGGCATGCCCACGCTTCATCGGCAGCGATTCCTGCGCGCGCAGCTCGGCCGTTTCGGTGTCGAGCACGGCCGCGGAGCAAGCGTCGAGCGCAGTATCGATGGCGAGGATCAGCATGACGTGATCATAGCATTGGCAATTGGACGATGCCTAAGGTTCTCGCCGTCATGGCCGGGCTTGACCCGGCCGTCCACGACTTTGCGGCCCCAAAAACGTGGATGCCCGGGACAAGCCCGGGCATGACGGAGGGAAATCGGTGCGCAGACCGTGCAATTCACATCGGCCGGACTTCGACCACGTCGGGCACGAAATGCCTGAGCAGGTTCTGGATGCCGTGCTGGAGCGTCGCAGTCGATGACGGGCAGCCCGAGCAGGCGCCCTTCATGTTGAGATAGACGACGCCGTCCTTGAAGCCGCGGAAGGTGATGTCGCCGCCGTCATTGGCGACCGCCGGCCGCACCCGGGTCTCGATCAGGTCCTTGATCATGTCGACCGTCTCGGCATCGGCCTCGTCGAAGAACTCATCGTGGTCGTCGAGTTCGGTATCGCTGGTGGCCGTGCCGTCGGCGAGCAGCGGCGCGCCGGACATATAGTGCTCCATGATCGCGCCGAGAATCGCGGGCTTGAGCTGCTGCCACTCACCGCTCGCCTTGGTCACAGTGATGAAGTCCGATCCGTAGAACACGCCGGTGATGCCGGGCACGTCGAACAGCTTTTCGGCGAGCGGCGAGCGGCCTGCGGCCTCGCGGCTCGAAAACTCCACCGGGCTGCCGTCGATCACGACGCGGCCGGGAATGAACTTCAGCGTGGCGGGATTGGGGGTGGCTTCGGTTTGAATGAACATGGTTTTCTCCAGACGTCGCCGGTTCAAGGCCGGCGCGTGCTCTATCCAGTAGCAGATGGCGACGGGGAACGCACGATCAAGGGGGCGAGGGAGCTGTTTCGTCGTTATATCAGCGGGTTAGGACGCCTCTTCTCCCTCTCCCCGCTTGCGGGGAGAGGGTTGGGGTGAGGGGGAGTCTCCACGAGGACGGTGAGAGTTGGACGCGCGGCGGCTCCCCCTCACCCGGAATTCAAGCGGCGCTTGAATTCCGGCCTCTCCCCGCAGGCGGGGAGAGGCGAGAAGCTAAGACAGCGAATCCACGCTTTGGTCGCTCAGCGCGCCGGAGATGATCGTCACTGGAACCGGAAACGTGCCGAGCGCATGCGCGAGCAGCGAGACCAATGGCCCCGGTCCCTCCGCACCAGGGCTCGCGGCCAGCACCAGCATGGCGATATCAGGATCCTCGTCGATCACCGCGAGCAGTTGTTCCATCGCGGCGCCTTCCCGGATCACGCGCTCCGGCGTGATCGCGGCGATGCCGTTGGCGCGGCCGGCGGCGCGGTCGAGCGCGGCTTCCGCCGCTTCCTGCGCCTCGGCGCGCATGATGTCCGCGACACCAAGCCATTCCTGCGTCTGCTGTTCGGGCTCGATGATGCGCAGCATCACCACGCCGCCGCCGGCGCGGATCGCCCAGCGGCTGGCGTAATACACCGCGCGATCCCATTCGGCGGTGTCGTCGACGATGACGAGGCATTTGGGCTTGTGACCCGGCTCGAAGCAAAGGCGCTTGCTGGTCATGCATGTCCCGGCGTGTGCACGGCCGGCATGCTGCCACACTCCCGGAACGTTTGGGAGAGGGGACATCGGCCAGCGCCGTGGCGCAGGCCGGTTTCTCAGATGCGATCTTCAGCGCCGGTGGATGAAGCCGACAATGTCCTTCGACAGCTTCATGGTCTCGTCGGCGATAGTGCGGGCCCGGTCGGAGCCCTCGTTCAGGATCGCGTCGATATGGCCGGGGTCGGCGACGAGGCGCTTCATCTCGCCGGCGATCGGCGCGAGCTTGGTGACGCACAGCTCGGCCAGCGCGTTCTTGAAGCTGGAGAACTGGCCGCCGCCGAAATCCCTGAGCACGTCGGCTTTGGAGCGGCCGGAGAGCGCGGCGAAGATGCCGACGAGGTTGTCGGCTTCGGGACGCGCTTCCAGGCCCTTCTCTTCGCTCGGCAGCGGCTCCGGATCGGTCTTCGCCTTGCGGATCTTCTGCGCGATGGTATCGGCATCGTCGGTCAAATTGATGCGCGAATTGTCCGACGCATCCGACTTCGACATCTTCTTGGTGCCGTCACGCAAGCTCATCACGCGCGTCGCCGGACCGGTGATCAAAGGTTCCGGCAGCGGGAAGAACAGGCCGTCATTGTGTCCCTGGGCGCGAATGGAATCGCCGAAATCGTTGTTGAACTTCTGCGCGATGTCACGCGAGAGCTCGAGGTGCTGCTTCTGATCCTCGCCGACCGGCACGTGGGTGGCGCGGTACAGCAGGATGTCCGCCGCCATCAGCACGGGATAGTCGAACAGCCCGACCGAGGCGTTCTCGCGGTCCTTGCCGGCCTTCTCCTTGAACTGGGTCATGCGGCCGAGCCAGCCCATGCGCGCGACGCAGTTGAAGATCCAGGCGAGTTCGGCATGGCCCGAGACCTGGCTCTGGTTGAACACGATGTGCTTCTTCGGATCGATGCCGGCAGCGATGAACGCCGCGGTGACCTCGCGGGTGTTGCGCGTGAGCTCGGCCGGCCCGCCCCAGACATCGACGCCTTGCGTGATCGCGTGCATGTCGACGACGCAATAGATGCAGTTGTGCGTTTCCTGCATCTTCACGAAGTTGACGATCGCGCCGAGGTAGTTGCCGAGATGCAGATTGCCCGTCGGCTGGACGCCCGAAAAGACTCGTTCAACGAATGGCATGGTCAGCTTTCCTGGAAGATACGGCCGTCGTTTCCAACAGCGGCGCAGCCCCGTCAAGGGCAATTCGATGGGCTCGCGGTTTAGGCCGGCCGTTTCAACGCGTTAACCGCCTCGCGCCAGGAGGCTGCACCGAGGATTTGCAGGAGCAGGCCGTAGACGGCGATCCCGGCCGCGATCTGCACACCCAGTGCGACGAATTTGATCAAGCCATGGGTCTCGGCAGGCACGAGACCGGCGGTCAGCCAGAGCAGGGCGCCCATGGCGATCGCGGCCAGCACGATTCGCGGCAATCGCGTGCGGGCCGCTGCGTCGACCGAGAAGCCGACTTCGGTCGTGCCTTTCCGAAGCAGCGAGAGCGCGCTGCTCCAGGCGCCGGCCGCGATGCTCGCCGCGATCCCGCTCGCGCCAAAAGCATGACCGAGCAGAACTGCGAGCACGACCGTCACCACGAAACCTTTGGCGGTCGCGAGCAACGGCGTCATCGTGTCGCTGCGGGCGTAGAAGGCCGGCGACAGCGCCTTGATCAGCACGTGCGCCGGCAGGCCCAGCGCCAGCCACATCAGTGCGTGCGCGGTAGCCGCGCTGTCCTCGACGCTGAACGCACCGTGCTCGAACAGCAGCCGTACGATCGGATCGGCCAGCACGATCAGGCCGAGCGTGGCCGGCAGCGCAAGCCCGGTCGCCAGCTCCAGCGCGCGCGATTCGGCATGCGCCACCGCGACGCGGTCGCCGCTACCGACCGCACGCGTCAGCTCCGGCACCAGCACCGTGCCCATGGCGACGCCGACGATGCCGAGCGGCAGCTCGATCAGGCGGTTGGCAAAATAGAGCCAGGACACCGCCGAGGGTGTCGCCGAGGCGATGATCGCGCCGGCGACCATTAACCATTGCGGGCCCGAGCTTGCGATCATGCCGGGAATGGCCTTGGCAAAAAAGGCCCGCATCTCCTTGTCAAAACTCACGCGCAACGGCGTCGCGAGGCGCGCGCTTCGCTGCGATAGCAGCATCAGCAATTGCAGCAGGCCTGCGACGCCGACGGTGGCGGCCAGCATCCACGCAGCGAGAACCGCATCGGCATGCCCCAGCAACAGCACCGCGATCGCGGCGATCAGCGCGATGTTGAACAGCAGCGGCGAGAACGCCGTCAGCGCAAAGCGCCCTTGTGCGTTGAGCAGTCCCATCAGCACGGTGACGGGGCCGGCGAAGGCGAGATAAGGCAGCATCAGCCGCGCGTTCTGCACGGCGAGATCGAGCGTGCGGCTGCCGAGAAAGCCCGGCGCGATCACCGTGATGATCAGCGGCATCAGAAGCGCAATGCCGATCGAGCTCGCGACCAGGGCCGCGCTGACCGTGCCGAGCACGCGTCCGGCGAATGCCGCCGCAGCCGCCTCGCCATCGCGGTCGCGGATACGCAGCCAGGCCGGGATCAGCGCCGCATTCAGCGCTCCCTCGCTGAGCAGCCGGCGCACGACGTTGACGAGCTGAAATGCCGCCAGGAACGCATCCGCTACGGCGCCGGTGCCGAGCAGCGCCGCGATCAGGGAATCGCGGGCAAAGCCCAGTAGCCGCGAGGCCAACGTACCCGTCGAGACGGTCAGGAAGGAGCGGATCATCGGCCCTTTATAATACCGTTGCTTGCCCGCGCGGGTCCGGTCGTGATAGGCCGCGAGCCAGATTTCAAGCCGACAGGAAGCGGATTTCCGCGGGGATCGCAATCCGCCAAACAGGATCAAGGTGAATGGCTGACGTGAAATATGACGTTCTCGGCATTGGCAACGCGCTGTTCGACGTGTTGGTCAGGACCGACGAGGCCTTTTTGGCCAAGCATGGCATGACCAAGGGCAGCATGTCCCTGATCGACGAGGCACGGGCGGCCGCCATCTACAAGGACATGGGCCCTGCGACGGAAGTCTCGGGCGGCTCGGCCGCCAACACCATCGTCGGCATCGGCAGCTTAGGGGCCCGCGCCGCCTATGTCGGCAAGGTCAAGGACGACCAGATCGGCAAGCTCTATGTCCACGACATCCGCGCTGCCGGCGTCGCCTTCAACACGCCCGCCGCAACGGACGGCCCCGCCACCGGCTGCTCCTACATCCTGATCACGGGCGACGGCGAGCGCACCATGAACACCTATCTCGGCGCGGCGCAGGATCTGTCGCCCGCCGACATCGATCCGGTCGAGGTCGCCGGCGCCGGCATCGTCTACCTCGAAGGCTATCTCTGGGACCCCAAGAACGCCAAGGACGCCTTCGTCAAGGCGGCCAAGATCGCCCATGATGCCAAGCGCAAGGTGGCGCTGACGTTGTCGGATTCCTTCTGCGTCGACCGCTATCGCGACGAGTTCCTGTCCTTGATGCGCAACGGCACCGTCGACATCGTGTTCGCCAACGAGGCTGAGCTGCATTCGCTCTACATGACCTCGGACTTCGACACCGCGCTGAAGCAGCTGCGCAACGACGTCAATCTCGGCGTCGTCACCCGTAGCGAGAAGGGCTGCATGGTGGTCTCAGTGGAAGACGCCGTCGCCGCGCCGGCATTCCCGGTCGACAAGGTCATCGACACCACCGGCGCCGGCGACCTCTTCGCCGCTGGCTTCCTGTATGGCCTCGCGCGCAACTTCGCGTACAAGCAGTGCGGCGAGCTCGGCGCGCTTGCCGCCGCCGAAGTGATCCAGCACATCGGCGCGCGGCCCCAGGTGTCGCTGAAGGAGCTCGCCGAGCAGCGCGGACTGACGGGGTAGCGCTCGCTCACTCCCCGCCATTGCGAGCGAAGCGAAGCAATCCAGAATCTTTCCGCGGCGGCAGACTGGATTGCTTCGCGGAGCCTGTCATCGGGCCGCGCTTCGCGCGGACCCGGTGGCTCGCAATGACGATGTGGAGGCAGATATGCGCCTCATTCTCCGCTGTCATCGCCCGGCTTGACCGGGCGATCCAGTACTCCGAGACGGCAGTGATTGAACCGAGAGGCCGCGGCGTACTGGATCCCCCGCCTTCGCGGGGGATGACAGTCGTCGTGTGCTGAGAGCTGCGCGGCCGTGCGCGCCCCTCACGCTGCCTTCTGCCCGCTCCCGGCAGCATCGAGCCCGGCATAAACCCCGCGCTCGAAGCCCGCGAACGTCTCCAAACACTTCGCGTCGGCGAACGGCAACAGCTGCATCAGGATCACGCCGGTGACGTCGCGCGACGGGTCGATCCAGTAATAGGTGTTGGCGAGGCCCGCCCAGGCGAGACTACCCGCGCTGCGCCCTTCCGCGGTCTTGGCGGTGTTGATGAGGAAGCTCAGCCCCCACTTCTTTACCTGCTCCGGATAGAGATCGACGTCGTTGGTGTACATCGGCGCCGCCGTCGTCATCTTGCCCATGGCGAGATCGCCGATGTGGTTCTGTCCCATCGTCGCGACCGTCTCCGCCTTCAGCACCTGGTTGCCGTTGCCGCGGCCCTTGTTGAGAATCATCTGGGTGAACTTGATGTAGTCGCCCGCGGTCGAGTAGAGGCCACCGCCACCCATGTGGAATTCCGGCTCCTGCTCGAGCTCGAACGGGATCGATGCGAGCTGGCCGTCCTCGCCGCGCGCATGCATGCCGACCAGACGCTTGCGCATGCTATCGGTGATCTTGAACGCGGTGTCGCTCATGCCGAGCGGCGCGAATAGATTGTCGCGCAAATACGCATCGAGCCGCTTGCCGCTGACGGCCTCCACCGCCTTGCCGACGAAATCGATATTGGTGCCGTATTCCCAGCGCGTGCCGGGATCGGTCATGATTGGCGTCTTCAGCGCCGCATTCTGGCAGGTGGTGATGGCGGGGATCCCCGTCTTCTCCAGATACATCGCGAGATCGCCGTTCCACATGTTGTAGCAGAAGCCCGCAGTGTGGGTCATGAGGTGGCGCAGCGTGATCGGCCCCTTCGCAGGCCGCAGCTTCGGCTCGCCCTTGGCATCGAAGCCTTCGAGCACCTGCGGCGTGGCGAGATCGGGCAGCACTTCACCGATCGGCGCATCCAGCGACAACTTGCCCTGTTCGACCAGCTGCATCGCGCCGGCTGATGTCACCGCCTTCGTCATCGAGGCGATCCAGAACACGCTGTCCGCGGTCATCGCATCGGGCTTGGACAGGTCGCGCTTGCCGAACGCACCCTGATACAGCACTTCTTTACCGCTGGCGGCGATGGCGACGACTCCGGGAATTTCCTTTGCGTCGCTCTTCTGGCGCAGAAGTTCGTCGATCTGGGCTCGGCTTTGCATGCGTGTTTCCTCCGGTTTGATTATTGTTGGAAGTGATTGATTGTCCTCCCGCATGCTCGGCGCGGCAAGCGCATCCATGTACCTGCGCCGGTCGCGATGTCGTGACTTGACGGTCGGCGTTCCACGCAGGACGACAACGGAGCTGAACTGCAACACTCTTTCACAACCTGCGGTGGATGGCTGCATCTCGCCGTGGCCATGAATGGGCGCTGGCGGTATGTTTCGCGTGTTTGACTCACTTGAAACATTTTGTGCGTTGCGGCGCTTCAGCACGCGGCCAATTGGCCGGTGACGTTAAGACTTGATGCAAATTGGCGGCTGCTGATCGGCCGCGAGGGGACCTCAAATGATTTCGACCTGGAGCGAATGGAAGCGCTATCCCCGTCCCGGACGGGGCGACAATTTGGAGGCGCCGATCTCGCCCGGCATTTACGAGGTTCGCATCGCCGGCACCGGCGCGCTGTACTCCTTCGGCGCGGTCGACAACCTGGCGCAGGCGCTGGCACTGCTGCCGGTCGGTTCGAAGTCATGGTTCGGCCGGCGCGACACCTCGGACGTGCCCGATCTCGAATACCGCACCTGCGCGACCTCCTCGAAGGCCGATGCCAAGGCCGCCGCCGAGCGCATGATCGGCCGCCGCGAGACCTATCTGAGCGGCGCGGCCTAGCTGCTTCCTCGATCGCGATGCCAAACCTCTCCCGTAGGGAGAGGTCGCGCCGCAGGCGCGGGTGAGGGGCTACGCTCTTTCGTGGTCCTGCGCCCCCTCACCCGATTTGCACTGGACGATGCTTCGCATCGCCAGGAGCAAATCGACCTCTCCCCGCTGGGGAGAGGTAAGGGACCTGCGGCCCTCAGTTTAACTCCCAGCAGATGTGCGTTGCGGGGCGGTGCATTGCGCGCCGTCTGTCCCTATATTCCGGGCCGATCCGATCGCGCCCTGAGGAGTAACGCCATGACCCCGACTGCCGCCCGCGCCCCGCAAGCCTCGTCCAATCTGCGCGACCGGTTGAAGGACCCGTCGCTGCTGAGGGAAGCCTGTTACATCGACGGCGCCTGGGTCGGCTCGCCGGTTTTCGCCGTCAATAATCCCGCGACCGGCGTCGAGCTCGCCAAGGTTCCGCAGCTCGGCGCGGACGATACCACCAAAGCGGTCGAAGCCGCGCAGCGCGCGTTTCCGGCCTGGGCCAAGCTCACCGCCAAGCAGCGCTCCAATATCCTGCGCAAATGGTTCGAGCTGATCGTTGCCAATCGCGAGGATCTTGCGCTGATCCTCACCTCCGAGCAGGGCAAGCCGCTCACCGAGGCGCTCGGCGAGGTCGATATCGGCGGCGCCTATGTCGAGTTCTTCGCCGAGGAGGCGAGGCGCGTCTATGGCGAGACCATCCCGACGCAGCGGAGCGATGCGCGCCTGCTCGCGATCAAGCAGCCGATCGGCGTCTGCGGCGCGATCACGCCGTGGAATTTCCCGAACTCGATGATCACGCGAAAAGTCTCGCCGGCGCTGGCGGCCGGCTGCACCGTGGTGCTGAAGCCCGCCAACGAGACGCCGCTGTCGGCGCTCGCGCTCGCGGCTCTTGCCGAGAAGGCCGGTGTGCCCAAGGGCGTGTTCAACATCGTCACCGGTGACGCACCGCCGATCGGCAAAGTCCTGTGCGAGCATCCGGCGGTTCGCTTCGTCGGCTTCACCGGCTCGACCGCCGTCGGCAAGATCCTCTACCAGCAGGCTTCCGTCGGCGTGAAGCGGCTTGGCCTCGAGCTTGGCGGCAACGCGCCGTTCGTGGTGTTCGACGATGCCGATATCGACGCCGCGGTCGAAGGCGCCATCGTCTCGAAATACCGCAACATGGGCCAGACCTGCGTTTGCGCCAACCGCCTCTATGCCCAGGATGGCATCTACGACGAGTTCGTGCAGAAGCTGTCGAAGAAGGTCGCGACGATGAAGATCGGCGACGGCACCGAGAGCGGCGTCACGCAGGGCCCGCTGATCAACATGAAGGCGATCGACAAGGTCGAGCGCCACATCGCCGACGCCGTCAAGCGCGGCGCCAAGGTCGTCACCGGCGGCAAGCGCAGCGAGCTCGGACGCTCGTTCTTCGAACCGACGGTGCTGGCCGACGTAAAGCCGGACTCGCTGGTGTCGCAGGAGGAGACCTTCGGCCCGCTCGCACCCGTCATCCGCTTCAAGGACGAAGCCGATGTCATCGCGATGTGCAACGCCTCGCCGTTCGGCCTTGCCTCCTACTTCTACTCCCGCGATCTCGGCCGCGTCTGGCGCGTCGCCGAGGCACTGGAATCAGGCATGGTCGGCGTCAACACCGGCCTCATCACCACGGAAGTCGCCCCCTTCGGCGGCGTCAAGGAAAGCGGCCTGGGGCGTGAAGGCTCGCATCACGGCATGGAAGAGTATGTCGAGATCAAATACGTGATGATGGCGGGGGTGTGAGGGCGCATCAGTCTCTCCGAGTCATTGCGAGCGAAGCAATCCAGAATCTTTCCGCGGAGACAGCCTGGATTGCTTCGTCGCCAGCGCAAAATTGCTTCGCAATTTTGTCGCGGGCTCCTCGCAATGACGAAGCGAGGTGCAACAGCAGCGCTAAATCTTCAGCTCTTTCCCCGTCACGCGCCTGTAAGCTTCGAGATACCGCTTGCTGGTTGCATCCACAACGCTGGCGGGCAGCGGCGGCGGTGGGGCGTCTCCGTTCCAGCGGCCGGCGCGGCGCTCGACGTCGAGATAGTCGCGTAAGGGTTGCTTGTCGAAGCTCGCCTGCGGCTGGCCAGGCTTGTAGGCATCGACCGCCCAGAAGCGCGAGGAATCCGGGGTCATGACTTCGTCGATCAGGATGATGCGGCCGTCCTTGTCACGGCCGAACTCGAACTTGGTGTCGGCGATGATGATGCCCTGCTCGCGCGCCAGCTCCTCACCGAGCGAGTAGATCGCGCGCGTCATGCTCTCCAGCGTATAGGCGACCTCGTCGCCGACCACCGCGCGCATCTTCGCGATGGTGATGTTCTCGTCATGGCCGCTCTCGGCCTTGGTTGCCGGGCTGAAGATGGCAGGCTCGAGCTTCTCGCTCTCGACGAGGCCGGCCTTCAGCTTCTCGCCGGCCAGCGTGCCGCTCGCGGCATATTCCTTCCAGGCCGACCCCGAGAGGTAGCCGCGTATCACGCATTCGATCGGAAATACGGTGGTGCGCTTGCACAGCATGGCGCGGCCGAGAATCTCGGCGCGGTGGGGCATCAAGGCCGGCACGGCCGCGATGATCGCGTCGGTGTCGGCGCTGATCATGTGATGCGGCACCACGCCTTCGAGCTCGTTGAACCAGAACGCGCTGATTTGAGTCAGCACCGCGCCCTTCATCGGGATGGTCTCGTCCATCACGACGTCGAAGGCGCTGATGCGGTCGGTGGTGACGAGCAGCAGGCGGTCGTCGTCGACGGCGTAGATATCGCGCACCTTGCCGCGTCCGATCTTGGGGAGGGGCAGGTCGCTGGAGAGCATGGTGGTCATCGGCAAAGCCTTCACGCAAGAAATCCGGCCGCGGCTGACAGTGCGGCCGGAAACCCGATTAGCCTATTCCGGCAGCGGAATGAACTCATGTTCCTGCGGAACTGCCGCGAAGCGGCCGGTTTTCCAGTCCTGCTTGGCCTGCTCGATCCGCTCCTTGCTGGAGGAGACGAAATTCCACCAGATGTGGCGCGGACCCTCCAGTGCATCGCCGCCGAGAAACATCATCCGGGTCGCCTTCAGTGCCTTCACGGTGATGCGGTCGCCCGGACGGAAGATCAGCAGCCGCGGCCCTTCGTAGCGTTCGTTCGCGATCTCGACCTCGCCGTCGACCAGGTAGATCGCACGTTCCTCCTGATCGGGATCGAGCGGCACGCTCGCGCCTTCCGCCGCCGTGACCTCGGTGTAGAACCAGGGCGAGACCATCGACACTGGCGAGGTGATGCCGAACGAGGAGCCCGCGATCACCCGCGCGGTAAAATCGCGCTCGGAGATCATCGGCAAATCGCCTGCCGCATAATGCTGGAACGACGGTGCGATCTCCTCGGATCCCGCCGGCAACGCGATCCAGCTTTGCAAGCCCAGCATCTTCTGGCCCGAGGCGCGTTGCGCGTCCGGTGTGCGCTCGGAATGGGCGATGCCGCGCCCGGCGGTCATGAGGTTCATCGCGCCGGGCGCGATCTCCTGGACGTTGCCTTCGCTGTCGCGATGCATGATCGCGCCGTCGAACAGGTAGGTGACGGTGGCAAGCCCGATATGTGGATGTGGCCGCACGTCCATGCCCTTGCCGGAGACGAACTGCACCGGTCCGAAATGATCGAAGAAGATGAACGGCCCGACCATCTGCCGCTTGCCGTGCGGCAATGCGCGCCGCACCTCAAATCCGTCGCCGAGATCGCGCGTGCGAGGCACGATGACGAGATCGAGCGCATCGCAGGACATGGGATCGCCGAGCACGGGATCGTTGGAGGGTTGCCAGCTCATGGGTGGACTCCTTTTGGCTTTGTTGGATGCGAGACTAGCAGGAATTTGCAGCGCCGTCGCGACAAAGCCTGGGCTCAACGTCGCGGACCGCAATAGCGCCATGTGCAGAACTATCGCCTCACCCACCGCTGTCATTCCCCGCGAAAGCGGGGAATCCAGTACGCTGCGGCCAATCGGTTTAATCACTGTCGTCTCGGAGTACTGGATCGCCCGGTCAAGCCGGGCGATGACAGTTGTGGTGCGGATGGTCCTTGAAAAAATACGCCTGACGAAGGATGTTCGGCTGATTTCAATCGCGACCGTCGCATCGCCCGATGACATTTGCCGCAACAGAACTCGCATTTCGCGCCGCGTCCGTGGCGCTGCTGCTTGTGCTAGGCGCGTCGCTCGTCTCTGATTTCGGACACGTGCTGGCAGCCCGGCTCGGCGCTGGCTTCGCGATCGGCTCGGCCGCGCATGCTGCGAGCTATTCGGTCGGCGTGTCGTCGCTGGTGCCGGCCTGGCATGCGCCGCTGATTGCGTTGTCGACGGGCAACATCGTGGTGTTCTGGCTGTTCACGCGCGCGCTGTTCGACGACGAGTTTCGCTTGCGCTGGTGGCACGGATTGATCTGGGGACTGGTGACCGCGTTCAGCTTCGTCAACTGTCTCTGGATCGCACCGGGCGGAAACGTCCGGCTTGCCGTCACCGTCGTCAATCTGATCGTGCTCGGTTTCATTGCGCTCGCGGTGGTGCAGACGATCAGTTCGTGGTCGGCCGATCTGGTCGAGCGCCGCCGCCGCGTTCGCGTCTTCATCGTCTGCGCGGCCGCGCTCTATGGCGGGCTGAACGCGCTGCTCCAGATTGTCGTGGCCGGAACGGAGGTTGGCGAACTCGCCGACACGATCAATGCGGGCGTGCTCGCCTGCATCGTTGCGGCCATCGCCTATGCGATGATGCGCGTCGATGGTGCCGACCTGTTTCCGGTGGCCGCGGAGGCCGCGCCGCCGCTGGTTTTGAGCCAAGCCCCGGCGGCAGAAGACGCCGCCGACCAGAAGCTCATCGATGCCCTGATGCGGCTGATGGCGGACGAGCGGATCTATCGCCAGGAGAACGTCACCATTGGCGTGCTGGCGAATCGGCTGAAAATTCCCGAATACCGGCTGCGCCGGCTGATCAACCAGCGCCTCGGCTATCGCAACTTCAACGTCTTCCTCAACAATCACCGGATCGAGGAAGCCAAGGCCGCACTCGCCGATCCCGCCCAGGCCGAAGTCCCCGTCATCACCATCGCCATGGATGCCGGCTTCCAGTCCCTCGGCCCCTTCAACCGCGCCTTCAAGGCGGTGACCGGCGTGACCCCGACGGAATATCGGCGGCTTAAAGCGAGCACGGCGTGATGGGCTCTTCGCCTCTCCCCGCCTGCGGGGAGAGGCCGGAATTTGCGGAGCAAATTTCGGGTGAGGGGAGCCTCCGCGAGTCCGTCTGTCGCCGTCCCCGCGGAGGCTCCCCCTCACCCCAACCCTCTCCCCGCAAGCGGGGCGAGGAGGGTCCACCGTCCCCGGTGCGACAGACCAGCCCAATTTTCAAGCTGTTGGATCTGTTGCGTTATTTCAGAATCGATCAGTCCCGGCCAAATCCAGCCACGCCATTTTCCAAATCCGGCGAGCACATATCCCATGTCTCCTGCTTCGTCTCCGGCACACGCCCCAAGCCGGAGACAGCCCGTGACCCGCCGCCGCAAGATCGTCCTCCTCACCACCATCGCCTGTGCCGGTCTCGCGCTCGGCGCAGCCCGCGCCGGCGACGTGCCGAAGATCGCCACCGGCTTTGTCGCCGGCATCCTGTGCTCCGAGACCTTCGTCTCCGGCCTCGATCCGCAGCGCACCTTCACCGAGACCAACGATGCGATGCCCGGCACCGGCCTGATCAGCTGGGCCATGGAGTATCGCGTCGACCGCGTGCGCAAGGACGTTACGGTGACACTGTTTGGCCTCGGCCGCAGCCATGCCGTCTATCGCGAGGGGCTCGGCTGCACGCTCGCGCATGACGAGCCGCTCGCCGACGTCATGCCGCCGCAGGACGACAGGCAGCCCGCGCTGCTGCCTGAGATCGCCAGCCCTGCTATCGTGCCGCCGCAAAGTCCCGAGCTTGCTACCGCGCTCGACCGCGCCTTTGCCGAGCCGGCACAGCCGCCCTATCGCCGCACCCGCGCGATCGTCGTGATGAAGGCGGGCCGCGTCATCGCCGAGCGCTACGCCGACGGCATCGGGCCGGAGACGCCGCTGCTCGGCTTCTCCATGACCAAATCGGTGATCTCGGCGCTCACGGGCGTGCTGGTGCACCAGGGCAAGCTGAAGCTCGACGGGCCCGCGCCGGTCGCCGCCTGGAAGCATCCGGATGACCCGCGCCATGCCATCAGCGTCGATCAATTGCTGCGCCACACCGCAGGTCTGGCGCTCGGCAGCTCGTTGCAGGCCTCGCTCAGCTCCGCCTTCGAGCCGGTGAACCGCATGAAGTTCGTGGAAGATGACATGGCCGCCTATGCCGCGAGCATGCCGCTCGCGACCGCGCCGGGCACGGCGTGGAGTTATCATGACGGCAACACCATCATGCTCTCGCATCTGATCCGCAATGCGGCCGGCGGACATCCCGCAGATGCACTGCGCTTCGCGCGCCGCGAATTGTTCGTTCCACTCGGCATGCGCCATGTCACGCTCCAGCTCGACGCTTCAGGCACGATCGAGGGCTCGAGCGAGATGCTGGCATCGGCGCGCGACTGGGCGCGCTTCGGCCAGCTCTATCTCAATGACGGCGTCGCCGGCGGCAAGCGCATCCTGCCCGAGGGCTGGGTGAGCTATTCGTCCTCGCCCACGCCGAAGGCCTGGGTTGGCATCGGTGCCGGCTTCTGGACCAACCAGGGCGACAGCTTTGGCGCGAAGTTTCGCATCGCGCACGGCTGGCCGCGCGATGCCTTCTTCGCGAAGGGCACGATCGGGCAGTACACGATCGTGATCCCGTCCGAGCGGCTGGTGATCGTGCGCATGGGACGCTCGCCGAACTGGCCGCCGGAAGCAGATGGCGTGTTCGATCTGGTGCGCGATGTGGTGGCCGCAACGCGCGAGAAGGGGAAAATGGCGGGGGCGGATTGAGAGGAGCGGTGCGGCGCTTCTTACCCTCCCCTGAAGGGGGAGGGTCGATCGCGCGCAGCGCGAGCGGGGTGGGGTGACGGTCTATCCTTTGAAGCAGTGCCCGTGTGGAGAGATCACCCCACCCCGCTTCGCATTGCGCTTTGCTTCATGCGAAGCGACCCTCCCCCTCCAGGGGAGGGTGAGCATGCGCGCTCGAGCTATTGCCTCCCCAGCTCCGTCGCCTTCGCCACCCGATCGAACCGCTCCAGCGTCATGATAGCATCCGCAAACTTCTCCGCGCGCGCGTTCAGCACGGGCCGCGCCAGAGTCAAAAACTTCTGCTGCATCGCCTGCGTGTCAGGGAACGAATTCGGCTCGCCCGAGGGATCGGCATACAGCCGCTCATGCACGCCATCGTCCGTTGTGATGCTGACGCGGGCGCCGAACGGATGGGTGCGGCCGATTTCGAGGCGATCGTCCTGCACCACGTCGAACTTGTCGGCGAGGGCGTCGATGGCGGCATCGCCAAGGCGGTTGTAATCGTCCCAGCCGAATGAGCCCTGGTCGAGTGCGAGTGCGCCGGTGAAGAACATCGAGAACTGGCCGCCGACGATCGAGGTCGGATGCCGCTTGGTCGCGGCATCGCCGGTGAGCGTGATGCCGTTGCGATGCAGGCCGATCTCGACACGCTTGACCTGGTCCGGCGTCAGATTGTGCTCGCGCCGCATCGCGATCAGCGCGTCGATCGCCGCATGGGTGTAGCGGCAGCTCGGATAGGGTTTGACGCCGATCTTCATCGTCTCGTAGCTCTTGCCGAGCTCGGCCACCGCTTTGCCCGGATGCGCATCGTCGGTGTAGCCGGCGAGCAGGCCGTGCTTGCCCTCGACCGATTCCGTCGCGCCGACGAAATCGTTGCGCGCCAGTGTCGCGGCGATCACGCCGTTCATCGCGGCGGCGCCGACCTGGTAGCGCTTGTTCCAGGCGCCGTTGACCAGAAATTGCAGCGATCCGGCAGCTTGGCTGCCGGAGACGCCGAAGGCGGCGATGATCTGCTTCTCGGAGAGGCCGAACAGTTTTGCGGCGGCCGCGGCCGCGCCATAGGTGCCGGCGGTCGCGGTCGGATGAAAACCGCGCGCGTAGTGTGAGGTCGGGTCGAGCGCATTGCCGAGCCGGCAGCAGACTTCATAGCCTGCAACGATCGCGGTCAGCACGTCGCGGCCCGACGCGCCGACCATCTCGCCGACCGCGAAGGCGGCCGGCACCACCGGCGCGCTCGGATGCAGCGAGGAATCCGCGTGCGTGTCGTCGAAGTCGAGCGAATGTCCCAGCGCGCCGTTGAGCAGGGCCGCCACCGCCGGCGTCCAGGTTTTGCTGTCGCCGAACACGGTGGATTCGCCCTTGGCATCGAGCGCGAGCGCTTCCAGCGTCTTTAGCATCGACGGGGTCGATTCCGCCTCGCTGCGGGCGCGGATGGCGCTGCCGAGGAAGTCCAGCGTCAGCACTTTGGCGCGATCCAGCACCTCCGCCGGAATATCCTGATATTTCAGATTGAAGACATAGGCGGCGAGCGTTGCGGTTTCGTGGGCCATCGTGTTTCCTCGCTTTGGCCGGCAAGTTAGGCGGGCTGATTTCGCCTTTCAAGCGGCCTAGCGGGGGCGGGCATCAGCCATGCTTTTGCCTGGCGCAAGAGGATCGGACCGGGACGTTGACGATGACACGCGCAAGAGAGCTGTTCGACCGGATTCGGGCGCGACGGACGCAATTGGGGCTGGCGATCCGGGTCACCGTGGCGGCGGTAGCGGCCTATGCCATCGCCACCGCGCTGCATCTGCTCTTGCCGCTCTGGGCGGTGCTGACCTCGCTGATCGTGACCCAGATGAGCGTCGGCCGCTCGCTGAAGGCGACGCGCGACTACATGCTCGGCACCATCGGCGGCGCCATCTATGGCGGCGCCATCGCGATCCTGATCCCGTACTCCGGTGAAGCGGGCCTGTTGGGGCTTCTGGTGCTCTCGGTCGCCCCGCTCGCCTTCATCGCCGCGATCAATCCGAGCCTCAGCGCCGCGACGGTCACCGCCGTGATCGTGCTCCTGGTTCCGACCATGCATCACTCCGATCCCATGACCTCGGCGATCGATCGCGTCAGCGAGGTCGCGGTCGGTGCCATCACGGGCCTGCTCGTCTCCTTCCTGGTGCTGCCCTCGCGCGCGGTGCGGCAGATCCGCGCCAGCGCAGCAAGACTGCTCGAACTGATCGCCGATGCTTTCACCGAACTGCTCGCGGGCCTCACGCGCGGCCGCGACAACGACGCGCTGCACCGGATCCAGGACGGCATCGGCACTGCGATGGTCAGCCTCAACGCGATTGGCGCCGAAGCCGAACGCGAGCGCGCCGCGCGGCTGTCGAGCGGGCCGGATACCGGTCCTTTGCTGCGAACCATCCTGCGGCTGCGGCATGATGTCGTGATGATTGGCCGCGCCACTGTGGTGCCGCTGCCGGCCGACGTGCAGACGCGGCTCGCAGCTCCGCTGACGGAGGTCTCGACCGTGATCGCCCGCTTCCTGCGCTCGGCCGCTGCGGCCTTGCGGGAGGGCGCCGGCGCGCCGCCGCTCCATCCGGTCCACGTTGCGCTCCAGCATTACGCCGAGGCGGTCGCCGCCGTCCGTCACGATGGTCTGATCCGCGGCCAGCCCAGCGACACCGCCGAGCGCTTCTTCGCCCTCGGCTTCTCCTTGGAGCAGATGCACCAGAACCTCTGCGATCTCGACCGCGTCGTCGGCGAATGGTCGGAGGCAGCGGCCGACAAGCCCGCGCGGGTGGCGGAGTGAGCTAGCGCCGCTTCAGCCCCTTGCTCTGCATGCGCCAGACCAAGAGGTCGATGCGGTCCTGGCCGAAGAACGGCTCGTTCTCGAACACGAAGGTCGGCACGCCCCAATGTCCCGACGCGGCGTGGTCCTTCTCGTTCTCCGCGATCACCTGCTCGTAGCGATCCGGGTCAGCGGTGATTGCGGCATCCATGGCGGCAAGATCGAAGCCGGCCTTCTCGGCCGCGCGCGCGAGATGAGCGCCCTCGTTCCATCCCGCCACCGAACCGTCCCATAGCACGCGCGCGATCGCATGTGTGAATTCGAGCGAGCGGCCCTCGAGCTGCGCCATCGCGCCCAGCCGGGTCAGGCGGTGGATGTAAGGCTGCTCCGCCGCAACGTCGAGCGTCGTCTTGTCCTGCACGATCGGATCGGGCCTTGGAAAGCGGAACGGAATGCCCTCGTGCTGCGCCACACGCGTGCTGTCGAGCACCACATAGCGAATGAAGTTCGGGCTGGCCTTCTTGAAGAATCCGGGCACGCGGACCGCGAGCGGGTAGACCGGCCGCAGGTTTACCGCGAGGTCATACTCGGCGACGAGCTTCAGTGTCTTGGGCAGGGCCAGATAGCTGAAGGGACTGCGGTAGGAGTAGAAGAGATCGACGGACAGCGTCATCGGGCCGGCTCCACGATGTCTCCCATCATGCTGCGGGCCACGAGCTTGTGGAACGGTACGATCAGCGTGAGGTAGGTACGCCCGAGCAGATTGTTGGTCCGCACCAACGTGGTCAATGTCACCTGCTGGTCCGCCCCGTCGCCGGCGACGTCAACCACGACGCGGAAATCGAGATGGTAGTCGTCAAACCCGGCGATGAGCTGCTCCGGCGTTTCGCTCAGCACTGGAAACAGGCCGATCATCCCGTACGGAGCCGGAGCACCTTCGCCTGACGTCTTCAGTCCGAAGGGTTTCACCAGGATGTTGCGCAAGCGCGTCAGCGCATCGATCCAGCGCGGCCCGTGCAGCACCATTCGGGTGCAGGCCTCGCGGGCGCTCAATTGCGTCGCGTCGACCTCTACACGAAAGGCATCGATGAACTGCGCGCCTGATAGCACAGCGCCGGCATCGACATCGGGTGTGACTTCGCGAACCGAGCCTGTCATCCCGCCAGTTTGCGCGTCAGCATGCCAAAGCGCAAGATCAACAGGCCGGCATAAACGAACGATCCGATCGACAGCCCGATCCAGACGCCGACCGCGCCGAGGCTGGCGTGGAAGGCGAGGACCCAGGCGATCGGGAAGCCGACGCACCAATAGCCTGTTGCTGCGAACACAAGCGTCATCTGGGTGTCATTGATGCCGCGCAGGGCGCCGCCCATGATGGTCTGGAGCGCATCGGCGATGAAGAAAGTCGCGCCGACCAGCAAAAGTGTCGCGGTCAGCGCGACGGTCGGCGCGCTGGCCTCGCTGCTGCCGAAGAACAGCCGTCCCAGCTCATAGCGGCCGAGGATGATCGCGACAGTCAGGGCCGCGACGAACGCAATGCCGAGCACGGCGGCAACGAGCCCCGCGCGCCGGACGCTGGCCGGCTCGTTGCGGCCGAAGGCGTGGCCGACGCGCACGGTGGCGGCCATGCCGATGCCGAGCGGCACCATGAACAGCACGGCCGTGACCTGGAGCGCGATCTGATGCGCGGCGAGCGCGGTGGTCGAGATCAGCCCCATCAGCAGCGCCGCCGAGGAGAACAGGCCGTATTCCATCAGCAGCGAGAACGAGATCGGCGCGCCGATCGCGATGAGCTGGCGCATCAGGGGCCAGTCGATCCGCCAGAGATGGGCGAGCGGGTGATAGTCCGCGAACGGCTTTCGCCATGCGGCAATAGCGAGCGCGGCGAGGAAGGTGCCGAGATTGACCAGCGTGGTCGCAAGCCCCGCGCCGAACAAGCCGAGCTTCGGCAGGCCGAACAGGCCATGAATCAGAACATAGACCAGCGCGGCATTGGCAGGGATCGCGGCGAGCGTGATCCACAGCGGTGTCTGCGGCCGGTTCACCGCGCTCATCATGCTGCGCAGCGCGATGAAGCCGAGTGCCGGCGCAATGCCCCAGGCCAGTCCGTTGAGATAGCGCTGGGCCAGTGCGGCGGAATCCGGCGCCTGTCCGAGCGCGAGCAGGATCTGCTCGCCATAGAGCGGCGAGGCCATCATCGGCAGCGAGATCAGCAGCGCGACCCACAACCCGACGCGCAAGGAACGGCGGATCAGCCTGATGTCGCCGGCGCCGAAGGCCTGCGCAGCGAGCGGCGACACCGCCGACATCAATCCGAGCCCGAAGGTGAAGCTGACGAAATAGACCGTGTGCGCTAGCGCCGCCGCGGCCACCGCGTCCTCGCCGAGCCGGCCGATCATCGCGAGATCGGTCGTGATCATCGCGATCTGCCCGAGCTGCGTCAGCATCATCGGCACGGCCAGCCGCAACGTCTCGGCGAATTCATCGGCGAGATGGTTTGACGGCGCGCCGGCTTGCGGCTGCGAATGACGTTGGACGGTGTCGAGCATGGCCGGTCCCTAGCACAGCCACACGTCGAAAACATGGCCCGTGCTTTTTTACCCTCTCCCCTTGCGGGAGAGGGGGCCCTTGCGGGAGAGGGGGCTCGCGATAGCGGCGAGACGGGTGATGGGTCTCTATCCGCTAGCTCGGAATCGTAGGGTGGGCAAAGGCGCGCTTGCGCCGTGCCCACCATCGATCCAACATCGCAACAGAAGCGGTGGGCACGCTTCGCTTTGTCCACCCTACGATACTGCGTTCGGGGCACGAGATGGTGCGAAGCTTTTCACCCTCTCCCGCAAGGGGAGAAGGAAGAAAGCAGCCCTAGCCCTTCCGTTCCGGCACGCGCTTGATCTTCGCACCCAGCGCGTTCAGCCGTTCCTCGATGCGCTCGTAGCCGCGCTCGATCTGGTCGGCGTTGTTGATGGTCGAGGTTCCCTCGGCGCAGACCGCGGCGAGCAGCATCGCCATGCCGGCGCGGATGTCGGGCGAGGTCATCGGCGCACCGCGCAGGCGGCTGGGGCCGGCGATGATGGCGCGATGCGGGTCGCACAGCACGATGCGCGCGCCCATCGCGATCAGCTTGTCGACGAAGAACATCCGCGATTCGAACATCTTCTCGAACATCAGGATCACGCCCTCGCATTGCGTGGCGGTGACGATCGCGATCGACATCAAATCGGCCGGGAAGGCCGGCCAGGGCTGGTCCTCCAGCTTCGGCACGTGGCCGCCGAAATCGTCCTGAATCTTCAGCGTCTGATTCGAGGGCACGATGAGGTCGTCGCCCTCGACGCGGCAGACGATGCCGAGCCGCTCGAATCCCATGCGGATCGAGCGCAGGTGCTCGACACCGGCACGCACAATGCGCAAGGGCGAACGCGTCACGGCGGCAAGGCCGATCAGCGAGCCGACCTCGATATGATCGGGCTGGATGGAGTAGGTCGCTTCCCCCAGTGTCGCCGGACCATCCACGATCATGGTGTTGGTGCCGATGCCCTCGATCTTCGCGCCGAGCGCGACCAGGAAATTGGCGAGGTCCTGCACATGCGGCTCGGACGCGGCATTGCGCAGATAAGTGACGCCATCGGCGGCGACAGCTGCGACCAGCGCGTTCTCGGTCGCGGTGACGCTCGGCTCGTCCAGGAACACGTCCGCACCGGCGAGCTTCGGCGCACGGAATTCGAGCCGGTCGGTCGCGGTGACCTTTGCGCCCAGCTGCTCCAGCGCCAGCACATGGGTGTCGAGACGTCGGCGGCCGATGACGTCGCCGCCGGGCGGCGGCAGCATCACTTCGCCGCAGCGGGCGAGCAGGGGACCCGCCAACAGAATCGAGGCGCGGATGCGCACGCACAGCTCGGGGTCGAGATCGGCGGCGCGGATGCTCTTGGCATGGATGCGCAGCGTATTGCGCGCGGTCCACTCCGCCGCGGCGCCGACCGAGCGGATCAGCTCGACCAGCGTCTCGGTGTCGCGGATCCGCGGCACGTTCTGAAGCGTCACCGGATGCTCGGTCAGCAGAGCCGCCGCGATGATCGGCAGCGCCGAGTTCTTGTTGCCGGACGGCTCGATCGAGCCCGAGAGCCGGTGACCGCCCTCGACGATGTATTGGATGGGCGCCACGGGGTTCTCGCTGTCCTGTTGGTGGGGCTGTTTCGGAGGCGGAAACTACAGAGAATTGAGCGCGGGAGCAATTGTGATGGCCGTGGCTCGAGCCCGTCCCTCGGGAGCTTGTGACAGGCGGCCCTTAGAACAACCCAATGATATTCCCGACCACGTAAAGGATGGCAATCAGGATCAGCGCGCCGATCATGACGTAGGAAATTTCGATCGCGATGGCGCCGGTGCCGAGCGTGGCGGCCACGGCGGCGAGGAGCCGCTCTTCCCGGAAGATGAGCGCGAGCACCGAGAGCAGGATAGCGAGCAGGCCGAGCGAGATCGCGGTGACCGATGCGGTTTCACTCCAGCTTCGCGCCGCGGATTTTTCGATCCTGGGAGCCTGATACTCTACGCCCTTCACCCGCGCCATCACGCGGTCCTTGATGCGATGTCCCGTGTCGACGATGACCTGCTCCGCTGGCGGCGGCGGAAACACGATCGGCACGACCCAACGCGGCAGCACGGCGGCCATCAGCGCCAGCACGCCGACGATGCTGCCGATGATGCCGAGCCGGCGGGATGGCGCGGTGGAACTGGTCATTGCGGAGCTGGTCATGGCGTGAGCGCTTCCCGGCCGGAATGGCCCGCGGGTTCATGCCACTTCGTCGCGATGGCGGGAGGTGAGGTTCAGGGGGGCCTCACCTCTCCCCGACGGGGAGAGGTCGGATTGCGCCTGGCGATGCGAAGCATCGTCCAGTGCAATCCGGGTGAGGGGCCGCGACACCCAGTGAAATCAGATCCCCTCACCCGGATCGCATCTAGCGATGCGCTCCGACCTCTCCCTACGGGAGAGGTGATCTTTGCTCGCGGTCAGCACCGGTCAAGCAAAAACGCGTCGCGCGCTAGATATCGATCGTCGCGCTCAACGAGTGTTCCTGAATGAAATCGCGGCGCGGCTCGACCACGTCGCCCATCAGCTTGGTGAAGATGTCGTCGGCCTCGTCGACCTCCTTGACCTTCACCTGCAAGAGCGAGCGCGCCTCGGTGTCGAGCGTGGTCTCCCAGAGCTGCTCCGGGTTCATTTCGCCGAGACCTTTGTAGCGCTGCAGCGCGATGCCCTTGCGCCCGGAATCGGTGACCGCCTCGAACAGATCGACCGGACCGTGCACCACGTGCTCGGTGTCCTTGCGCCGCAGCTTGCCGGAGCGGGCATAGACGTCCTGGAGCTTCGTCGTGTACTCGTCGAGCTTGCGGGCCTCGGCCGAGCCGAGCAGCGCATCGTCGATGACGGCCGCTTCCTTGACGCCGCGCACGGTGCGCTCGAACAGGAACCCCTGGCCCTCGACGAATTGCCCGACCCAGCCGCGCTCGACCTCCTCGGCCTGGTTGTCCAGCCGGCTCGCGATGTATTGCGCGGCGGCCGCCGCGTTCTCGGGATTGCCGTAGATCGACTTGTTCAGCACGCCGGTGATGGCGGCCTGCTCGACCACTTTGCGGTTATAGCGGCTGTGCAAATTGCGCAGGATGCTGCGGACCACGCGGGCGTCGTCGACCAGCGAGCGCAGATCGCGCCCGGTGCGGTCGCCGCCGGTGCCGGGAACGAACACGCAATCGTCGAGCCCGGCGTCGATCAGGTAATCCTCCAGCGCGCGCTCGTCCTTCAGGTATTGCTCGGACTTGCCTCTGGAGACCTTATAGAGCGGCGGCTGGGCGATGTAGAGATAGCCGCCGTCGATGATGTCGTGCATCTGCCGGTAAAAGAAGGTCAGCAGCAGCGTGCGGATGTGAGCGCCGTCGACGTCGGCGTCCGTCATCACGATGATCTTGTGGTAGCGCAGCTTCTCGATGGAGAATTCGTCGCCGATACCGGTGCCGAGGGCGGTGATCAGCGTGCCGATCTGCTCGCTCTTCAGCATCGTGTCGGAACGAACGCGTTCCACGTTGAGGATCTTGCCGCGCAGCGGCAGCACCGCCTGGAATTCGCGGTTGCGTCCCTGCTTGGCACTGCCGCCTGCCGAGTCGCCCTCGACGATGAAGAGCTCGGATTTGGCCGGATCCTTTTCCTGACAGTCGGCGAGCTTGCCCGGCAGCGATGAGACCGAGAGCGGGCTCTTGCGCGTCAGCTCGCGCGCCTTTCGTGCGGCTTCGCGGGCGGCGGCGGCCTGGATCACCTTGCCGACGATCATCTTGGCTTCGCTCGGGTGCTCCTCGAACCAGGCCTGGAGCGCCTCGTTGAGGACGTTCTCGACCACGGGACGCACCTCCGAGGACACCAGCTTGTCCTTGGTTTGCGACGAAAACTTCGGGTCCGGCACCTTCACCGACAGCACGGCGGTGAGGCCTTCGCGGCAGTCGTCGCCGGTCAGCGCGATCTTTTCCTTTTTCGCATTGGCCTCGGCATAACCGTTGACCTGGCGCGTCAGCGCGCCGCGGAAGCCGGCCAGATGGGTACCGCCGTCACGCTGTGGGATGTTGTTGGTGAAGCAGAGCACGTTCTCGTGGTAGCTGTCGTTCCACCACAAAGCAGCCTCGACGCCGATGCCGTTGGCTTCCGCGCGCACCATGATTGGCTTGGGCACCAGGGACTTCTTGTTGCGGTCGAGATATTTGACGAACTCCTCGACGCCGCCGGAATAGTGCATCTCCTCGCGCTTCTCGACCGCGTGGCGCGTGTCGGAGAGCGCGATGTTGACGCCGGAATTGAGGAAGGCGAGCTCGCGCAGACGGTGCTCGAGCGTGGCGAAATCATATTCGACGTTCTTGAACGTCTCGGTCGAGGCCAGGAACGTCACCTCGGTGCCGCGCTTGCCCGGCGCATCGCCAACGACCTTGAGCGGCGCCACGGCATCGCCATGGGCGAACTCGATGTAGTGCTCCTTGTTGTCGCGCCAGATCCGCAAGCCGAGCTTGCTGGACAGCGCGTTGACGACGGAGACGCCGACGCCGTGCAGGCCACCGGAGACCTTGTAGGAATTCTGGTCGAATTTTCCGCCGGCATGCAGCTGGGTCATGATGACCTCGGCCGCGGAGATGCCTTCGCCCTTGTGGATGTCGACGGGAATGCCGCGGCCGTCGTCGCGCACCGTGACGGAATTGTCAGCGTTGAGGATGACGTCGACGCGCGTGGCGTGACCCGCCAGCGCCTCGTCGATGGCGTTGTCGACGACCTCGTAGACCATGTGGTGCAGGCCCGAGCCGTCGTCGGTGTCGCCGATATACATGCCCGGGCGCTTGCGGACGGCATCGAGACCCTTGAGCACGCGGATCGATTCCGCGCCGTAGTCGCTCGCGTTGGAGGGCTCGTTTTCGGCACGCGGCTGCCGAGCAGGTTCTGTCATGAGAGGCCTTTGAGATGTCGCCCGAATCAGCGGCGCAAAAGGCGCTGATTTGCAGGCTATTTGTGCCATGAAAGAGGGTTTGCGCCTAGCGCAAAGTATCTCCTCGCAACCCTTTGGGAAGATAGGGTTTTTGGACCGATTTTCAAGGCTTTCGAAAGCCGATTCAGCGCGCTGCAAAAAGCCCGATTCGAAGGCCCGTTTGGGGCCTCGAAAACCCTTGAATTTGTGGGAACGGAAAGGTCAGTTTCGGAGCCCTCAATACAGCTGGAGCGGCGGCCACGCCTCACCGTCGCGCCCGACCGTGAGCTCCCAGGTATCGCCGGCGGCGACGGTGAGACTGTTCGTGATGGCCGGGCGGTCCGGCACGCCCAGTCTGTAGGAGTATTTGCCGGGCCCAAGATCCAGCGCGACGGCGTTCGCGCCGGCGGGGCGCGGGATGGTCCGCTCGTTGATCGTGAGCACGGCTTCCTGCTCGCCGATGTTGCTGAACACCAGCTTGGCCTGCCCGGGCGCGGGAAGGACGTTTGCGCGGGTCGCGACAACCGAATTCTTCTGCACGAGGTGGACCGAGGTGCCGCCGGCCTTGCGGTCGAGCTCCAGCGCTGCCGGCCCGATTGGGGAGGCGAAGTCGAGGCGCACGTGATCGGCGGTGACCACCGTGCCATCCTGTTCCTGCCAGCCGAGCTTTCCGAGCTCGGTGCGATAGAACACGAGGACGTCGCTGAGCCGTGCGGGCACGGTGGCTTCGAGCCTGGTCCGGAGCGGGGCTTCGATGCCCGGCATCACGGTGGTGTGGATCCCTCGATAGCTGTAGCGGGTCGGCGCGGGCAGCTTGGCATCCGGATCCAGCGTGAGCGCGGCTGAGAACAGCGGCGGCAGATTCGACACAAAGGCGCCGGCGCTTGCCGCGAGCAGGCAGCTTGCAAAGAGAGCAAGGCCGCACGCAAAAACTTGCCATCGTGCCGGAGCTCGCACCCCAGGCCTCACCGTCGTCATGCTCACGCTCCAAGGATATCGCGCGAGTTGGAAATCTTGCGCGACGGCCGCTTCTCGCGGCCTCAGGCAGCTAGTCGCTGACGGAACCGGGCGGGTTCAATGTGGCGGCCTACCTACGGGCGGAGACGCGTCCGCTCTCGACGTCAAAGACCTCGCCTCCCGCGCCGATCTCGGCGAAGGCGGCGGGGTCCGCACCGGTCAACCACACTTGTGCGCCGAGCTTCTTCAGCTCCTCGAACAGCGCCGCGCGGCGGTTCGGATCGAGATGGGCGACGACCTCGTCGAGCAGCAGCAGCGGTACGATGCCGGTCATTTCCGCCACCAGCGTCGCATGCGCCAGCACGAGGCCGATCAAGAGCGCCTTCTGCTCGCCGGTGGAGGCATCGCGCGCCGGCATGCTCTTGGGCGCGTAGATGACCTGGAGATCGGTGAGGTGCGGGCCGTCGGTGGTGCGGCCGGCGATGGCGTCGCGCGGACGGTTGTCGCGCAGGATCTGGCGGTAGCGGTCCTCGACCGACGTCGCGGTCTCCTGAAGCAGCGCGTTCTCCATCCAGCCGTCGAGCGCGATTTGTGCCGACGGAAAGGCCGAGGCTTGCGCGCGCGCATTGAGCATGCCGGTCAGCCGTGCCGCGGTCTGGCCGCGCGTTGCGGCCACCGCGACCGCAAGCTCGGCGGTCTCGCGCTCGATCGCGTCACACCAATGATCGTCGTAATTGCGTGCCTCGAGCAGGCGGTTGCGCGAGCGCAACGAGCGTTCCAGTGCGTTGATCCGGCTGGAATGGTCGCTGTCTATGGCGAGCACCAGGCGGTCGAAGAAGCGCCGCCGCTCCGAGGCCGCGCCCATGAACAGCCCGTCCATCGCCGGCGTCAGCCACACCATGCGGATGTGGTCGCCGAAGCTGGCGGCGGAATTGACCGGCTCGCGGTCGATACGGCAGCGCCGGCTGATGGCGGCGTCAGTGCGCGGCGCATCGATGCCGGTGCCGAGCGTCGCCAGCCCCAGCGCGCCCTCGACCTGCGCCGACACCGCCCAGGAGCCATCGCCCTGGTTGTCGGCGACGTCCTCCAGCGTCGCGCGCCGCAAGCCCCGCCCCGGCGACAGGAACGAGATCGCCTCGATGCAATTGGTCTTGCCCGCCCCATTCGGCCCGACCAGCGCCACCATGTCAGCCGCCGTCTCGAGCCCCGCCGCCCGATAATTGCGAAACTGCGTCAGCGTCAGGCGATGAATGCGAGAGGGGGTCATATCAGCTCGTCATTGCCGGGCTTTGCTTTCCCTCCCCCCTTGTGGGGGAGGGTGGCGCCTCACGCAGTGAGGCGACGGGTGAGGGGTATCTTACCGCCCGGCAAGCTTTGCAAGAATATCCTCTAATACGGACACGGATTGCTGCAAAACGTCGTTGTTCCAATAGCGCGCGACCGAGAAACCTTCTGCGAAAAGTGCGGCTTCGCGAGCTGCATCACGCTGCGATCCCGCATGCTGACTTCCGTCAATCTCGATCACGAGGCGCTTGTCGAAACAGACGAAATCGAGAACGTAGTTCTTGAATGGAACTTGCCGGCGAAACTTGTAGCTGGAGAGCCGACGATCCCTGAGCAAGCGCCACATGGCCGCTTCTGCGTCCGTCGGTTCGTGCCGCATATTCTTCGCAAATTGGCGGAGACGTTTGGGGACTGGCCGATGGGACGGATCCTGCGGCACTAACCCCTCACCCGACCGACTGTGTCTCCTCCAGCGGAGCTGCCCTCTCCCACAAGGGGAGAGGGCACAGCAATGCGCATCGCGTTCGGCTCTAAAGGCAGTCTGCGTTGGCGAGGGAGCACCTCGCTCACACCCGCATCGGCATCAGCACGTATAGTGCGCTCTTGTCGTCGCGGTCTTGCACCAGGGTGGGGGAGCCGGGGTCGGCGAGCCTGAGTGTTGCGACGTCGCCTTCGATCTGGGCGGCGATGTCGAGCAGGTAGCGGGAGTTGAAGCCGATATCGAGGGCGTCGGAGGCGTATTCGACCTCCAGCTCTTCGGTCGCGCTGCCGGAATCCGGATTGGTCACCGACAGCACCAGCTTGCCCGCCGACAGCGACAGTTTCACCGCCCGCCCGCGCTCGCTCGAAATCGTCGAAACACGGTCGACCGCGTTCTCAAAATCCTTCTTGTCGACGACGAGCTCCTTGTCGTTGCCTTGCGGGATGACGCGGCCGTAGTCGGGGAAGGTGCCGTCGATCAGCTTCGAGGTCAGCACCACATTGCCGATGGTGAAGCGGATCTTGGCCTGCGACAGCTCGATCGTCATCTCGGCCTCGGTGTCCTCGATCAGGCGCTGCACCTCGCCGACGGTCTTGCGCGGCACGATCACGCCGGGCATGCCCTCGGCGCCCTTGGGTTGGACCAGGTCGAGCTGGGCGAGGCGGTGGCCGTCGGTGGCGACGCCGCGCAGGGTCGCCGCCTTGGCGGTGCCGGCGGCGTGCAGATAGATGCCGTTGAGGTAATAGCGCGTCTCTTCGGTCGAGATCGCGAACTGGGTGCGGTCGATCAGCCGCTTGACGTCCTTGGCGGCGAGCGAGAACGAGTGCGACATGTCGCCGGCGGCCAGATCCGGGAAATCATTCTCCGGCAGGGTCTGCAGCGTGAAGCGCGAGCGGCCGGCGCGGATCGCCAGCACCGCGCGGTCGCCGTCGGCCTCCAGCACGATCTGCGAGCCGTCGGGCAGCTTGCGGACGATGTCGTAGAACATGTGCGCCGGCACGGTGGTGGAGCCCGCGGTCGCGGTTTCCGCGGGCAGCGTCTCCGTCACCTCGAGGTCGAGGTCGGTCGCCTTCAGCGACAATTTCGCATTCTCGGCGCGGACCAGCACGTTGCCGAGGATCGGAATCGTGTTGCGGCGCTCGACCACGCGATGGACATGGCCCAGCGACTTCAGCAGTTGCGCGCGTTCGACCGTAACCTTCATTGCACTACTCGCCCGATCCCCAAGGAAAACACAGCGTTGAGAAGGCCGGGCAGCGGGACGCGCGCCACGGCACCGAAGACCCCGAAAAGCCGGATCATTCCTGCCGATATGACCAAAGCTGTCAGGGTCGCGCAAGGTGGCGCGGATGGCCCCCGGATTCAAGGGATCGGAGGCAGTTCCCCACGATTTACCGCCCAAACGAAGGCCGCCGCCCAGGCATAGGTATGCTCCCTCGCCCCGCTTGCGGGGAGAGGGTTGGGGTGAGGGGAGTCTCCGCAGGGGAGGTGAGAGTTGGACACGCCGAGAGTCCCCCTCACCCGGAATCCGCGCTGCGCGCGCATTCCGACCTCTCCCCGCATGCGGGGAGAGGTGAAAGAAATAGGCGTTTATTCCTGAAGCTGGCGCTTCAGCGACTCCACTTCCTCGGACAGCGCCGTGTCCTTGGAGACCAGGGCCTCGATCTTGCGCACGGCGTGCAGCACGGTGGTGTGGTCGCGTCCGCCGAAGCGGCGGCCGATCTCGGGCAGCGAGCGCAGGGTCAGCGTCTTGGCGAGATACATCGCCACCTGGCGCGGGCGGACCACGTTGGCGGTCCGGCGTGAGGACAGCAGATCGGAGCGGCTGACGTTGTACTGCCGCGCCACCACGCGCTGGATGTCCTCGATCTTGATCCGCTTGGGCTCCTGCGGCCGGACCAGGTCGCGCACCTCGTGCTCGGCCATTTCCAGCGTCACCGGCCGGTTGTTGAGTTTCGAGTGCGCGAGCAGACGGTTGATCGCGCCTTCGAGGTCGCGGCCGTTATGGGTAATGGTGCGCGCCAGATAATGCAGCACCTCCTCGGGCACCTCGAACGTCGCATGGTGGGCGCGGGCCGCGGCAACGCGCGACTTGAGGATGCCGTGCCGCAGCTCCTCGCCGAGCGAGCCCATCTCGACCACGAGGCCGCCGGCGAGCCGCGAGCGGACGCGATCGTCCAGGCTCTCGAGATCGGACGGCGGACGGTCGGCCGCGATCACGACCTGACGGCCGGCGTCGATCAGCGCGTTCAGCGTGTGACAGAACTCGGCCTGGGTCGACTTGCCCTGCAGGAATTGGAGATCGTCGATGACGAGCACGTCGATGCCGCGCAGCGCTTCCTTGAAGGCCAGCGCCGTCTGCGTCTTCAGCGCGGCGACGAAGCCGTACATGAATTTTTCCGCGGTGAGATACAGCACCTTGCGCTCGTTGCCGGAATTGCCGGCCCAGGTCACCGCCTGCAAGAGATGCGTCTTGCCGAGGCCGACGCCGGCATGGATGTAGAGGGGGTTGAACATCACGGGGTCGCCGCGGCGTCCTTCGGCGACCTGGCGCGCGGCGGCGTGCGCCAGCGTGTTGGAGCGGCCGACGACGAAGCTCGCGAAGGTCAGGCGCGGATCGAGCGGCGAGCCGCCGAGCGCGTCGTGATTGGCCGAGACCGGCGCGGTCGCGGTCGAGCGCAGCTCCGGGGTCGGCGCGCGGCGCGCCTCGACCGGGGCGGGCGCTTCCTTCGGCTGCGCGACCGGGCGCACCGCCGAGCGGACCGTGAGATCGATACGATGCACTTCCGGCATCTCGGCCTGCCAGCACGACAGCACGCGCTCGGCATAATGGGCCTGAATCCAGCTCTTCAGGAAGCGCGTCGGCACCGAGAGTCGCACGCTCTCGTCCTGCACGCCTTCCAGATCCATGCGCGCAAACCAGCTCGTGTAAACGTCTTCGCCAACGCTCGAGCGCAGCCGACCCTTCACGCGTGACCAGCGATCCTGTTCCATTGTCATCGTCAGAAAACTTCTCTTGAGAGATAAGGTTGCGTTGTGAGCGCCATGCAGGGTTCCTGCCGAAATCCCTGGGATGGCGCGACCTCAAGCGAGTCCATCATCAGACATGGCTCGACCGTTCGGCGGAAACGCCGCGGGTCAGATCAGCGATGTCGGAGATGGAGGGGTCGCGAGGTCAGCGCGTACTCTGCGCGCCCTCACACGTCGGAGGCTGGTCGCTTGACGGATCGGAGACGGCATCGTCGAAAGAACGAAACTGTGTCAATACCGCGTTGAATCCGTAGGACATGATACCTCCCCGTCCCGCCGTGATTGCTCACGACAAGGTCCTGCGTGTGAAAAGACAGCCGCCCCTGAAAGCCCCAGTCGCGGATGCCCTGCCCGTCTGTACTCGCCGTTCGTTCGGCTTCGCCTCGCGCCTATCGGGGTAGCTTTACGACGTCTCTCATTTGCGCCTGGCGCGAGCGGGGCATTTGAGATCCCGCTTGGAGACATTCAGACAAAGAGCTACCATTCCCACATTGCTATGGGTTTCGAACCGACAATCGCTTGTTGAAGCGTCGCCTACGTGCACACCGCCGCCGATTTGCACGCTCGCCCCGTTTCCAAAACCGCGCTGGTCTCAAGATCGTGGGCGCCGCGAACGACTTAAGGAATACACTAAGCGGAAAGACTCGCAACGAAATTGATTCACACTTGAGGCGCCAAAAAACTTGATCTGCGTTAACGCCGCGCGCGAGTTGTTCACAGGCTCCGAAGCAAGTTTTTGGATTCGTGCGCAGAATCGAAAACGCCGCGCCTCGTGTGACAATTCTCCGCCTACGCCAAAAAACTTTTAAAAATTCGTCACGCACCCGACGCGCGAGCGAATTTTCCAAATGCTTCTCGCTGCTATGTTGATAAGTGATTATTGAGTCATCGCTTTTCGAGACTCGTTTTGCAGGGTAACTCCACGCCGAGACGCGTTCCTGTGAATCTACGGTGTGCAGAGCTTTCGTCGCCCGCGGATTCAATTCGAGCCCGCAGCACAAGGGTTTTTGCAACGCGGTGAAGGTTTCCGCTGTTGCAAAATTTCGGCAGTAAAACTACGGAACGAAGAATAGCGCAGACGTTGCAGATCTTCCAATCCGAGGATCGATCGTGCCGTGGCTGCTTGCCTGAATATGACAGCCAACAAAAAAGCCCGGCGCGATGCCGGGCTGTTTGACGCGCCGATCGGATCGACCGATCGGATGCCGGAAGACTACTTCGCGAGCTTGGCAATCTGCGCGGTGAGGCGCGAGACTTTGCGGCTGGCGTTGTTCTTGTGAATGATGTTGCGCTGGGCGGCGCGCATCAAGGCCGGCTCGGCATTCGCCAGCGCCTTGACGGCAGCGGCGCGATCGCCGGTCTTGATGGCTTCCTCGACGGTGCGCACGGCGCCGCGCATCTGGGTGCGGCGCGACTTGTTGACGGCGGTGCGGCGGGCGATCTTGCGCGTCGCTTTCTTGGCGGAAGTGGTATTGGCCATGGTCTCAATGTCCTTTGCGGTACCGGTCGCGTCTTGGTCGGGTAGCGCCGGCTGCTTGACCGCTGAATCGACGCTCGGATTTAGGGTGTTCGGTTGCTGGGCTGTCCCGGGAACATGAGGCCTCAAAGAGCCTGCACCTGCTCAAAGAACAGCGGCGGCAGGATTGCGCCCACCGCCAGTTGGCGCCCTTATAGAGAGGGTCTTTCGCACCGTCAACGCTTTCGGGAGCTGGAAAACCGGCCTCGAACGGGCTGGAGGCGGGCCGTAACGCCCTGAAGAGGTTGAATTTCTGCCGTCGCCCGGCTATTGGCTGGCAACATTCTGGAGGGTCGTCCGATCGGACGACCATGGCAGGTGAGGCATGATCCGCGGCTTTTTCCGACTGATTGGGCTGTTGCTGCTCGCTGGCGGGTTCATCTTCATGGTCTATGACGGCGCCCGCTGGGTGGCCGACGAGACCCTCAAATTCACCCGGTTCGGCCAGTTCTGGAACGACATCAATCAGGCCAGCCAGACCGCGTTCCGGACCTGGGTCGAGGCCAAGGCGCCCTGGCTCTGGACTTCGGTGATCCGCCTGGTGCTGGATCAGCCGGTCTTCGCCGTCCTCGGCATTCTCGGCATTTTGCTGATGATCCTGTTCCGCCCGCGCAAACCGCTGATCGGCTATTCCCGGGATTGAGCCTTCAATTCCCGGGATTGAGCGCGCGCGGGCCGCGTAACAAAGCTGCCTCCCTTTGCGTAGATGCCTATATTCCCACCTGATCGCGAGCACGCCTGAGCGCTCGACCTCTTGAGCTCGCCCACGCGACGGACAGCTCGTTTCGGAGACCCATCATGCTGTTCATGCGCAAGACCACCGCATTGCCGAGCGCAACTGAGGCGCTGCCCGGCCGTGCGCAAGCCATCCCGACCGCGACCACCCATTTCGTCAACGGCGTGAAGCTGCAGCCGCCTTATCCCGCCGGTCTCGAGCAGGCGGTGTTCGGTCTCGGCTGCTTCTGGGGCGCCGAGCGCAAGTTCTGGGAGCTCGGCGATGGCGTCTACGCGACCGCGGTCGGTTATGCCGGCGGTCACACGCCGAACCCGACCTATGAAGAGGTCTGTTCGGGCCGCACCGCTCATACCGAAGTGGTGCTGGTCGTGTTCGATCCGAACAAGATCTCCTACGAGAGGCTCTTGAAGACGTTCTGGGAGAGCCACAACCCGACGCAGGGCATGCGCCAGGGCAACGACGTCGGCACGCAGTACCGCAGCGCGATCTACACCTTCAGCGACGCGCAGAAGAAGGCCGCCAAGGAATCGAAAGCGCTCTATCAGAAGGCGCTCGCCGCAAAAGGGATCGGTGCCATCACCACCGAGATCGCGCCCGCCGGCGAATTCTACTTCGCCGAAGACTACCATCAGCAATATCTGGCGAAGAATCCCGCCGGCTATTGCGGCCTCGGTGGCACCGGTGTGTCCTGCCCGATCGGGGTTGGTGTGAGCGCGTAAGCGTTCACTGGTGCGACAGGCTCGCTGCACCTCTCCCGCTTGCGGGAGAGGTCGCATTGCATCGCAGATGCAATGCGGGTGAGGGCTCTTTCCTCGTTGGGAATCCCTCTGTCGAGACACCCTCACCCCGACCCTCTCCCGCAAGCGGGAGAGGGAGCGCACCAGGGGCCTTGTCGCACTCATGCGTCCAACAACCCCCGCAACGCTTTATTAACCATAACCGGTGCAAGACTGGAGCCGTCTCGTTTCGAGGGATAGGTCCGGTGCCGGTTGCACGCGCGTTTCGATGGTCGATCTTGGCAGCGTCCGTGGCCGCGTCCGCCGCGCTTGCCCTTGGCGGCTGCATGCAGACCGCCGGCCCCGTCGCGGTGATGCCGCCGCGCGCCGATCTCGACTCCATGGCCTATGGTCAGCCCTACAGCGCGCCGCAGCCGGTCGTCGTCGCCGATGGCGGCGGCGCCATCGGCGCGCTGCGCAATTCCTTTGCCTCTTCGCCCGCGCCCATGCCGGTCGGCTACGCCGCGCCGATGGCGGCGCCGGCGCGCTATGACTCGTCCTATCATCTCGACGCCGGCGACAGGCTTCGCGTCGTGGTCTACGGCCAAGAAGGTCTCACCAACAGCTATGCGATCGACGCCGGCGGCTCCATCACCATGCCGCTGATCGGTGCGGTGCCCGCGCGCGGCCGCACCACGGCGGGCCTCGCCGGCGAAATCGCCGCACGCCTGCGCAACGGCTATATCCGCGAGCCCTCGGTCGCCGTCGAGATCGAGGCCTATCGCCCGTTCTTCATTCTCGGCGAGGTTCTCGCGCCCGGCCAATATCCTTACGTGCCGAACATGACGGTCGAAAGCGCGGTCGCCATCGCCGGCGGCTTCTCGCCGCGCGCCAAGCGCGACGTCGTCACCGTCACGCACACCGAAAATGGCGGCGCGATGCGCGCCGTCGTCCCGCTCGGCACGCCGCTTGCGCCGGGCGACACCGTGTTCGTCGGCGAGCGCTGGTTCTAGGCTTCAGCCCAACTTTCTGCCCAGTCATTCCGGGGCGCGACGAAGTCGCGAACTATGATGCGCAATTGCGCATCAGAGAATCCATTCCTCCACCAACTCCGCGGCCCGATGGATTCCGGGCCTGCACCGCTTCGCGGCGCATCCCGGAATGACGGCGGCAAGTGGCGCGCTACTTCGTCAAATGCTTCGCGAAAAATGCCATGCTGCGCGGCCAGGCGATGTCGGCGCTGGCCTTGTCATAGCTCGCCCGCTCGTCACAATGGAAGCCGTGCTGCGCGCCCGGATAGACGAAGACCTCCACATCGGGCCGCTTCGCTTTGATGGTCTCGACGTCGGTCAGGGGAATGCCGGCATCCTTCTCGCCAAAATGCAGTTGCGTCGGCACCTTCGGCGTCTCATCGGCAAAGCGCACGACGGCGCCGCCGTAATAGCCGATCGCGGCCTTCAGGCCCGACAGCCGCGTCGCCGCAACGAAGGCGACGCTGCCGCCAAGGCAAAAGCCGATGATGCCGACCGGGCCGACGCTTCTGGCCGCATCGATCGCCGCCTGGGTATCGCGCAGCATCGCGGCCCAGTCCGGATTGGCGACGAATTTGCGCGCCTCCGCGATCTCATCGGGCGAATAGCCGGACTGGAAATTCGGCGACGTCCGGTCGAAGATTGACGGCGCGATCGCGACATAGCCTTCCCCCGCGAGACGGTCGCAGACCGAGCGGATGTGGTGATTGACCCCAAAGATCTCCTGGATCACCACCACCGCGCCCTTCGGCGTGCCCAAGGGATCGGCGCGATAGGCGCCCAGCTGGAAATTGTCCGAAGCCGTCAGCTTGATGTCTTGTCCCACGCGGGTTGTCCTTGTTGGTTGTCGCGAATTCACTCTCGCCCCTCATCCTTCGAGACGCTTGCTTTGCAAGCTCCTCAGGATGAGGGGCGGAAGTTGCGCAGCCGCTGTCACTCCCACATCCAGTTCTCGCCGTAATCCTCCTTCCATCCTGCCAGCCGTCCCTGGCGGAATTGCAGGAACAGGCGGTGGCGGTAAGGGATCAAGCCGCTGCCGCCGATGTTGCGCAAAGCGAGGTAGATCTCGTTGCCGGGGCGCCCCCGCACATATTGCAGCGGCTGCCCCAGGGCGCGCGCGGTCTGCTCGGCATCCATGCCGAAGGCGAGCGGCGTGTTGTTCGACAAGGTCGCGACGAAGGGCCGGCGCGGCGGCATGGTGCCGAACGGCTCGGCCTGCGCAGGCATCGATAGCAACATCATGCCAGCAGCCAGCATCATCAGCTTCATCGCCTACGTCCTTGCTTGATCGGCCTATCCCGGCAAGTTCTTCAGGAAAGGCTCGACCGCGTCAACAAAAGCCTTGGGCTGATCGATGTTGACGGCGTGTCCGGCGCCGGGGATCACGACCTTTTGTGCGCCGGGGATCTTTGCCGCCATGTAGTCGGACGCCGCCAGGAACGGCGTGTCGTCGGCGCCGACCACGATCAGCGACGGCACCTTGATCTCGGGTAATAGCTCGATCACGCGCGCGTCGCGCTGGGTCAGCATGCCGCGCGCGGCGAGCGCCAGCCCCCTGGCGTTGCGATGGCTGGCGCTGGCGCGTTCGCGCGTCGCCGATTTCAAGACGTCGAGGCCTTCGCGATCCAGCCGGTCGGCGGTGGCAAGCGCCCGCACGTTCCAGGCTTCGCGGGCGTCGTCCTTCTTGAAACCGGGGCCGGTGTCGATGATGAGCAGCGCGCGGGCGCGCTCTGGATGCGCGCGATAGAAGGCGAGCGACATGTAGCCGCCGAGCGAGAGACCACCGATGATGGCGCGCTCAGTGCCGACCGCATCGAGGATCGCCGCCATGTCGCCGACCGTCAGCGCTTCACTGTAGGCGGTGGGATTGTCAGGATAGTCGGACTGGCCGTGGCCGCGCATGTCCCACAAGATCAGCTTGTGGTCTTTCGCGAGCGCATCGATCTGCCCGTGCCACATCGCCGACGTCGAGGAATAACCGTGAGTGAGCAGCAATGGCGGCCCCTCGCCATGGACTTCGTAATAGATCCCGACGCCGTCCCGATTGATCTTCGGCATTGTTTTCCGCCCTTTCGTTTTTGTTCTAGCCACGACTTCAGTGCTTCACCCTCCCCTGGAGGGGGAGGGTCGGCTCACATTGAGCGCAGCGAAATGTGAG